>JBDZVF010000654.1:0-2641 GCA_040255575.1 Pseudomonadota bacterium | reverse complement strand
ACCGAACTTCTGCCGAATCAGTGCGGCCGATGTAGAAGCCGTCGGCCGCGGCGCCAACGGCTGTCGTCGGTGAGAGCGGTACGGTGATGCTGTGCCGCGCTCTCCCATCGAACACGCCTCCCACGACGTTCAGGCTGGCACGGCGCGTCGGAACTTCGTCCGACGCCCGTTGCGCGTCGAGAGCACCGAAACGCTGCGCCCGCCTGACCGGAATTGCTGGCCCTGTGAGCTGAGCCTCGGACGATATCGACAGCAGGACGGTCGTGTCGGTGTATTCTCCCGTTTCCTGCACGTACGGCGACGGCAGGAAATCGCGGAGCACGACCATTCGCCCGTCGCTGAACGCGGCGACCGGGCTGGGCGTGCCGGTCGGGGCCTGCAGCGATGTCGTCCGCACCAGGGCGCCGACGGTGTCGAACACCGCCACTTGGCGGTTGCGGAAGTCGTACGTCACGATCGTTCCGTCCGACAGCGCCTGAGCCCAGGCCACCTGCGGTGCCTGTCCGCGCCGCGCGGTTCCCGACACGAGTTCGGTGCGGCGACCATCGGCGCGGCGATGGACGAACATCGGCCCGCGCTCGGGCTGAACAAAAATGTGCGTGCCTCCCAACAGCGCTCCGTGCTGAGCCGCACCGTTGCGGACTCGGATCTCGACGACGGGAATTGAGGAAACAGTACCCGCGTCCGCAGCCGCGGCACTCTGGCGCTCGGCGACGCAGCCGGCCGCGAGCGCGGCAAGTGACACGCACCTGGAAACGACGATGGCGAGCCGCTGTGATAAGGGGGGGATCGGCACGAATGCCTCCGCTGTGAACTCCGGTCCTGAATGCCTGCCGCAGGGAGTGACTCGCCGCGCACTACATGGTGAATCGTAGTGCGTCGCGATTAGCTGACCATGATCTGCGGATTACAAGCGCGTGAACTCCTCGATAGAGTGTTGCCGCATAACGCCTCAAGTTGAGCTGCAAGGGCACCAGACAAGATGCAGCGCCGCAGGCGCTGCTTCCATAGCGCCCTTGACAGCTCCAACGCACGTTAGGCCGCGGCCTCTACAAATGCATCAGTCTAGAAACTCTGAATTAACGAATGCGCCGACCTTGTCACGGTTTGCTGCTATCGCATGCGATGACCAAACGCGCACATGCCGAGGCGAACAGGTCGGGATAAGAGCCGTGTGGCGAAGAGAAACGACTCTCATCGGCTCTCAGCAACGCCTCCGCGTTAGGAATGAGGGCGCGCGCGCATCCATTCCAAAAGACCCAAAACGGGGGCGCGATCCTCGCCCGTGGGTATTATGGGATCGTCATCGTCTCGAATGCCCATGGCGTCGGGATCGTGGCGACTGATCTGCCAAGCCTCTCGGATGTTTAGTTCGCGCTTGAGAATCCTCGCGTCCGAGGCGGGCATTGGGGCCCCTTGCCCCTTCGGCCACGCGGCCGCGGCTAACATGTAGCTTCCGGCAGATCGGTACGAGTCCAGGAACCGACTGAGGTTGACGCCGGACGTTGGCGTCATCGTGTTGCTACGCAGCACCATCACCCAATACGAGCCCGGGTCTCTGGCAGTCTCCGGCGGTAGATTGGACCCGATGACTACGCGATAAGCGTATGGGTTCAACCGGTCGATTCCGCGGATTATGCTGACCCGGAGGCGATCTTTCTCATCGATTTCTCCCAAATCTGCTCGAAGCCCCTCAAGGATTTGTCGTGCTGCTTCGGCATCTTTGAAAATGGGAGCAAGGATCGGCGGCAGGTTCTCTCCCGGAATATGAAGGAACATAGTGCCCGACCATCCCGCACGTTCCCATAGCGGCGTGCGGATGAGCGAAATAGTGTGCATGTTCGAGTGAACGATACGCTCCGGGTCACGGAGTTCCTCAGGCGGTTCGCCTTCGCCGTAGCTTGACGCCGCCTTGTCGCGCGCAGTGGGATCGGATCGCGCACGCCGGCTTGCAGCGTCCCACTCCTCCTCGCGCGTCAGCGCGTACTCGACGTTGCTCGGTGTGGACCAAGCAGAGAAAACAGTCCTCGGCTCGTAGCCAAGGATGTTGCCGATCGTCACGAAGCTCGTGGTGAAGTCAATCGAGCGCTCAAGCGCATGGCCTTCGTCGAAGAGCGCCGCGAGCCGTTGGTCGCTGTCTTCGCCCCAGTAATAGACGTGCGCGAGGATCTGGGCTGTCGCTTCGAACATCTTTTGCTTCAACGTCCTCTGTTCGTCGAGCGTGAGTTGATGTGGGTGGAACGTTGCGCAACGAATGCTGAGTTGCGGTCGGCCGTCCTGTTCCAGCACCTTGAAACCAAACGGCCGTTCCGCAAACTCACTGGCGCTGATATCAATCTTGAACGTTGGCTCATGTGCGATTACCCGCTCAGTTGCGCCGGTGGCAAGTAGGGCCTCAATGGCGGCCAGCAGCGATTCGCCGAGATCAACGCAGGGCGGAATGTTCTGGCAGCTCACGATGAATTGGCAGCCTAAGATGCGCGAGCTGAGCGCAACGGTGCGAGTGTCACACGGGTCTGCCGTGTCAGGCAAATCATCGGCTACGGGTTGGGAACGCCATGTCGTGAAGTATTCGTCGACCGTCCCCGCACTAGCAGGCTACGGAAAAAGGCGAAGAAAGTGATGGCGTCGAACGCGTGCG
>JBDZVF010000653.1:0-2642 GCA_040255575.1 Pseudomonadota bacterium | reverse complement strand
GCAGCGGAAACTTGCCGGGCTGGCAGCCGTGGAAGAAGTCGGGCGAGAACACGCCGATGCCCGAGTAGGTGAACCGGTCCTTGTCACTTTCGATGATGTAGTCGCCGTCGAACGCAAAATCGCCGCGCGCCACGTGCGGCGGGTTCGGAACCATTACGAGCCTGGCATGCGCGCTCTCATCGAGTGGCGGCAGCGTCGCGAGGTCGAAGTCCGTCCAGATATCGCCGTTCACTACGATGAACGGGTCAGCGCCCAGGAGGGGCAGCGCCTTGAAGAGGCCACCGCCCGTTTCGATCGGCTCCGGGCCTTCATCGCTGTAACGGATGCGCAGGCCGAAGCGGCTCCCGTCTTGCAGCGCCTCGCGAATCTGCGCCCCGCGATACGCGAGATTGATGACGACATCGCGCACGCCGGCGCGCGCGAGCGCTTCCAGGTGATAGGCGATCAGCGGCTTGCCCGCGACCGGCACGAGCGGCTTGGGGATGTGATCGGTGATGGGCCGCATGCGCTCGCCGCGGCCGGCCGCGAGGACCATCGCCTTCATCGATGCCTCACCGGTTCCCGAGACATCACCGCTTGTCGGCGCATCACCGCTCCCATCGACGCATCACCGCTTCGAGGCATCACGCCTTTCATCGACGCATCACCCCTTCGACGCATCACGCCTTTCATCGGCGCATCACCGCTTCGAAGCATCCCGTCTTTCATCGCCGCAGCACGCGTTCGTTCGCGCGCGGCAGCCCGGGCACGAAGTGCCGTTCGACGATGCGCGAGAGCCCGGCCAGCTCCGGATAGCGCGCGCACGTGCTGCGCACATACTCGAGAGTCAGCGGCAGATCCGCGAGATAACCCGGCTTGCCGTCGCGATACCAAAGACGCGCGAAGATCCCGAGCACCTTGAGATGACGTTGCACGCCGATGAGGTCGAACCAGCGCAGAAACTCCCGCTCGCTGCTGCCGCCCGGCCCGCCGCGTTTCACGAGCTCATCGCGATACGCGCTCACCCAGCCCTCCACGCGCTCTCGCGGCCAGGAGATATAGCAATCCTTCAGCAGCGAGACGAGGTCGTACCCCACCGGCCCGGCGAGCGCGTCCTGGAAATCGATGACGCCCGGATTGTTCGCCCTCGTCACCATCAGGTTGCGCGAGTGATAGTCGCGATGGACGAACACAACCGGCTGCGCCAGCGCTTCGCGCACGAGAAACTCGAACGCCGCTTCGATCACGCCCTGCTCTTCGCCGGTGAGCTCGAGCGCGAGATGCCTGCCAATGAACCACTCCGGCAGCAGCGCCATTTCGCGCATCAGCGCCGCGCGGTCATAGGGCGCAAGCTCGGCCGCGCCCTCCCGCCCGTTGACCTGGATGCTCGCGAGCGCCTTCAGCGCATCGCCGTACATCGCGTGCGGATCGCCGCCGGCATTGAGTCGGGTGAGGTACTGCGTCGAGCCCAGGTCCTCGAGAAGCAGCAGACCGCGCTCCACATCGCTCTCGTGAATGTGCGGAACGTGGACGCCGGTCGCCTCGAGCAGACGGGTGACCTTCACATAAGGGCGAACGTCCTCCCGGCCCGGCGGCGCGTCCATGACGATGAAGGTGCGACCGTCTCGCGTGAACACCCGGAAATAGCGGCGGAAACTGGCATCGCTCGACGCCGGCTCGATGGCGCGCGAAGGCAGCGCGAGCCCCGTGGAAACCCAGTCGTGAATCAGCGCGAGGCGCGCGTCGGTTGGCGGCATGTGGGGTGACGGTGGGGCAGACGGTGAATAAGGCCGCGACGCCGCGGCGGGTCATTATAATGCGCGGCTTCATGCGGCGGTCGTGCACATTCTGGTTCCTCGGCACGTGGCTCGGCCTTACGGCCCTGCCACTCGCAGTGCATGCCGCCGACGAAGAAAAGGAGGCCGCGCCGCTCGCCAGATCCGTGACGAACTCGCTGGCCGCTGATCCAACGGCAGATCCCCTGGCCTCCTGCCCTGACCTGCTGGCCGCGCAGCGCATCGCCGCCGGCACCGGTCGCCCGAGCCTTCCGGCCATCCGCGAAGAACCCTCGGATGCGCCGATCCAGATCGAGTCCGCGGAAGTCGAGGGCGGTGTGAAGGAAGGCAGCGTCCTGCACCTCAGGAAGGACGTGGTGATCCGCCAGGGCGACCGCACGGTCAAGGCGCAGGAGCTCGAGTACGACACCCGGGACAATTCGCTGAAGGCGGAAGGCGACCTTCAGTACGAGGACCCCGTCGTGCGCGCAAGCGGCGCCGGCGGCAACTATTCGCCGACGGGCGGGGCATCGTTCCGCCAGGCCCAGTTCGAGCTGCGCCAGCGCGGCGCGCGCGGCATGGCGGACTCCATGGAAATGACGCCGGAAGGGCTCATCCGCCTGCGTGACGTGAGCTTCACCACCTGCCCGCGCGATGACTCCTCCTGGCAGCTCAAGGCGAATCGCATCGAGCTCGACACGCGCACGCGCATCGGCACCGGCCACGGCGCGCAGGTGGACTTCAAGGGCGTGCCGATTCTCTACCTGCCGTGGATGTCGTTCCCGCTCGGCACCGAGCGCAAGAGCGGCTTTCTCTTCCCCACGCTGGGCCACTCCACTCGCGGCGGCGTTCAGTTCGCGCTGCCCTACTACTGGAACATCGCGCCGA
>JBDZVF010000652.1:0-2646 GCA_040255575.1 Pseudomonadota bacterium | reverse complement strand
CGATTACGGCATTCAACGCGCGTTACCTGAAGTCGATCAACGACGGTGACATCGCAACGCTCAGCAGCCTCACCGACGAGGATCACATGATGATCACGGCCGGGCGGCCCCCGATCAGCGGCAAGGCGGCGAACGATGCCGCGAACGGCCGCACGCTCGCGCAGTTCGATATCGATGAGACGTGGACACCGCTCGAGACGGTGATCGATCGCACGCTCGCGTACCAGAGAGGCACCTGGACGGTGGCCGCGACGCCCAAGGCGGGCGGCGACACGACGCATTCCACGGGCAAGTTCGTACGCATCTATCAGAAACAGAAAGACGGCTCGTGGTGGATGACCCGCGATGTCCTGCTGAGCGATCCGAAGGGGGAATAAACATGCGTGTTTTCAAGTGGCTGGCGATGGCTTCGATCGTCGTCCTGTCGGTGCCCGCCCTGGCGGCGAAGGCGGACTACACCCGGGAGAACGTTGCCAAAGTCGAGTGCGACAAGCGTTGCCTGATGGTCATTCTGAATCAGGTGCTCGATGCGATCGGTAACAACTCGACGGCCGGGTTGCCCATTGCGGAGAACGCGAAGATCACGTCGAACGGCACCGTGGGCAAGATCGAGTCTTCACCCGTATGGGGCCCGGCGCGTCGCATCCCGTATCGGCTCGTCTTCGCCGACCCCGTCACCGCGACCGCTGTGTTCTACGGGGTGGTGACGAACAACTATGACCGCCCGGCGGGTGCGCCGCCCGCGAACCGCAAACCGCCCGAAGGCGCCGGCGATCTGTGGCTGTACTACGTCCTGCGCATCAAGGTGGCGAACCACAAGATCACCGAGCTCGAGCAGCTCGATCTCGAGCCGAAGCAGGGCTTCGGCTCGGATGCCATTCGCAACCTGCACCAGGCCGATCGCATCTGGGACACCGTCATTCCCGAGTCCGAGCGCTCCACGCGCGAGGAACTGTTCGCCGTGGCGGACAAGTACTGGGACGTGGTTTCGAAGCGAATCGACACCAGGGACGTGCCCTGGGGCCCCGCGTGCCAGCGCCTCGAGTCCGGCACAGTCACCAGCGACTCCACCTCGTTCCCGTGGAGCTGCGGCAACGGCATGAAGCAGCCTTCGGTGTACTGGATCGTGGAGAACCGCCGCTACTACATCGCGGACGTCGAGCGCGGCGTGGTGCTCGGCTTCGCCGTCTTCATGACGCCGAAGGAGTATCCGCAGAACGTCTTCGGGCTCGCGATCGAGTTCTTCAAGGTGCAGAACGGCCTGATCCAGGCCATCGATGCGTTCTCGCGCACCTCCTTGCATGAGCAGCATTCGGGCTGGGGCACGGGACCGGGATCCTGAACCCGGTTGCGCCACCTGTTCACCGGAAGGGGTTACGCATGAAGACGTTGTCTCTGCTCGTCGGCATCGGTTTCGCCGCGTATTCGCTGAGCGGCGCAGCCGCTTCGCCCGCATGCGATCGGGCCTGCCTCGAAAGCATGGCCGAAAAATATCTGGCGGGGATGCTGACGCACGATCCGTCGAAAGCGCCGATCGCGAAGGGCGCGCGCTACACGGAAAACGCCGTCACGCTGCCATTGCCGGATGGCCTGTGGCGCACGGTGGATAGCATCGGGAAATACCGGCTGTACGTGAGCGATCCGCAGGAAGGGCAGATCGGCTTCTTCGCGAAGGGCACCGAGAACGGCGCGCCGGTGCTGATCGCCACGCGACTGAAAGTGGTGAACGGGCAGATCACAGAGATCGAGTCCTACGTGCCGCGCCTCACGGACACGATCACCGCCAGCACGAGCAGCGTGAAGCGCACCGACATGCTCGGGGACGCGCCTCGCAAGCAGTTCGTGACGGCCTTGCCGCCGGACAAGCGCCTGTCGCGCCAGAAGCTGGCGAGCATCGCGAACAGCTACTGGGCGGGCCTCGAGAACAATCGCGGCGAGAAGGTGCCGCCGTTCGCGGACGATTGCCTGCGTCTCGAGAACGGTACGCAGACCTCCGGGGTGCCGCTGGCGCCTGGCGCCAGGCGATCGACCATCAACATGAAGTGCGAGGAATCGTTCGCGCTCGGCTACTACCGCGAGGACACGCGCATGCGCAGTCGTCGCATGCTCGTCATCGATGAGGAGCGCGGGCTCGTCTACGCGGGCTGCTTCTTCGATCACGACGCCACCGTGCGCCAGTACCAGGTGAAGGATGGCACCACGCGAACCGTGACGAACACGGGGCCGTGGACCTGGGGCACGCACGAAATCTTCCAGATCAACGCGCAAGGGCAGATCAGCCAGGTCGAGGCGGTGCTGCTCGCGGTTCCTTACGGGCAGCTTCCGGGCTGGGACGACGGCATTCACTTCCCGAGTGAGCAGGCCAGGAAGGATGGCTTCAAAGAGTTCTGATTCCTGAGGGGGGATCATCCAGATGAAACTACGACACAGCACTAAATTACTCACATCGGTCATCTTGGGCGCCACGGCTCTGGGGTATTTCCTCCCCGCGGCCGCGCAGGAAAGCGAGGGCGGCGACGAGCTGTCGGAGGTCACCGTCACCGGCACGCGCCTTCGTGCGTCGGGCATGAACACGCCGACACCTGTGACGGTGGTGAGCGCCGCGCAGCTCGATGAGATCGCGCCGGGCAACATCGCGGCGGCGAT
>JBDZVF010000126.1:0-14410 GCA_040255575.1 Pseudomonadota bacterium | reverse complement strand
ATCTCGGTCGCATGATGGAGGAGGGGACCACGCCAGCGCTGTACGGCAAACCCGCCCACCCCTACACGCGAGGGCTGCTCGACTCCGTTCCCATCCCCGACCCCGAGATCCAGGCCCTCCACCTCGCCAGCACCGCGCGAGCGCCGATCCCCGGCGAGCTGCCAACGCCACTGGAGCCGCCTGACGGCTGCGTCTTCCACACCCGCTGCCCGCACGTGCGCGACGTCTGCCGGGTGCGGATCCCGGCCTGGGAGGCTGCAGGAGCCGAGCAGCGGGTCGCCTGTCATCGCTGGCGCGAGCTTTAGCCGGCTCGCGCTGTACTGGCCGTGTCCCGCGACTGTGCAGGACCAAAAATCGGGCCCCGTTCCTGTGCGGCCCCCGCTGGGAACCGCTATTCTTGCGCGCCTATGCAAACCGAGCCGACCCTTCGTCCGAGCGACCACCTTCGCAACGTCCGTTATGAGATCCGCGGCAAGCTCGCCCACCGGGCCCATGCCATGGAGCGCCAGGGCTACGAGATCATTTCCCTGAACATCGGTAACCCGGCCGCCTTCGGCTTCCGCGCGCCGGAAACCATGCGCCTGGCGATGATCGAAAACCTGCAGAACGCCGAAGGCTATTGCCACCAGAAGGGCATCTTCCCGGCCCGCGAGGCCGTGGTGATGCAACAGCAGTCGCGCGGCGTGCAGGGTGTGACGGCGGAAGACGTCTTCATCGGCAACGGCGTGAGCGAGCTCATCGATCTCGTGCTCCGCGCGCTCCTCAACGATGGCGATGAAGTGCTGGTGCCGAGCCCGGACTATCCGCTCTGGACGGCGGCCGTCACGCTGAACGGCGGCAAGGTCGTGCACTATCCCTGCCGGCCGGAGAACAACTTCATCCCGGATCCGGAAGAGATCGCGGCGCTCGTCACCAAGAAGACGCGCGCGCTCGTCATGATCAACCCGAACAACCCCACCGGCGCGGTGTATCCGCGCGCGGTGCTCGAGGGCATCGCGCGGCTCTCGGAGCGTGCGGGCCTCGTCGTGTTCAGTGATGAGATCTACGACCAGATGACCTACGAGGGGAATGAGTACATCCCCATGGCCACGCTGGTGAAAGACACGCTGTGCGCCACGTTGTCGGGCATTTCCAAGGTGTATCGCGCTTGCGGCTATCGCGTGGGCTGGGTGTCTTTCTCTGGCCGCAAGAGCACCGCGGCGGAATACCTTGCGGCCCTCGAGCTGCTCAGCTCCCTTCGACTGTGCAGCAATGTGCCAGCCCAATGGGCCGTGCAGACGGCGCTCGGCGGCTACCAGAGCATCAAGGATCTCGTGACGCCCGGTGGGCGCCTCTACGAGTCCCGTCGCGCCATCGCGAACGCTGTGGCTTCCAGCCGCTTTCTCGACGTGCAGCCGATGGCGGGCGCGATGTATGCCTTCATCGGCGTGAAGACCGACGAGATGCCGTACTTCGATGACCAGCAGTTCGGCCTCGATCTGCTCGAGCAGAAGCACGTGCTGATTGCACCGGGCTCGAGCTTCAATGTGCCGTACAAGAATCGCTTCCGCGTCACCAACCTGCCGGATGCCACCACGCTGCGCGAGGTCTTCGGCCGCATCGAAGAGCTGCTCACGACCTACGTCGCGGCAGGTCGCGATGCCGGCAAGAACGGTGGCGCGCGCCCGCGCGTCGTCGAAGCCAGCCAGCGATTCAAGTGATATCTAGAAGAGAGAGTCTAGAACGCTGTTTTGATTAGACTTCCAAGCGATGTTCTAGAATCCGTCGAGCAGGGCGGCACGGTGATCGTGCCGTCCCAGCAGCGCGCGGAAGCGGTTCACCGCGCGTACGCCGCGCACGCGCTCGCCAACGGCCGCACCGTCTGGCCAACCCCGGATGTGCTCCCCTTCGACGTCTGGGCCACGAAGGAAATCGAACGCCGCTGCGCTTCAGGCGAGCCGCTCTCCCGACTCCTGACCTCCGCAGAAGACTGGCTGCTCTGGCGCCAGTGCACGGGCCCCCTCACCGACGAGATGCAGCTGGTCGCGCGCGGACCGCTCGCGGATGCATTACGGCGCGCCCACCAGCTCGCCATCGAATACGGCATCGATCTCCACTCCATGCGAGTGGCACCCGGGAGCGAGAGTCGACTCCTCATCGACGCAGCACGTGCGGTCGCGGAACGCGCTCGAGAGATCGGCGCGGCGACCTCAGCGCAGCTCGCGGCAACCCTCGGATGCGTCGGCGGAAGCCGCGACGTTCTGCTCGCCGGCTTCGAGCGAGTGACGCCGCGTCTGGCGCTGCTCACGACGCATCGCGGGGCAGCCGGCTGCGTCACCCGGTTCCGCGCGCCCTCCGCGCTCGATGGAAAGATTCCGCACGCACGCGCGGTGCTGGCGGGCGATCCGAGCGAAGAGCTGGAGCGAATCGCGGAGTGGTGCCGGACGCGACTCATCGCGCAACCGGACGCGCGCCTGCTCGTGATCGTGCCCGGTTCGCCGGAGGCCCAGGAGAGATTGCTCACGCTGATCCGGCAGAACATTGACCCTGTCGGCGCCGCGCTCGCGCCCCTTGGTGGGCTCGCCGGCAATCCCCTCGCCGAGATGGCGGGCGGCGCGCCGCTTGCTCGCGCGCCGTTTGCCGCCTACGCGTTGCAGTCTCTCGCATGGCTCAGCAGTGGGAGCGAGTTTGCGGAGTTCAGCGCCTGGCTCTGCTCCCCGCACTGGACGATGCCGGCCGCCGGCCGCGCCAGTCTGGATCTCTGGCTGCGCGAGCGTTCTCCGCTCGACATGGACACTCGCAAGCTGCTCGCCTTGCTGGAACGCGCTCCGAGTGGGCTGCAGTCCGTCGCGTCCGAGCTTCGATCACGCATCACAGACGCAGCGAGCAAGTTGTCCGGCGGCGCCACCACACCGCGGCAGTGGTCCGTGCGATTCCGCAAGGCGCTGGATGCGCTCAACGAGATGGACAGCCGCGCGCTCAGCAGCGCGGAGTCCCAGACCTACGTGCGCTTCGTCGATCTGCTGGACGATTTCGGCGGCCTCGAATCGTCCGCGGGCGCCATCTCGCGCGACACGGCGGTTCAATGGTTGAGGGAGCTCGCGTCGCGCACAGCATTCCGACCTGCGAGTGGCGACGCGCTCGTCACCGTCTCTTCGCAGATGACTGATCCGATCGTGCAGTACGACGGCGTGTGGGTGAGCGGCCTGCATGCGGACGCATGGCCTGCGCCGGCGCAGCCCGATCCGTTCATTCCGCTTCAGGCGCAGCTCTCCGCCGGTGTGCCAGCTGCCAGCGCTTCAGGTCGTGCCGTCGAGGCGCGCAATCTGATGTCTGCCTGGGCCGCCGCCAGCTATGAGCTCGTTATGAGCGCACCATTGCGTGATGATGACGTCCAGCTGTCACCGAGCCCGCTGATCCTGAAGTTCGCCGCGAGCGTGGATGACGTTTCCGCTGCACCCTCAGTCTGGCTGCCTCAGCGCCTGAGGAGAGAAAGACTCACCGAATTGGTGGACGACGCGGGCGGGCGTAACTGGGACACAGCGCGATCGCTGCCCTCGGGAACGCGCAGTGTGGAGCTGCAGAACCTGTGCCCGTTCCGCGCGTATGCCGAACTGCGTCTCGGTAGCGCGCCGCTCGAATCACCGGAGCCCGGCGTCGCTCCCGACGTGCGCGGCAAGCTGCTGCACACCGCGCTGGAAAAACTGTGGGGCGAGCTGCATGGCTCGGACGCGCTGGCGCGCCAATCCGACGAGGCGCTGCGAGAGCTCATCACGCGTTGTGTCGAAGAGGCGGCGCTCGTCGCTTTCGGCCTGCTCGCGGGTGACACGCGCGCGGCCGCCGAACAGCGCGAGATGCGACGCGCGGTGCGGCTGATCCACGCGCTTTGCGAGCTCGAAAAGAAGCGCGGGCCCTTCACGGTGCGGCAGATGGAGCACGAGAGCGTACTGCGAATTGCCGGTGCGCAGATGACGGTGCGCATCGATCGCGTCGACGAGGTCGAAGGCGGCCTTGCGATTCTCGACTACAAGAGCGGCCGCCCCATTGCGGGTGACTGGTATTCGGAGCGGCCGTCCCATCCCCAGCTTCTCGCATACCTCGCGTCGGTCGGACGCGAGACGCAGGCGATGGCCACCATCAGCGTGACGGCGCGCGAGATCCGCTTCGACGGCGTTGCCGCGCACGGCAACCTGCTGCCGAAGGTGAGGGCGGTGGAGCCGCCGGCTGGTGACGATAGCCCCGGCAGCGCCTGGGCAAAGCGTCAGGACGAATGGATCGGCCGGGTGGAGCAACTGGTCTCCGACTTCATTGGCGGGCGCGCGAGCGTCGATCCGCGGCCGAAGGCGTGCGAGTACTGCCAGGTCGTGAGCGTGTGTCGCATCTCAGATGAAGGTGCGGATGCGGTGGAGCGCAACGTCGATGAATGAGGTCGCAGTGACTGACGCTCATTCACCCGAAGCCCTCGCCGCGATGGACGCCCGCGCCCGCGAGCGCGCGATCGATCCAACCCTCTCGATTCTGCTGCGGGCGCCCGCCGGGTCCGGCAAGACAACGGTACTTACGCAGCGTCTGCTCAAACTGCTGGCGAGCGTCGACAACCCGGAAGAGATCCTCGCCATCACGTTCACGCGCAAGGCCGCGGCGGAAATGCGGGAGCGCGTCTTCAAGGCCCTTCATGGCGAAATCGATCCGGCCAATCCGCAGGCGGCGCACCTGAATGCGTTGGCAGCCGCGGTTCGCGCGCGGGACGCACAGCGCGGGTGGGGGCTCGAAGAGAACCCCGGACGACTGCGAGTTCAGACGATCGACTCGTTCAATTTCTGGCTGGCGAGCCAGCTCCCGATCGCCGCGCAGGCCGGTGGCGCGTTGGTAGTCGCCGAACGGCCGGGCGAGCTGTATCGGCGTGCCGCACGGCGGGTGCTGATTCGTGGCGAGTCCGACCGCTCGCTGGCTGCGGATATCGAGCTGCTGTTCGAGCGCATCGACAATCGGTGGGGGCAGGTCGAGAGCCTGCTTTCCGAGATGCTGGCGAAGCGCGGGCACTGGCTGCGCTACGTGCTGGACGAGAATGCGCTCAGTGCGCGCGTTTCGGCGAGCCTTGCGGATATCGCGATGGAGCATCTGCGCAGCGCATGCGCAAAGATTCCGCACGCATTGCGTAACAATGCCTCTGGCCTCGCGCGCGTCGGCACGCTTGGCGAAGAAGCTGCGCACATGGTCGCCTGGCAGCAGCTCGCGACTCTCACGCTCACCAACGACGGCACGTGGCGCAAGCAGATCACGCGTCGGCTCGGCGTCGTGTTCGAGCAGGCCGAAGCGCGGGAGCAGCTGAAGTACTGCATCGATCTGTTGAGCAGTACGCCCGGTGCGCAGGAAACGCTTCTTACGCTCACCGCGCTTCCGGCGGCGCTGCTGTCGGCAGAAGACGCGCAGGCAATCGAGGCACTTTCCCGCGTGCTGCGCGAAGCTGCGAAAGAGCTGCACGTCGAGTTCTCACTGGCTGGCAAGGTGGACTACACCTACGTCTCCGGGGCTGCGCAATCCGCGCTCGTTGAGGATGGCCAGCCGACGGATCTGGGCTTGCGAACGGGCGTTGCGCTCCGACACGTGCTCATCGACGAGTTCCAGGACACGTCGATCGCGCAGTTCGAGCTGCTTGCCGCGCTCACGGCGACATGGGAGCCGGGCGAAGGGCACACGCTGTTTGCGGTGGGTGATCCGATGCAGTCGATCTACCTGTTCCGTGAAGCGGAGGTCGGGCTGTTCCTGCGCGCGGGCGAGCACGGCATTGGCGAAGTGCCGTTGGAGTCGCTGCAACTCACGCGGAACTTCCGCTCCTCGCCCTCGCTGGTCGGGTGGACCAATTCGCTGTTCGCGCGCCTGTTCCCGCCTGGCGACGATGTTCGCGCGAGTGCCGTCGCATTCACGCCGAGCCTTGCGGCACGAGCCCCGCGCGACGAGGAGTTCGTCAGCCTCAGCCTCTTCTCGAATGGGGATCGGGAGGCGGAGGCCGCGTCGATCGCCGACCGGATCCGACGCATCCGTGAGGGTTCCGCGGACGCGACGGTCGCGATTCTCGTCGTCTCTCGCACGCACGCGCCGCCGATCATGACGGCGCTTGCCACGCTCGGCATCGACGCCATCGGCGTGGATCTCGTGCCCCTGCGGGACATCTCGATCGTGCGCGACCTCGTCGCGCTGCTGAAGGCTCTGCATCACCTGGGCGATCGCACCGCCTGGCTCACGGTGCTTCGGGCGCCGTGGTGTGGGCTCTCGCTGCTCTCGCTCACGGAGCTCTCCGCGCGAAGGGATTCGCAGCTCATCTGGGAGGCGCTCTTCGATGCCCAGCGTCTCGCACGGTGCGATCACGCGGAGGTGGCGCGGGTCACCCGAATCCGTACGGTGCTCGAAGAAGCGCTCGCCACGCGCGAACGAGTTGATCTTGCCGAGTGGCTCGAAGCCGTGTGGATGCGGCTAGGCGCTCCGGATGCGTACCCGGCCGATGACCTGATCCACGCGCGTGCGTTCTTCAGCGCGCTGGGCAGCGCCACCGCACGCGGTGAATGGCGTGGTATGCAGGACGTCGAGGATCTCGTCGCCGACCTCTACGCAGCACCCCGCGCGGCCACGGCCAATCCCGTGCAGGTGATGACGATTCATCGCTCGAAGGGGCTGGAGTTCGATCACGTGTTCCTGCCGGCGCTCGATCGCATCCTCAATCGCGATCGCGAGCCGCTGCTGCGCTGGCTCGACTTGCCGCGAGCAGGCGGCGGCAGCGATCTGCTGATGGCACCGGTGCCAACGATCGGCGATACCAAGGGCCGCGCGCTCAACAACTACCTCAAGGACCTGGACAACGCGCGTAAGGCCAACGAGCAGACGCGCCTGCTCTACGTCGCCATGACGCGCGCGAAACGTTCGCTGCATCTCAGCGCCGCGCCCAAAGCGAAGGATGACGGCACCGTAGCGCCGCGCGCGGGCACGTTGCTTTTCACCTTGTGGCCGGTGTTGGGCCCCGACTTCGTGCGGATCAGTCCAGACGAGATCGCATCGCCGGAAGTGCGGGTTCACAAGCTTCGCCGTCTGGTCGCGGGATGGCAGCCGCCGGCGATCGAGGAGGGCGCGCATCGGTTGCGGCTACCGCTCGATGACAGCGCGCTCTCGCCGCAATCCCCCGAGTTCAGCTGGGTGCAGGAGACGGCGCGGCACATCGGCACCGTGGTGCACCGGGCGCTGGAACGCTTCGGGCTCGAGGGCGAGTTGCCTTCTGCCGAGGTGGTGCGCGGGCGGGCGCACGAGGTGGAACATCAGCTGCGACGTCTCGGCGTACCAGAGGCCGACCTCGGGCGCGCCGTTCGCACGGTAATCCAGGCGCTGGTGCGCACGCTCGACGACAAGCACGGCCGATGGGTGTTTTCCTCCGCGCACCGGGAAGCGCGCAGCGAGCTGGCGCTCACCGGCCTCGCGGACAGCAGGCTCACCAACGTGGTGATCGACCGCACGTTCATCGACGAGAAGGGCGTGCGCTGGGTGATCGATTTCAAGACGAGCCGCCACGAAGGCGCGGGCCTCACGGAGTTCCTCGACCGCGAGCTCGATCGCTATCGCCCGCAGCTCGAGCGCAACGTCGCCTTCGCCCAGCGGCTCGGACCCGAGCCGGTGAAAGCCGCTCTGTATTTCCCGCTGATGGGCGAGCTACGGGAGCTCAAGCAAAAGCCCCAGCCCACGCCCCGCGCAAAGAAAGTCGCCCCCTCGCAGGGCGAGCTGTTCTGACACGCCGCTAGCGCCGAATCTCGCCCAACGCCGCGTGCGCGTGCCGCGGCTGGCGCATCAGCAGATCCTCGACCGCGCCGGCCGAGGCCCGCGAGCCTAGAACGTGCCTTCGAGCGTGAGTGGGCGGAAGCCTTCCGCGTCCGGCGCGCCGAGATAGGCGAGCTGCTGGGTGAGCGCCTGCGGCGTTTCGGGCTTGGTGCGCACCTTGCCATCGATCACCCAGCCGGGCTGGCGCGTGAGCTTCAACGTGCCCTCGAAATCCACGGGGCCTTCGAGGCTCGCCAGCTGGCCGACCGGCTCACTGCCGGCGGGTGCCGGAGGGAACGTGACGGCGTAGCCCCCAAGGGCCAGCCGATCCCGCTTCGAGTAGAGCGAGGTCGCCTGCACCTGGCCTTCGATCGCCGTGATGAGGTTCTTCTGCACCTCGAGGTTCGCGAGGTTGACACTGATGCTGCCGGCGTAACCGGAGTCGAGCTGCGGCAGCAGCGGCGGATCGAGCGGCATCTGCGCCTGCAGGTCGTGCGCGACGTAACGCTCTCCGCCGCCCACTTCCACATCGCCGCGAATGAAGTTCTCGCCGCGCGCGAGATCGACGAAGGCCGCGATCTTGCCGCGGAAGAGCGCAAGAGGGTGCAGCTCCCAGTTGAGGTTGCCGAGCGCCGCGCCGTTGTAGGCGAGCCCCGCGCAGGCGCCATTCCATGCGGTGCCTGCGATCTCCGCGCAGCTGACCCCGGCCGGCAGGAAGCCCTTCACCCACGAGGCCGGCAGCCTCACGAGCAGAATGATCGCAAACGCCAGGATTGCGAGAATCGAAATCCGGATGCCGCGCTTCATTTGAGGCGCAGTACGAGGCTCGCGGTGACGATGCCGGGCGCGCCGGCATTGTCGATGTTGGCCGTCTCGACGCTGATGCCGTTCTGGTCGGCGAGCCGCGCGAGCCACCCGACCATGATGTCGAACGGCGCCTTCTCGAGTCGCACGCGCAGGAGGCCGGGCCCTTGCGGCTCACTGCTCGTGAGCGAGCCGCCGAGCCCCGACTCGCGCGCGGCGCGATCCACCACGACGAGCAGGGATTCGTTGGAAGAGGGCCGGGCGACCGTCGGGCCGGCCGCGGCAAGCTCCGGGCCGACCGACTGCATCCACATGAGATCCGCCTGCTTCTGGCCGACACGCTCCTGCGCCTTCGTCACGGAGCTGTTGAGCGGCAGGAGCACGCCGAAGACCACCAGCACCACCGCGGCAATGGCGCCGAAAATCACGATGCGACGTTCGCGCTCGCTCAGTGTGTCGAGAGAAAACTTCATGACGCCCCCAACGGACGAATCTGGATGCGGCCTTCATAACCGCCGTTGGTGACGTTGCTGCCCTGAAGATCCGCCTGCCAGCCGCTCGAGCGGAGCATCTGGCTCAGGCGATCGAGCGCATCGGCATACGGCGCGGCCATCTTCAGGACGAGCGCGCCGTCATGGAAGCTCATGGCCTGCACGGTCGTTCCCGGAACCGAGTTGCGCGCCTCCGCGAACGCGCCGAGCGCAGGCAGCAGGCCACTGCCGCCGCTGCCGCGAACCGCGACCAGCTTGCTCTCCATTCGGCGCCGCGCATTCGTCGCATTGCTCTCGCCCGGCATCGCGGCCTTGAATGCCTGCTCGATGGCAGCGTCGACCTTCTTCTCCGCGTTCTTGAGCATGAAGAGCTCAGCGCCCTTGCCCGCGGCATGCAGCACGATGAGGCCCGCCAGCAGCATCGCAGCGACTCGCCATGCCTGCCACCCCACGGCGCGGGTGGTCTGCGGCGTGTAGCGCCCCTGAAGCAGGTTGATCGGCTTTGCGGTCGGCAGCTGTTGCGCGAACAGCGCGAGCGGCCCGTTCGTGAGCAGCTGAACCTTGATGCCATCGAACTGATCGCGCACCGCTTCGACCTGCGGCGAGTAGTGCTGCCACTCGGCGGCACCGGTGTAGAGGATCAGCCCTCGGCCCGTGCCTTCACTCGTCTCGGCACCGGGCTTCACGAGTTGCAGCGCTTCACCGAGCGCATCGGACGGCATCGAAATGGTGGCGCCCACAGGCGGGCGGACGACCACCACATCATCTTCGAGCAACGCAACCGCATGGCCGGGATTCACCGGCAGCAGATCGCTATCGACGTACATCGCTTCGGGCGCGAGCCCCGCGGCTTTCAGCGCGCTCGTCCACTCGTCCATGAGCGAGAGGGCGACGACCGCAACGGGTGTCGTCGGCGAGTCGCCGCTGCGTTTGCCGATGGCGAAATGAAGCTCGTCGATGTCTTCGGCGAGTTGCTCTTCGAGCGCATACGGCACGATCTGCTGCAGCTTGGCGCCGGCTTTCGCGGGCAGCTCCGGCTCCGTCAGCAGCACGTCGGTGCCGGGCACGATCACGCAGATGTGCCGCCCGGCGGCACGTTGGGTCGCCTGCTCCAGCGGCCCGCTTTGAGGCGCGGAAATGGCATTGCCGCGGGCGTCGGCGAGAATCCAGCTCGCCTGCGCCTGCGGGTTACGGGGCAATCTCAACAGCAGCCAGTCGGCCATTCGTCGTTCCGGTTCGAAGGAGTCATTCTGGCGAGAAACTGCGCATCAGCACGTGGGTCTGGCCCCGCTGATCGCGCTCCAAAAGACTGTACAAGGTGAACTCCGCACTGCCAATGGTCACGATGCTCGTGAGGCGGAAGTAGGATGAGACTTCACTCACAAGCGGCGCGGTCTGGGTCCAATCCTGCGAGGCCGGGCCACCGAACGCCGCGGCATACACCTGCTTGGTCGGGAAACAGCCGCTCTCGCGCTGCTTGGCCAGTTCCTTGGGATCCATGGTGCCGTATTCCTTGTGCGACGGCTCGACCAGCGCGTCGAGCAGCACACCGCTGGCCGAGCACACGTTGATGCTCGCGTCACGGGGCAATGCCGTGACAAAGGGCGCGAGCTTCACGTAGTTGTCACGACCGAACTCGGGCAGCGCGAGCAGCTCCGAGGGGCTCGTGATGAAGGTGTTCGCCGCGCGATAGGGCGGAGTCTGCGCGGCATACACGCTGTCTTCCGCGCCGCCCTGGATCGGCTGGGTATCCGGATCGATCCAGTCCGCGATCATTGGCGCCCACTTCGGATCGACACCGACCTGCTCCATCAGGCTCTCCAGCTTCTGGAGCGCGACAGGGTCGACCTGATTGTTGGCAGCGACCAGGCTGTTCAGGTTGAACCGACCGGTCGCATCCTCGAGATAGGCTTCGAGCACCACGCCCGGCACGACTTCCACGGGGCCGAGCGGCTGCGCCCATTCTTCAGCCGGGTGATCCGTCGCATTGGCCCCCGAGCCGGCCTTCCTGTCTTCACGCAGCGCATAGGCGGCGAGCGCTTCGGCGGCCTCGGCGACCAGGAGGCTCTGGTCCACCGCCATATTCGCGGTGCTACGGCGCGCGGCCATGGCACCCTTGAACCCAATGGCCGCCGCGAGAATGGTGCCGAAGGCCACGAGCAGAATGGCCACCATCATCGCGACGCCGCGCTGCCTGCGCACTCCAGCGAGGCGACCTCGTCGCGTGCCATTCATCAGGCCGCGGCGCGTGCGCTGAACGGGCGCGACACTCACGTCGGCACCTCGAGCACGCGCACGATCTTGCCCCAGTCATTCAGCTCCAGGGTCACTTCGACGGCGATGGGTCGCAGACGCAGGTTGAGCTGCCCCGCGTTCGCAACGGCGCTGGCGGGCGGCCACGTGTCACGCCACGTGCGACTGACATCCATGTACCGGAAGGTCACGGACTTCACGCCGGTGCAAAGATCTTTGGTGATGGGCTCGGTGGAGAGCAGGGGATCGAGCACCGGCCAATATCGACGGCGGAGTGTGTTCTCCTCGAAGAGATACACCACTCGCTGCAGAGCCGGCCGCTGCACGCCGGCGGGGTTAGCCCAGCCGCCGCGCGTGAGCTCGACGAGCCGTTGCTGGTCGCTGCCGGTCGCAACGATCACCGGCAGCAGATCGTTGCCGTTGGGGTTGCGAATCGGCCGCAGCGCAAGTTGATTCACGTCCTGCGCGATCGTGCGCATCGCGGTTTGCACGGCGAGCAACCGTTCCTGCTGCTGCTCGAGCGCTTCGCGATTCTTCACGGCCTGGTTCACCGCGCCGTAGCCGATGGCGAAGAGCACCGCCGTGATGAAGACGGCGACCATGAGCTCGATGAGTGTGAACCCGCGCTGGCGCATGATCATTCCGCGCCCGAGTCAGGGTCGGGTGTGACGGGATTCGGCGTCTCCGGATCGGGCGGGTTGCCCGGATTCGCATCGCCCGGATTGCTGCCCGGCTGCGGTGTGCCGCCCGGCGTGCGGGGATTGCCCCGCGGCCCCGGCCCGCCGCCGCGCTGGGCCGGCGGGCGCGCGTAAGAGTCCATGTCACCCCGGGGAAACGCGAGCGCATCGCCCGTGATGGCGCTGATGGTCGTGTACCAATTCGCATCGCCACCGATTTCCGCCGGCTTCACGCTGACGTCGATGCGCATGATGCCTTTGACTTCGGTCTCCATCACTTCCTGGTGCCACTTCCATTTGCGCCCGGCCATCTCGGCGTCGCCCTCCGACTCGCCTTTCTGCGGCCGCTGGAGCTTCAGGCGCACGGCTTCGATCTGATTCAGCGCAACCCATTCGGCGAGCGTCTTGTCCCGCATGTAGACGGTCGTGCTCGCGGAGCTGGTCAGGGCGGTCATCAACGCGGCCATCCCGATGGCGACGATGGCGAGCGCCACCAGCACCTCGATGAGTGTGAATCCACGCTGGGATCGCCTGGCCGCGTTCACGTGCGGTTGCCCTCGATGAGCTTGCCGGCCTCCACCGTACCCTTGTCGGTGCTGCTGATCGTGACGCTTCGCACCGGGTCTTCGCGCTCGATGGTGAGCGCGAAGGGGGTCAGGTCGCCGTTGGAGAAGATCATGATGTGGGGCAGGAAGGCACGCAGCTCCTTCTCCTGCTCTTCCTTCGACTTCTTTGCTTTGGCCTTCTCATCGGGCGCTTTCAGCACGATCTCGCGGCCTTCCACGATCAGGCGCAGCTTCAGCCCTTCCGGCAACTGGCGGGCGCGCAGGGCATCGTCCTCGTCGACGGGACGCCAGATCTGCTTGCGTGGATCGAACGTGACGAACTGGTATTCGCGATCGCCGCAGTAGAGCCCGAACTCGCGGGTCTGCAGCTCCGCCTTCTCGCGTGCGTATCGGATGAGCTCGAAAGCCCGCTCACTTTCCCGCTCGAGCTCGGTGTCACGCCCGGTGACGCCCACGGACAGCACGATGCCCGCGGCCATGAGGCCGATGATCAGCACCACGACCATCAGCTCGATGAGCGTGAAGCCGCGCTGCCGGGGCCTGCCGAACCTCTCAGTCGATGTGTCGCGCCAGGTCCATCGGGTGCTACTTCGATTCATCCCAGTTTCCGATGTCGGCGGAGGTGCCCTCGCCGCCGACCTGCCCATCCGCGCCGAGCGAGAAGAGGTCGTACTCACCGCCGTGCGTGCCCGGATACACGTACTGGTATTCGTTGCCCCAGGGGTCCTTGCCGACCTTCTTGGTGAGGTATCCGCCCGGGCGCCAGTTGCGGATCGAAGGGTCGCTCGGCTGGGTCGTGAGCGCCACGAGGCCCTGTTCGGTGGTCGGGTACTTCGAGTTGTCGAGGCGGAAGATCGTGAGCGCCGATTCGATGGCGGCGATGTCCGCCCGCGCACGGGTGACGCGCGCCTCGTCCACCTTGTTCACCACGTTCGGCACGATGACTGCTGCGAGCAGGCCGATGATCACGACCACCACCATGATCTCGATGAGGGTGAAGCCGCGTGATTTGCGTAATGCTCTGTTAACCTTCATAAGCCCGTGTTTCATGGAGAAGTGGCGTCCAGGCGAGGGGGCCGGATCATAGCAAATGAACGTTCGGTCACCTGTGTACCGGTTCAAATCGGCGCTCCAGTCGCTCAACGGCGACGGGGTTTATGGCCTGACGCTGCTCGGCATTGCGGCGCTGTTGCTGCTGCCGGAAATCAATGGCGATGCGGCGCGCGCAGCCCTGCAATACGAGCGCATGGCCATCGGCGCCGGGGAGTGGTGGCGGCTCATCACCGCGCACTTCGTGCACATCAACCTCGAGCACACGCTGCTCAACATCATGGGCGTCGTGCTCATGTGGGCCATCTTCGCCCGCGACCTCACGCCCCGGCAGTGGCTCGTCGTGACGATTGTCGTTCTGCTTACGATTGATGCGGGCCTCTGGTTTCATGACAAGCAGGTCGAGTGGTACGTGGGTGCGTCCGGTGCGCTCCATGGTTTCATGGCCGCCGGCACCTACGTGCACGTGCGCCGAGGCGACCTCGACGGCTGGATTCTCGTGGTCTTCATCGTGCTCAAACTCGGCTATGAGCAGTTGTATGGGGTGCTGCCTTTCGTCGAAAGCGGCATGCCCGTGGTGCTCAACGCCCATGCTTATGGCGCCCTGGGCGGGCTGATCGCGGCCGTCTGCATGAACCCGGGGCGAAGGTCGGTGCCTGACGGGCCGGGCGCCGACAAGTCGTTATAATCGCCGCCCGTTCTTGCTGGCTCGAAAGCTTCCAATGTCATTTGCCTTTGTTTTTCCCGGTCAGGGCTCTCAGTCCGTGGGGATGCTCTCGGCGCACGCCGC
>JBDZVF010000651.1:0-2655 GCA_040255575.1 Pseudomonadota bacterium | reverse complement strand
CCCCGCCATCAAGCTGCATGAACGCCACCCACCTCAAAGCGGTGGGCCGCATGGAAGGAACCTCGGCGGGGGCTTCGAATGTCCGGAACATTCGAAGAGCGCGCACGGAGCCTTGAGCGTCCCCCGCCGAGGTTCCTTTCATGCGGGCCGCCGCCCGCGCAAGCGCCACCTCGTTCATGCCAGCCCCAGAAGCCCCCCAGCCCGCGACTCCCCTCCTACCGTCACTACGCAATCGCCAACCCAAAAGCCACAGCAGTGAAACTGCCAGAAAGCGATCCCGCGACGGACATTCGTGCACTAATCGCCGCACACACATCAACGGCCACGCATCATCCGCAGACTTTTCCGAAAAGGGCTCATCCCATTCCACCCTCGACACATCACCGTACGCATCAGCCACGCCCCACCCCTTGCGCCACACCCGCATCCGCCCCGCGTAACCCCACCGCCGCGCACCGCTCACCGTCCGCACAGCGCAATCACCCACACCACGCACCCCCGCCCATAACGGAATCGCCGCCTTGAATTTGCCGCGCGCCCCCGTTCACAATCCGCGCGCCCGAAAGTGTGAGCGGGAACTTTTCCGACGGGCCCCGCTCTAGAGCGCCACGCATGATCAAGACGGAACACCTCAGCAAGCGCTACGAGGCACTCACGGCGGTCGACGACGTGAGCTTTGAAGTCCGCCCCGGCGAAGTGCTGGGTTTTCTCGGCCCGAACGGTGCCGGCAAGAGCACCACGATGCGCATGCTCGCGGGCTTCATCGCGCCGACGAGCGGCAAGGCCAGCATCTGCGGCCACGATGTGGAAACCGACACCCTCGCGGCCAAGGCCAGCCTCGGCTACCTGCCGGAAGGTGCGCCGAGCTACGGCGAGATGACGGTGCACGACTTCCTGAAGTTCATCGCGGACCTGCGCAAGCTCAGCGGTGAAACCCGTACGCGCCGGCTCGCCTACGTCATCGGCCGGCTGCAGCTCGAGCGGGTATTGGCGCAGACAGTGGAAACCCTTTCGAAAGGCTTTCGCCGCCGTGTGGGTCTCGCCCAGGCGCTGATTCACGATCCGCCCGTGCTGATCCTCGATGAGCCCACCGATGGTCTCGACCCGAACCAGAAGCACGAGGTGCGCACGCTCATCAACGAGATGTCGCGCGAGAAGATCATCGTGATCTCGACCCACATCCTCGAAGAGGTGGAAGCCGTCTGCACGCGCGCCATCATCATCGCGCGCGGCAAGGTGGTCGCGGACGATTCGCCGCAGGGCCTCGCCGCACGCTCGCGTTATCACAACGCGGTGTCGCTGCGCCTCGAGCAACCCGAGCAGCTGGCCGCGGCGCGAGCCGCGCTCGCCGCGCTGCCCTCCGTCGCGGAGGTGGAAGTGGTGGAACGCGAGGCGCGTCTCACGGCGCTGCCGAAGGCCGGCCAGACCCTGCTCGATCAGCTCAATGAGCTTGCGAACCGGCAGGGGCTCAAGCTCAAGGAGCTGCACCTGGAGTCCGGCCGCCTCGACGAAGTATTCAGAACCATTACGGCCTGAGGAGAGATTTCCTGTGGGAATCGTTTTGCGCCGTGAGCTGGCGAGTTATTTCGCCACGCCGCTCGCCTATATCTTCATCCTCATTTTCCTGGTGCTCGCCAATTCGTTCACGTTCTACCTGGGCGGGTTCTTCGAGCGCGGCCAGGCGGACCTCGCAACGTTCTTCAACTGGCATCCGTGGCTGTATCTCTTCCTCAGCGCGGCGGTGTCCATGCGCCTTTGGGCGGAAGAGCGCAATAGCGGCACCATCGAGCTGCTGCTGACGCAGCCCATCACGCTGTGGCAGGCGGTGCTCGGCAAGTTCCTCGCGGCGTGGCTCTTCGTCGCCATCGCGCTCGCGCTCACCTTCCCCATCTGGATCACGGTCAACTTCCTCGGCAACCCGGATAACGGCGCGATTTTCGCGGCCTATCTCGGCAGCCTCTTGATGGCGGGCGGCTTCCTCGCCATCGGCTCGTGCATGTCCGCGCTCACGCGCAGCCAGGTGATCGCGTTGATTCTCTCGGTCGCGGTCGGCCTCGTGTTCCTGCTCATCGGCTATCCCATCGTGACCGAGTGGGCGGGCGCGGTTCTGCCGCAGGCCGTCGCAAACGGCCTCGCCTCACTCTCGTTCCTCACGCACTTCGAAGCGATCGCCAAGGGCGTCATCGACATCCGCGACATCCTCTATTCCGCGATGCTGATCGCCTTCTTCCTGCTGGCCACGACCGTGGCCCTCGACATCAAGAAGGCGGAGTAACCGCACATGACGAAGCGCACGACAATCGGTGGCGGTATTCTTCTCGCGCTCGCGCTGCTCTTCATCGGCCTCACCATTCTCTTCGGCAACCTGCTGCGCGGCTGGCGGCTCGACCTCACAGAGAACGGTCTCTACAGCACGGCGCCGGGCACGGAACGGATTCTCAAGGGGCTCAAGGAGCCCGTGAACCTGTATTTCTTCTACAGCGAGAAGGCCGCGAGCGGCATCCCGGACCTGAAGACGTACGGCAATCGCGTGAAGGACCTGCTGCGGGAACTGGTTGCCCGCTCCAACGGCAACCTGCGTCTCTCGATCATCGATCCGCAGCCGTTCTCGGATGATGAAGATCGCGCCACCGAGCTCGGTGTTCGCGGCGCGCC
>JBDZVF010000125.1:0-14439 GCA_040255575.1 Pseudomonadota bacterium | reverse complement strand
TGAAGGCCACGCTCACTGTTCGTTGAACCCGAGGCAGAATATCCTCATGGCCAGCATCCAAAGCCTGAGACCCAATGACCGAGCGGCGTTCGAGCAGCTCATGCGCCAGTACAACCGGCGCCTCTATCGCCTGGCGCGCGCCGCCTTGCGCGACGATGCGGAGGCGGAAGACGCGCTTCAGGACGCATACATCGCCGCGTATCGCTCGATCGATCGTTTTCGCGGTGAATCCTCACTTTCCACGTGGCTCTCACGCCTCGTGCTCAACGAATGCTTCGGGCGGCTGCGCCGGGGCGCGCGCCGGCAGAAGGTAATTCCCATGGTGAGTTCGACGCAGGAGATGGATGCCGTTCCCGAGCAGGACGACGCGGGCCCCGATCGGGTGCTGGCCCGCTCGCAGATGCGTGCGCTCCTCGAGCGCAAGCTCGACAACCTGCCGGAGACGTTTCGTCTGGTCTTCGTGCTGCGCTCGGTAGAGGAGCTGAGCGTGGAGGAAACGGCGCAGGCCCTGGATATCCCGGAGGCCACCGTACGCAGCCGCTACTTCCGCGCGAAAGGTCTGCTGCGTGAAGCACTCGCCAAGGAAATCGATCTCGCCGAGCGAGATATCTTCGAGTTCGGCGGCAAGCACTGCGACCGCATGGTCGAGCGCGTGATGGCGCGCCTCGATGCGGAGAGTGGGCCGGAGGCGCCGAGCGCGCCTGGCGTGGAGAGCCCGCCTGAGGGCGGAGAGATCGCCTGAGGCGGTAAACCACGGTTGCCGGCGCCGAGCGCGCCTGGCGTCGAGAGCTCGCCTGAGGACCGAGCGTTACCTGCAAAGATCGGTGACGCAGATGGAAGCGAGCGTCCGCCCCTCGTCCGGCACCTGCAGACGGCGCTCCTTCATCAACCTGCGCAGGAGCGCGGAAGTCTCCGGGTGTGCGATGGCGGATTGCACGCCCACACGCACCAGCCCATCCGCGTAGTCGATCGCCTGCCAGCGCACTCCGGCGAGCGCGTGGATGCTATCGCGGCTGCCGATGTCACGGAGCGAGAGATCCGCGCCGTGCTGGACCAGGAGGTCGATCACATCGTTACGGCCCTTGTGTGCGGCCCCCATCAAGGCCGTGCGGCCGTCGAGCAGATCCTGCGCGTTGACGTCGGCGCCCAGCTCGAGCAGCAATTTCACGGCTTCGAGCGTCTGCTGGGGCGACCACTCGTACGTCACACCCTGAACCCAGCCGATTCCGCTCGCCACCATCAGCGGGGTGACTTTGGCGTCGGTCGTGATGCGAGGGTCCGCTCCGTGCTGGAGCAGAAGCTTCATCAACACGATGTCGCCCGACTGCGAGGCGCGCAGGAATGGCGTCGCGCCTTCTTCAAGAAGCCACTGGTGCGTGAAGACCGTGCGGGTCTCCGTGCTCGAACGCATGCGCAGGTTCGGGTCCGCGTGGGCAGCGAGCAGGCGCTTGATGTACTCGAGATGATCCATGTCCGGCTTGCGAGTGGGATAGTCGCCGCCTTCGATGTTGCGGTTGTCGGTTGCGATGTAGAGAGGCGTCCAGCCGCCTTCGTTGGGGATGTTCGGATCGGCGCCGTGATCGAGCAGGTACACGCCGATCTTGTAGTAACGGTTATGCGTGGCGACCAACAGCGCGCTCCACCCGAACTCGCTCCTCCGGTTGACGTCGGCGCCGGCCTCCACCAGCGTCTTCACGGTCTGCATGCTCCCTTCGCGAACCGCGAACTGCAGAGGCGTGAGGCCACCCCACTGTTTGGTGCTGCGGTCCCCGGCTTGGGGCGTCGGAAACGCGGAGATCGTGCGTTTGGCGACTTCACGCTCTTCAGCGAGTCGCTTGTCGGCTGCGGCACGCGCGTTCGGGTCGTTGGACACGTTGGCGTCCGGCGCATCAACCTCCACGACGGTGCCGCCCTGGCCACGCCCCTCGATGAACTCCTGGATCCTCGCGCGACCCGAGTCGGCGAGATACGGGCGGCGGCCCGGTGCGATGGTGCCCGAACGCGCATTGACGTCCGCACCCTTCGCGAGCAGCAGCCGCACGGCATCGGCGTTGGAGTTGGCGGCCGCCCACATGAGCGCAGTCGTGCCGCGCAGTTTCTCGCGCTCATCGACCTTCGCGCCCTTCGCCAGCAGCAGCTCCATCACGGCAAGGCGCCCGGTGCGCGCCGCCATCATCAAAGGCGTTTCGCCATTCGGGAGCGTCTGGTTGACGTCGGCGCCGGCGTTCAGCAGTTCCTTCACGAGATCTGCATTGCCGGCTTCGCACGCCAGGGCGAGCGGAGTCATGCCGTTTTCCATGGCCGCGCCCGGATCGGCATGCGCGCGCAGCAGCGCGGCGGTCGCCTTCACGTCGCCGTGATAGGCCGTCCAGTGAAGCGCGGTGGAACCGTCGGGCTGGGCGGCATTCACATCTGCCTTTGCCGCGATCAGTTTGGTGAGCTGCGCGGTGTCACCACGCATGGCGGCGTCGGCCACTTCGCTCGCACCCAGGGCGTTGCCGTGAACGAACGCAAGGGAAAGAGCGACAAGCAAGGAAGCCCCACGGAAAGAGCCATGCACACCGGACCTTCTGCCGGGTGCCATAGCAACACGCCCTGTGCCGAAACCGTGACACCTCAGCATCTGCTCCCCCTCGAGCGGACCCTTCCACGTGGCAACGGCGAAAATTAGCGCGAGGCGAACACCCCACGCCAGAGTTCTTTGCAGCGGGCTGGTTGGCTGTTTCCCTGTTGGCAATGGAACCCGGTCGGCTCCGGCCGGGCACGGTGTTCGCGCGTGCGGTTTCGGGTGGGGACGCGGGGCTCGGGTTTGGGTCTTGGACTCGGGTCTTGGACTCGGGTCTTGGACTCGGGTTTGGGTTTGGGTTTGGGTTTGGGTTCGGGTTTGGGTTCGGGTTCGGGTGCGGTTTGGTCTGGTTGGGTTTGTGTTCGGTAACATTGCGGCCCTCCGTGGCCGCATCGAGTCGCGGCTTACCAGCCGCTGCGGAACTTGCGCTTGCCGCCCTGCTTGTCCGGCTTCGGCGGCTCGTAGCCCGGCTCGTACTCCGCGGACTTCACGAAGAACACCGGGTGATCGCACGCCTGGTATTTGTCGCAGTACTTGCGCCAGTGCTTGGCATGCTCGGGGGGCACGTGCAGGTACAACGGCTCCACCCGCCCTGTGGTATCCGGCCGCTCTATGAACATCGCCTGTTCGTACACGAGCGCCGGCAACGGCTTGTTGGCGATGTCGACTCGCCCATAGACGCCGGGCGTGACGGGGCCGGTGATCACTGCGCTGGCATCCTTGTCGGCCGCGCTGGCCAGCGGCGCAGCCGCGACAATCGCGATCGCCGCGATCGCCACGTTACGGAAAGCATTCATCGTCATGACTCCTACTCCTCATGCGCCAGGGGGCGGCGCACGCCGCGAACTATGCGGCCTCGCGCAGGAGTAATGAATCGGCGCGTGGTGACAGTTGATGCATTCGTGAACTGGCTCGCACTCGATGCCGATGCTTAAGTTGCATCGGCTATCAGGCATCTTGTCGCGGGGGCCAGAAAGGTGCAGAGCTATATATTTCTGTGGGCATCTTTCCAGGCGCGGGCCTCAGTGCCTGGGAGTGGTCGGCTCGGGGAAGCCGAGCACTTCCGAGGTGTAGGTTTCGACCACTTCGCTGAACGGCGTGCCGTCCGGCAGCGTGAGGATGGCCTTGTGTTGAATCACGTACGGAGGCACCTCCAGTGCCCGCCCCTCTTTCGTTCGCGCGGCCGCACCCATCTCCCACCCTTCCGGAAGAGGGGACCAGAGCAACTCCGCCGACATCGTTCGGCGGCGGAATTGAAGCGCCTGCACCGCCCGCCCGAACGCGATGTCGCTGGTGTCGAGCGCCTGGTTCATCTCGGGTGTGAGGCGGCCGGGCACGTACCAGTTATCCGCTTCCGAAAGCACCCGGGCTCCACACTTCAGGCGCACACGTCGATATCGTAGGGGCTCGGTGTCGCTCACCTTGAGCACTTCCCGCTGCTCGGGTGTGGCCGCCTTTTCCACATCGCGCATGCGCTCGGCGACGATCTTCGCCGGCTGCGCAAGGTGATGCGCTCCGCACCAGCGATCCAGTGTGAGAGTGGCGCTATCGTGCGAGAGCAGGTCCGCATTCAGGGACTGCAGGAGCGCGAGCGCTTCGAGGCGGGTGACGTAACTGTCCCGCCACGGCTTTGCCGGCGTTGCACCCCCGCCGCCACCGACCGCACAGGCGGTGCCCGCCAGCAGCAAGGAAGTGGCGAGAAGGAGCGTACGAGGTATCGCTGCGCGCATCGGTTCGACCCTGTTTGAAAAGCGCGCGTATTCTCGCGCCGCCGCCCCCTCACGATGGCCAGGCTTCGCGAACTGCGCAGCCCGGCCGTCGCGACGGCGGAGCTACTTCGTCGCGGCCGCGCCCTTGACGCCCGCTGCCGCCGTCTTCGCGCCAGGCGTTTCTTTGGCGACGAGATACTTCACGAGCTCGATCACGTTGTCGTAGTTGCCGGCCGACTCGGCATTGAGCCGGTATTTGCCGTTCACCACGAACGTGGGCGTGCTGAGCGACTGCGTGTTGTTCACGAACGCGTCCGCATTCTTCATCTTCGTTTCGACGCCGAAGGACTTCGCCGCGGCCAGGAACGTCTCCTCCTTGACGCCGGCTACCTTGGCAACGTACTTGGCTGCGTCTTCGATCGTCGGCAGACGCGACTTCATGCGGTTCGTGGTGGGGTCGCTGTACGCGAGCTCGCCCGTCTTCCAGACAGCGTCGAACATGAGCTTGTGCATCTTGTCCCCGATGCCGAGCGCCTGGTTCGCATAGTACGCGCGCTGATACATCGGCCACGCTTCGCGCGGCAGGAAGGACGCCGGCACATACACGAGCTGGGCATTCGCCGGCAGCGCGGCTTTCAATTTCTCCATGATCGGATAGATCTGGGAGCAGTACGGGCAGCCATACGAAAAGATTTCCGCGACTTCCACTTTGCCGGGCGGGACGGTGGTGGGCTGAGGGGGCGTCACCAGGAAGTAGTTCTTCCCTTCCACCCACTTGTCGGCAGCGTGCGCAGTGACGCTGAAAAGCAGCACGAGCACAGCGCAAAACAATGCGATCGGTCGATTCATCGGCGCCTCGGAACCGGAGTTGACGTCAACCAAATCCTACACGACCGGAGCCCGTGCGAAATAATTTCGCCGTGGTGGGCTCCAGGCGGAACGACGCGAGAAACTCCTGCAGGCCGTAGCCCGGCGCGGCTTTGCGCGCCCGCGCGACGAACTGCGCCGCCTCCTCGAAGCGGCCCGCGGCCGCCAGGCAATTGATGGCGATGCCGAGGATGTGAACGTGCGCGTTCGGCCGGGCGGCTGCCTTGATGGCCCACTCGGCAGCATCGCCATACTCGCCGAGCCGCACCAGCGCGATCGCGCGCGTGGCGAGCATTGCAAACTGTAACGGATCGAACGGGCTGAGATGCCGGGAGTAATCCGTGGATTCGATGGCCGTACGCGGATCACCGGACTGGCACTGAACGAAGCCGCGCGTGTAGTGGCCCAGCGCGAAGTTCGGGCTCAGCGCCAGGGACTTCTCGATCTCCACCAGCGACTCGTCGAGCTCACCACGCAACCAGAGCGCGCGGCCCATGGCCCAGTGGGCCGCCGGGTCGCGGTCGTCGGCCACGAGACCCTCGCCCGCCGTTTCGAAAGCGCGCGCGATCTCCGTCTCGCGCGCGGCCGTTCGATGCAGGAACGCATTCTGGAAATGTGTGAATGACAGGCACGCATGCGCGCGCGCAAACGTGCGATCCTGCTTGAGGGCCATCTGGAAGAAATGCGCCGCGCGCGCGTTGTCGTCCCCGTTGAAGCGATACATGTGCCACAGGCCGCGGTGATACGCCTCCCAGGCGTTCAGCGAGCCCGGCGACTTGAGAATGGCGCGGTTGCGCTCGGTCGCTTCGATCTCTTCGGCGATCGAGGCGACGATGCGATTGCCCACTTCATCGAAAACGGTGAGCGCATCGTCGAGCTTGCAGGTGAACTCCTCGACCCAGACGATGCGCGCGACGCGGGCTTCCGAAAGCTCCGCGGTCACGATGACGCGATCTCCGTAGCGGCGCACGGTGCCGCACGCTACGTAATCGACATTCAGCAGCCGACCGGCCTCTTCGGGAGAAACGTTTCGCTCGCCAAGCGCATACACGCTCCCGCGTGCGATCACGAAGAGCACGCGCAGCTTCGCGAGGCGCGTGATGATGTCTTCGGTCAATCCGTCCGCCAGGCCGCCGCGGGCGACACCTTCCGGTGTGCGTTCGGTGAACGGCATGATGCAGATCGAAGCGCGGCGCGTCCCCACCGCGTCCGGCATCACGAGCAAGGGAGCCGGCTCCACGGCCGTGTCGGTGCGATCCACCTGAGCTGGCGCAGCGAGCGACATTCGTGGCTGCGTGTCCTGATGCGCCTGGCTTCTCGCGCCCCGCCACGCTTCGCGAATCGGCAGCCAGTCGAGGCCTTCGCTTTCGAACAGACGAATGGTGGCGGCGAGATGATCCTCGCCTTCCTGGATGCGGCCGCAGCGAACGAGCGTGCCGAGCAGAAGCCGATGCGCGCGTTCCTCGAACGGCATGATCTGGAGCCAGCGTTCCAGGCACTCGAGCGAATCGGCGGGATGCTCTTCACTCCCGCACGCGGCGAGCTGCTCGAGTGCAGCCGCATGCCACGTGCGGAACAGTCTGCGCTGCGCGCCCAGCCAGTTGGCGAACTGTGGGTTACGGTCCGTCTCGAGCCCATCCGCGAACTCTCCGGCGAACAATGCGACGAGCTCGCGAAGAGCGGCCGTGGGCATCTTCTCGACGCCCGTCTGCATGAGGCGCGTGAGTTCGGCTACGTCGACGAAGCAGCCGGCGAGGTCGAGGCCTACCGCGTCGCCTTTCGTCACGACGCGCGAGTGCGCATCGTCGTCGAGCACGCTTCGCAGCTTGCTGAGGCACCAGCGCAGCTCACCGCGGGGATCATCGGGGCCGTCCCATAGCAACTCGCAGAGGCGGGTTCTGGAAATGCCGGCGGGCGTGCAGGCCAGATGCGCGAGAAGTGCGCGGACCTTGCGGGATGCGGGGAGCGGCACCTCCTCGGCCCCGCGGAGCACGGCCATGCGACCCAGCAGGCGCACCTGCAGGGGAGCCGGTTTTTCCCGGCCCGCATTAGCCGCTTTTCCCGAAACGATTGCCACACCCGCCCCCGGAAATGCCAAGCGACATAGTGTAAAGGCGCGAGGCTTCGGATGCCCGTACGTGTGCGGGCGGCGAGGTCGCGGTCGCGGAAAGGTGTTCGCTTCGGACGGCTGCCAATCGCCCGTGCGCCCCTTTTTCGGGCAAGTGTGGGAATGGGCTGTGATTTTTCCGCGCGGCCGCGGTGTCGCATACGCTCGCGGCGGAGCTGAAAGTGCGTTCTCCGCGGAGGGCGGCGGTTAAGCGCCTCACTCCCGCAACTGCAGGCAGTGGGGTGGACGGCGGCAGGTGGAACTGGACTGTCAGCCTTTGCGTGCGGTGACGACAGCACCGCTCACGGGTTCGCCGCTCTCTTCGCGGAGCGTCGCGGCCTCGAAATTCGTTATGACGAAGCCGGCGCCGATGAGCGCGTCGCGAAGGTACGCTTCGCTATGCGCGTAGCGACCGTGGGCTTGCAGGCGAAAGCCTTGTGGCGAGGGCGATGGAAGGGATTCGACGGTGAAGACGAGCAAGCCGCCATCGCGGAGCGCGCCATGCGCGGCGCTGAGGGGTTCCTCGAGCGCGCCGAAATAGACGAGCGTGTCGGCGCTCACGATGGCATCGAACAGATTCGGCCGCGTTCGCATGAAGGTAGAAAGTTCAGCTACGACGAGCTCGTCATAGCACTGACGACCGCGCGCCCGCTCGATCATCCGCGCTGAAAGATCGACGCCGATGAGGCGCTCGCAGTGAGGCCTCAGAAGCGGCCCGCAGAGCCCGGTGCCGCAACCTGCGTCGAGCACGATCGCCAGGCCGCGGGACACACCGTGGACACTTGATGTGCCGTCCGCATCGACCGCCTCGCCCGAACCTGCCTCGCCCGAACCTGCATCTGCCGCACCTGCTGCGTCGGCCGCACCTGCTGGCCCGGTCGCAGCCGGCGCGCGGTCTGCTTCCCGAAGAAGCGCAGCGACCACCAGCGCCGGTGCGCGGTAGTTCAGCTTCGCGAGATTCGCGTCGAACGACCGTGCCGCGTCGTCGAACAGCTCGCGCACGTAGTCATCCGCCGCTCGCGCTGGAACATCGCGCTGAGAAACTGCTGCGACCATATGCCGTGCCTTCGCACTCTGTGGCTCACGCGCGGCCCATTCGCGGTAGACATCGGCCGCTTCCTGCGACCGCCCCACTTGATAGAGCACCGTCGCCAACGCCTCGTAGGAACGCGAATAGCCCGGCTCGCGTGCCAGGCTCGTGCGAAGCGCATCGATCGCGCCTTCTGCATCACCTTCGTCACGCAGGCAGATGCCGAAGTTGTACCAGCCCTCCCCCATCGCGGGCGCGACCATCGTGGCCTGCCGATACGCATCCAGGGCCTCTGCCTTACGACCCGCCGCAACCAACAGCCCGCCGAGCGTGATCCAGGCTGGCCCATTGGTGCGCGCAAACCGCAGACAACTCTGCACGAGCTCGATGGCAGTCGCCGTATCGCCTCGATGAAACTGCAGCAGCCCGAGATAGTAGAGTGCCTTGGGATGATCGGGCCGCGCCTGAAGCACGCGCTGATAGCCTGCCTCCGCTTCATCAAAGCGCTCGGCCTTGTGCACGGCCATCGCCATACGCAGTTCTTCGTCGGGAGAAAGCATCCACCGAAGTCTACGCCGAGCGACCGTGCAAGAGCCGGGCCGCGCGGGCGCCGGGCCACACGGCGCCGGGACACACGGGCGCCGGCCCGCGCGGAGCGCAGCAGGCTAGCGCGTACCCACCTAGATGCCGTCCCTCTGACGTTGTTCGCGCGGTCCTGGGACCGGTCGCCGCGCCACTGGCCCTGCACCTGAACCGCGTGCGCTAGTGAGACAAGCTACGGGCCGCTCGACGCACCTTTCCGACCGCCGGCCACTCATTTCGGGACGTGCGGCGGCCGGCGGGTACCCTGCCGGCCGTGCCGTCGTTCTACCCCGTCGGGTTGTGTGTAAGCATTCGGCCGATGCACGGACTCGCTGAGATAACCGGAGTCGTTGATCCAGAGAGCGCGCCCGCCGGCGCGAGCCTTCGAACTCACGTGCTCTACGCCGTGATTCAGTTCGGTGGCTGGGGGCTCTGGTTCTGGTCGCAGGCATCGGGCGACGTGCTGGTTGGCGAAGTGCCCTGGCGGCAGGCGCTGACCGTGTGGGGCGGAATCGGGCTCATCGGACTCTGGCTCACGCACCTGTTGCGAGCCACGTCCAAAACGCACGACTGGTTTGCGCTTTCGACCGGCGCGTTGCTCGGGCGCGCAGTGGCGAGCGTTGCGATCATCTCCGCGGTGCTCTGCTCGGCTTCCATCCTGCTCACGCTCACCGTGCACGGCAGCCCGGTGACGCGGATCTACGCCAACACTTTTCACAAGCTGCCGGTCGGCTTTCAGATCTTCAATCAGTCAGTGTCGCTGTCGTTCGTCGTGATCATCTGGGTCACGCTGTACTTCGGGCTCATGTCGCAACGCTGGCGACATCGCGCAGAGCTGCGACAGGCGCAGCTGAACGAAGCGCTGCAGGCGGCGGAGCTGCGGCTGCTCAAATTCCAGCTCAATCCGCACTTCCTGTTCAACGCGCTGAACGGCGTGCGGGCGCTCATTGCCGACGAGCCTGCCAAGGCACAGGAAGCCGTCACGCGGCTCGCGCGAACGTTGCGTTACACGCTGGCGGCCGGCGACGCGGAGCTCGTCACCCTGGGGCGCGAAATGGAAATGGTGAACGACTATCTGGCGCTCGAATCGCTCCGGTTGGCGGACCGGCTGCACGTGGTCCGCGAGATCGCACCCGGTGTGGAGACCGTGCGCATTCCCGCGCTACTGATGCAGACCCTGGTTGAGAATGCGATCAAGCACGGCATCGCGCCGTTGAAACACGGCGGAACCTTGCGCATTCGAGCACGCGTCCTCGACAAGCACCTGCTGCTGGAGATCGCCAATCCGCGACCTGCGGAGGAAGACGACAGGAAACGGAAGGAAGGACTCGGGCTGCGCAACGCGTCCGAGCGTTTGCGATTGCTGTTCGGCCCGGTCGCGAAACTGGAGCTGGATCTGCTCATCACTATGCCGTGAAGGCTTTCGAAGTCAGCGCAGTGGATTACTTGCTGAAGCCTATCGAGCCGGATCGGCTCGCCGCCGCGCTATCGAAAGTGCAGGCCGCCGCGCTCGCGGCGATGTCCACGACGGTGCCAGTCAGCGGGCCCACTTCGAAACAGGACGGGCCGCTCGAGCAGATTTTCGTGCGGACGGCGCCGCCAGGCCCGCCAGTTCCGCGCACGCATGAGTGTCTGATGATCAACCGCGCCCGGGCGCCAGCCAAGCGCCAGCGTAGGCGGCAAAAACCACGCGCCTGCGTGACCTCACACACAGCGACGCGCCCGGCCCAGTCACTCCGTCACTTCTTCGGTCATCGCGAGTCTTTGGTTACCGCGAGCGGCGAGAAACCGGCCCTCCGGCCGGTCTGCTAGAGTCCGCAAACTTTACCCAGAGGGGGACTCCAATGGCTCGTCACCTGTGCTCGGTCAGTAGCGCGATTGCAGCTGCTTTGCTCATGTCCACCAGCGGCGTCTACGCTGCGGCCCCGAAAGTCCCGGCCGCCGTCAGCGCAGCCGTAGCCGACGCCGGCCGTCCGCAAGCCGACAAGGACAAGGACAGCGGCCGCAAGCCCGCCGAGTCCGTCGCTTTTGCCGGCATCAAGAAGGGTGACAAGGTGGCCGACCTGCTCGCAGGCCAGGGCTATTTCACGCGCATCTTCAGCAAGGTCGTCGGTGACAGCGGCAAGGTCTACGCCACGAGCTTTCCGCCGCGCCCGGGTGCGCCGAGCCCCTCGCCGCTCGAAACGCTCGCGGCCGATCCGGCGTACAAGAACGTGAAGGTGCTCACCGGCCCGCCGGCCGAGATCAAACTTCCCGAACCGGTGGATGTGGTGTGGACCTCGCTCAACTATCACGACATCCACAATGCGAATGCCCAGGACACCTTCAACAAGGCGGCGTTCGATGCGCTGAAGCCGGGCGGCACCTACATCGTCGTCGACCACGCGGCCGCGCCCGGCTCCGGCACGAACGACACGAAGACGCTGCATCGTATCGACAGAGAGGTCGTGAAGAAGGAAGTGGAAGCGGCCGGCTTCAAGCTCGCCGGCGAAGGCGACTTCCTCGAGAACCCGAAGGATCCACATACGGCCAACGTGCACGACGAGAGCATTCGCTGGCACACGGACCAGTTCATCCTCAAGTTCTCGAAGCCCAAGTAAGGGAAAGGGCACTCGATGGCCGGGCTCATCTTCCACGCCTGCCGCCAGGACGAGTGGGAAGAAGCCCGGTCGCGAGGCAGTCATGCCGGCTCCACGCAGGACCGGCATGACGGCTTCATCCACTTCTCCACGGCCGCGCAACTCCCCGAGAGCATGCGCAAGCATCGCGCCGGGCAGCCGAACATCGTGCTTCTGGCGGTAGACCCCGCGGCGCTCGGGGACACGCTCAAATGGGAACCCTCGAGGGGTGGCGCCCTCTTCCCGCATCTGTACGGGCCGTTGCCGCTCTCCGCCGTGCGCTGGGCGAAAGACTTGCCCCTCGGCCCGGACGGGATTCATATTCTGCCGCCTCTGAACTGAGGCTCGCTTCGAGCCCTAACTGAGGATGTAACGATGGCGCTCCGCGAACAGCTTTCCGAATATCGCTGCGGCGATTCCCTGCACGAAGGTTTCTTCTGCTACGACGATACGTTCCCCGGCCCCTTGCCGGTGGTGCTGATCAGCCATGACTGGAGCGGTCGGGGCGAGTTCACGGAGAAAAAGGCGCATCGGCTCGCCTATCTCGGTTACGCCGCGTTCGCGCTGGATATGTATGGCAAGGGCAAGCGCGGAACGAACATCGAAGAGAACCAGGCACTCATGATGCCGCTCATGCAGGATCGCTCGCTGCTCGCCAAGCGCATCAATGCCGCGCTCACGCACGTGCGCACGCTGCCGCAGGTGGATGCGCGCCGCGTGGCTGCGATGGGCTTCTGCTTCGGCGGTCTTTGCGTGCTCGACCTCGCGCGCAGCGGCGCGGATATTCGCGGCGTCGTGAGCTTCCACGGCCTGCTGAAGCCGAATGGGTTGCCGCCGGCTCCGCGCATCCCCGCGAAGATTCTCATGCTGCACGGGTATGACGACCCGATGGCGCCGCCGGAAGACGTGCTCGCCATCGCGAAGGAGTTCACGCAGGCCGGCGCGGATTGGCAGCTGCATGCGTATGGCGGCACCGTCCATGCGTTCACGAACCCCCACGCCAACAACGTGGAAGGCGGCATGGTCTACAACGAAAAGGCGCAGCGCCGTTCCTGGCACGCACTCATGACCTTTCTCGAAGAGGTGTTGCGCTGATGGACGAGGCGCTGCGCGCGGAGCGCAGGCGCCGCCACAGGCTGTACGTGATCGGTATGGCCGTGGCCATCGCGGGCATCATCATGGGCACCATGCCGCTGTTCGCCGAGCACACGCCGATCCACGTGTCGAAAGGCTGCGCGGCGGTTGGGGCGCTGATTCTCGCCGTCGGCCGGTTCGCGCCGGATCACTTCCTGCGAAGGTGGTGGATCTTCTGAGGCGACGATGCCACTCACCGCCGCAACCGACACCTATTTCTCCTTCGCCGAGCTCGATGTCCACGAGACGCACGGCACGGACTATCGGGTGCGCATCGTGGAGCGCCCCGGCGCGCCGGTTGTGGTGCTCGCTCCGCATGGCGGTGGCATCGAGATCGGTACGTCGCCGCTGGCGGCGCGCATCGCGCGGGGGCGTCACAGTCTCTTCTTGTTCGAAGGGCTGAAGCCGCCCTGGCAAAACCGCGGCCTGCACATCACGAGCCATCGCTTCGATCATCCGCGGTGCGTGGCGATGGTGGAGCGCAGCCCGGTGACGCTCGCCGTGCACGGCTGCAGGGGCGAATCCCACATTTACCTGGGCGGCCTGGATGCGGACCTGAAGGGGCTGCTCGCCGAGAAGCTGAGCGGCGCGGGTTACCCCGTCACCTCCCACAACCACCCCTACATGGGCCTGAATCCGCTCAACATCTGCAACCGTGGCTCACGCCGGAGAGGCGCGCAGATCGAGCTGACGCGGGATTTTCGCGAGCCGGCACATCGCCGCCGCATCGCCAGCCTCGTTCGCCAGGGGCTGGACGAATATCGCCTCACATTGTGATACAAGTGCGTTTCGCACTGGTCCAGTGCAATATCGAACACATTCTTCAGGTCGTAGTGGCGGAGGGGGAAAAGCCATGGCGATTGCAGGCGATCACGATGAAGTGCCGGTGCTCATTGCCGGCGGTGGATTGGTGGGCCTCTCGGCCGCCTCTTTTCTGGCCCAACAGGGCATCCGCTCGGTCGCCATAGAGCGGCTGAAGGCGAGCTCGCCGCTGCCGCGCGCGGCGTTCTTTCACATGAGAACGATGGAGATGTTCCGCTCCGTGGGCATCGAAGATGCCGTGCGCGAGCAGTCGCAGAAGGAGTTCGTGCCGGAGGGCGCCATCGTCGCGCTCGACTACGTGGCCGGTCGCAAGCTCGCGGACATCATTCCGAACCTGAACGAAGGCGTGGAGGCTGTGAGCCCCTGCCGCCGCCTCTTCCTCAACCAGCCGAGCCTCGAGCCGATCCTGCGCGAGCGGGCGCGGCAGGCCGGTGCCACTGTGGTCCAGGGCGCCGAAGTCGCCGGCGTTCAGCAGGATTCGAGCGGCGTCCACGTCACGCTGAAAGACCTTGCCAGCGGCGAGCAGCGTGAGCTGCACGCCAAATATCTGATCGCGGCGGATGGCGCGCATTCGCGCGTGCGCGACCTGCTCGGCATCGGCTACGAGGGTCGCGGCGTCTTCTCGAGCTCACTCACCATCTATTTCCACGCGGACCTGTCTCCCTGGATCGGGGACAACGCGTGGAGCATCATTTATGTGAACAACCCGGTGCTGGGCGGATTCTTCCGCATGAATCGCGCGGGGAATGCCGGCTTCCTCGCGATCAACACCGTGGGCGATCCGTCGGTCGATCCGCAGGCGGCCTGCAACGTCGCCACAGACCTGAGCGAAGCCCGCCTCATCGAGCTGATCCGCGCGGGGGTGGGCGTCCCCGATCTCGACGTGAAGATCGATGGCTACACCCGCTGGCGCGCCACCGCCGACGTCGCGCAACGCTTGCAGTCCGGCCGCATCTTCATCAGCGGCGATGCCGCCCACCTCATGCCGCCGAACGGCGGCTTCG
>JBDZVF010000124.1:0-14440 GCA_040255575.1 Pseudomonadota bacterium | reverse complement strand
CGAGGCGGAACGAATCGCGGCCGCCGCGGCCTCCGTCCGCGACGTCGCGGCCGAGCTCGATGCCGGCCGGGAACAGACGCCACCGCGCTGGGATGAGCTTCGGATGATGGCGGAGCGCGCCGCGAACCGGCAGCGATACTCCACGGAGCCCCGGCGCAAGAGCTGGCCCTGGGTGCTGCTCTCCGGCCTCGCCGCGGCGGCGATCGCGGTGTTCGTCGTGCTGCCTCGGTATGGCGCCGACTTTCCTTCGCTGTTCGGGCTTCCGGCGGCATTCACTGCCGGGGCGCCTTCGGCCGAGGGTGCGGTGCCCGATGCGGAGGCCTCTGCCGAAACGGCTGCTCTCGTTCCGCGCAATTCGCAAGCGGCGGTGGCCGGGTCGGTGCCGCCGTCGGGTGGGGCACCGGCCGCTTCCACGAGCATCCCACCAGGTACGCTGGAGAAACCGGGCGCAGCACCCGCTGGCGTGAAGCCGGCCGCGGATGACTCCGCGCTGGCCAGCGCTTCGGGGGCGCCCACTTCCCGGGAAACGCAAGACTCCTCCAACGACAAAGACGCGAGCGCCACTCCCGAAGAGCGCTTCAAGCAGAATCGTGCCGCGTTCGAGCAGCGACTCGCGGCACTCGAAGCGCGCGGCGCCGGCGTGTGGGGTGGTGCGGATTTCGCCACCGCCAAGTCGCGCGGCTGGGAGTCGGTCGGTGCTCATGACGCAGGCAGCCTGACGCTCGCCGAGCGTCGTCTGGATGAGGCCCTGCGTCTGCTTGGCAAGGTGGAGTCGGCCGCGGCCCAGGCGCTCACCGCGCAACTCGCGGCGGGGGATCGCGCGCTCGGCGCGGGCCAGCCCGAGGTGGCGCGCCAGGCTTACGAATCGGCGAAGAAGATCGATCCCACGAACAAGCGCGCGCAGGATGGCTTGCAGCGCGTGCGCAATCTCGGTGGCGTGCTGCCGCTGCTGGCCGACGGCGAGAATGCGGAAGCCGCGCGGGACTACGCGCGCGCCGTGCAGGATTACAGCCAGGCGCTCTCGCTCGACCCCGGTAACGCGAAGGCCCGCGCGGGCCTCGCTCGGGCGCATGCCTCGTTCGGTCAGGATTCTTATGCGAAGGCCGTCGGCTCGGGTTTCGCGGCGCTCGGCGCGGGTCGGCTCGATGAAGCCCGCGTGTCGTTCGAGAAGGCGCGCAGCATGAAGCCGAACGGCGTCGAGGCACAGACGGGCCTGCAGCGCGTCGGGGCTGCCTTGAGTGCGCGCGGTTATGCGGGCACGCGCCAGCGCGCGCTCGCGCTCGAAGCGGAAGAACGCTGGGCGGATGCGCTCAAGGAATACGAGGCGGCGCTGAAGATCGATCCGTCGCTCGTCTTCGCCCAGCAGGGTCGTGCGCGGGCGGCCGCGCGGGTCGAACTTTCCAACTCCCTGCAGGCACTCATCGACAGGCCCCAGCGGCTCGCGGCCCCGACCGTGCGCGCCGAGGCCGAAGCGCTGGTGAAGCGTGCCGCGGGGGTCGATCCGAGCGGGCCGGTGCTGCGCTCGCAGATCCAGCGGCTGCAGATCCTGCTGCCGACCTTCGATGTGCCCGTGAGGCTCGAGCTGGTGTCGGACAACGCCACCGAGGTGCAGATCCAGCGGGTCGGAACGTTCGGCACCTTCTCGAAACGGGAAATCGAGCTGAAACCGGGTAAATACACGGTGGTCGGCACGCGTCCGGGGTTCCGCGACGTCCGTAGGGATGTCACGATCGCTCCTGGTCGCGACGTTCAGACGATCAACGTGGCTTGTGTCGAACCCATCTAGCCGCCGCTGACGCCGAACGGACGCGCGGAGTCCGGGTCAGATGACGATTCATGAATGACGCCGCGTTGAGCAAGCCGGGTGCGTACGCGCACGTCCGGGTCCGGGAACCTGCTGGCGAACGCACGCTCGGCACGTCCGTGTCCGTCGGGGGCGAGGGCGGAGAGCCAGGGGCCGAGATCATCGTGCCGGGCGCCGCGTCCGGCATCGCGCTCACCATCGAGCGGCGGGGCGCGGACTGGATAGCCACTCCCGTGCCCGGTGCCGCGGTCCGCTTCGACGGCCGCCCGCTCAGCAAAGCCCGCGAGCTGCACAAGGATGACGTCCTGTCCGTCGGCGACGCGCAGATCGTGGTGCTGGATGACTCCCGCACGCGTCTGCGACTCGATGTTCAGCATCTCGTCGGCAACGAGACGATTCCGCCCGTCTTGACCGTCGCCGCGGTGGAAGTCGAAGCGGGCGACGAGGATATCGAGATCCGCGCGCTGCCATCGGCGCTGGGATCGCGGCCGGCCGCCGCAGTGCTCACCGCCGAGCGCGGCCTGCGCCAGGCCCGCGCGCCTCGCAAGCCGCTGCCTCGGAAGTGGGTCATCAGCATCGGCGCCGTGTTCGGCGCACTCGCGTTGATCACGGTGCTCCTGTCGATGTTGCAGCCGGTGGAAATCGACGTGCGGCCGGAAGATGCGCGCATCCGCACGCCCGGCACGTTCCTGTCCTTCCGAACAGGCAACTCTGTTTATGTGCTGGGGGGCGATCACGTCATCCGCGGCGAGCGTGAGGGTTACTTCCCCGCGCAGGTCAGCGTGCATGTCGAAGGGGGCAAGGAGACGCTCGCGCGCCTGCGTCTCGAAAAAACGCCGGGCCGGCTGCGAGTCGACACTGACGGGGTGGCCGCATCGATCATCGTCGACGGCGTGGAAGCCGGCAAAGCGCCCGGTGAGGTCAGCGTTCCGCCCGGCGCTCGCACGATCACCCTGCGTGCCCCGCGCTATCTCGATCACGTCGCGAACCTCAACATCGAAGGCGGCGGCGAGCGCCAGGACCTCAAGGCGACGCTGCAACCTTCGTGGGGCACAGTGAAAGTCACTGCCGTTCCGGAAGGGGCGACTGTGAGCATCGATGGGGCCGAAGCCGGCAAGACGCCCGCGTCCATCGAGGCGGACTCCGGCGTCCGTCGCATCACCATCGCGGCTCCCGACCTCAAGACGTGGGAGAGCAGCGTGGTCGTCAAGGCCGGCGAAACGCTCGCCATCGGCCCGATCACCCTCGGTCAGCCGGACATGGAGCTGACGCTGCGCTCCAACCCGAGCGGCGCGGAGATCACCGTCGCCGGCACGTATCGCGGCCGCACGCCGCTCAGCGTGGATCTGCCCGCCGGCATCAATCACGAGATCGTCGCGACGCTGCCCGGCCACTCCAACTGGACGAAGACGCTCTTCGCGGATGCCGGCAAGAAGGTGACGCTGGACGCGAAGCTCACGCCGATTCTCGCGCCGGTCACCGTCAAGGGCGTCCCCGAGGATGCGGAGCTCTTCATCGATGGCAAGTCGCGCGGCCAGACACCGCAAACCCTGCAGCTGAGCGCGGTCGAGCATCTCATCGAAGTGCGCAGGGAAGGCTTCGTTTCCTTCACCGGAACGGTGACCCCGGCGCTCGGGCTCGAGCGTCTGGTCGAATACAAGCTCATCTCCGCCGACCGCGGCAAGGCGCTGCAGGAGTCCGCACCGCTCATCAAGACGAAGTCCGGCTACGAGCTGCGGCTCGTGCCGCCGGGCTCCTTCATGATGGGCAGCGAACGGCGCGAGCAGGGCCGGCGCCCGAACGAGGGGCTGCGGCAGGTGACGCTGAAGCGGCCCTTCTACATGGGCGTGCACGAGGTCACGAACATCGAGTTCCGCAAGTTCCGGCCCGAGCACGTGTCCGGTTATGTGGAAAAGAAATCGTTCGACCTGGACCAGCAACCGGTCGTGCAGGTGAGCTGGAACGATGCCGCCGCGTACTGCAACTGGCTCTCCGAACGCGAGGGGCTGCCGCCGGCGTACGAAGAAGGGGGTGGCAAGTTCACGCTGAAGAAGCCGGTGACCATCGGCTACCGTCTGCCGACGGAAGCGGAGTGGGAATACGCCGCGCGTTACGAGGCGCCCGGCAAGGTGCGGCGTTTCCCGTGGGGCGACGCATTGCCCATCGGGCCGCAGACGGGCAACCTCGCGGGCACGGAGACGCTGGGGCAGCTCGAAGCGCAGCTCTCGGATTATCACGATGACTATCCGGTGGTCGCGCCGGTCGGCAAGTTCCAGCCCTCGCCGCTCGGGCTGCACGACATGGGCGGCAATGTTTCCGAGTGGGTCAACGATTTCTACCTGTCCTTCGTCGACCCGGCTGCCGTGACCGATCCGCTCGGTCCGGATCAGGCGGCCGTGCACATCGTGCGCGGCGCGAACTGGAAGACGGGCACCGTGGGTGAGTTGCGTTTCGCGTGGCGCGACACCGCGCCGGAGCCGAGCCAGACGCTCGGCTTCCGGATCGCGCGCTACGCCGAGTGAGGAGACTGCTATGAGGAAGCTCGATTTACCGCGCAGGCGGGCGCTGCCATCCCGATGGGCGATGCTGGTGCTGCTCGGCTGCATCGTCGCGTCGGTTTTCATCACGTTGAACGCGGGCGCCGGGCTCAGGGGCGGCGTGCCTGCAAGCGCGGTCGCTGCGGACAAGGCGCCGGCGAAGCCGGCACCGGGCAAGCCCGAAGTGTCCGTGCCGCCGAAGCCCGAAGAGTCGGCGACGATTCAGGACGATCCGACCATCGCGCCGGATCCGGGCGAGTCCGCGGACAACAACATCACCTTCCCCGTAGACATCTGAGCGCGGGCGCTGAGCGTGAAACCGTTTGTCATCGAGCTCAACGATCGTGCTGTCGCGCTGGCGCGCGACGGGCAGGTGCTCGTGAGCGCACCGAGCGCGGTGTTCGATGGCAGTGGTGTGGATGCTGCCGGCCCCGGGGCGCCTGGCAAGAACGCGTGGCATGCGTTGCGGCGGCAGCCGCGTTCCACCTCCTCCCGGCATCTGAGCTCGATGCTCGGGCAGTCGACGGCGGGCGCTTCGAGCGCGCGCACCTTTGCGCTGGTGGCTGCGGAGCTGTCACAGCACATCGCCGCGCATCCGCCGCGCGATGACGAGCGTGTGTGGGTTGCCGTGCCGGTGCGCGCGGATGCCGAAGGGCTCGGCGCGATGCTCGGGATCGGGCAGAACATCGGCCTGCGGATCGAGGGATTTGTTGACGCTGCAGCCGTGACCGTAGCTGCGATTGGCACGTCACGCAGCGCGCTGGTGCTCGAGCTCGGATTGCATCACGCGGGCGTCACTGCGGTGGATGGCGGCGCGCAGGCGCGCCGGCGGCGTTCGGTCGTGTCGGATCTCGGCGGGCTCGTCGAGCTGTACGAAGCATGGCTCACATTCATCAGCACGGCGATGGTGAAGCGGACGCGGTTCGATCCCTTCACGAATGCGGATACGGAGCAGCAGCTGTTCGATGCCCTTCCTGCGTTGACGCGGGAGGCGGCCGAGTCGGGCAGCACGACAGCTGCCGTTTCCAATGGGGATACGCGATTCGAGGTGTCGCTGAGTCGGGATCAGTTCGCCGAAGCGGCGCAGCCGATCTATCGCGAGCTGGTGAGGCTGTTGCATTCCCTGCGGCCTGCCGGTGCGGAAGTCGCGATCGTGATGCCGGAGGCGGTCGCGGTGCTGCCGGGCGTGCGGGAAATACTGCAGCAGTTTGTTGGGTGTGAGTTGATCGCGATTCCCGAAGGGTTCGCGGCTGCGGCAACTTCGCTCATCGATCTGCCGGAGGCTTCGGCGGGTGAGTCGGTGCGGTTGCTTCGGCGCTTGCCGATGAATGAGCAGCCGGCGCTCCTGGAGAGTGTGAAGCGCGAGGTGCTGGGGCGTTCGGGTGTTCGCGAGACGCCACCGACCCACGTGCTCTTCGATGGGCGCGCATACGCGCTCGGCGGCACGCCGCTGGTAGTGGGGCGTTCGCCTCTTGCCGCCACGGTCGGCGCGGCCGCCGGAGCGAGCGCAACCGGGGCCGCCGCCGGAACGAGCGCTTCCGGTGCAGCCATCGGAACGAGCGTGACCGGTGCAGCCGTCGGAACGAGCGCAACCGGCGCTCCCGTGGGGCAGCTGCCGAGCGCGCCGCTCGCCAATGGCCTCGCCTTGCCCGATGGCCTCGCGGGCGTCTCGCGGCGGCATTGCACGTTCGTGCGGAATGGCGATGAGCTCGTGCTCATCGATCACAGCCACTATGGAACCGTCGTGAATGGCGAGCGCGTCTCCGAGCGCGTGCGCATTCATGCGGGGGACAGGGTGAAGCTCGGCGAGCCGGGCATCGAGCTGTCCCTCATTTCCATCGGCACGTGAGGCCAGGCCCACATGGCTCGCAGTCGCCGCACCATCGAAGTCTTCAGCCTCTCCTTCCTCGACTGCATCTGCTGCGGCTTCGGCGCGGTGATCCTGTTCTACACGATCATCAGCGCCCAGAGCACCCTCGATCGCGCGCGCAATAACGACGACCTCACCGCGCAGGTGAACCAGCTCGAGGAAGAGGTGCTCATCGGCACGCGCAATCTCGTCCTCCTGCGCAATACGCTGGACAAGACGAATAGCCAGACGGCGAGCGCGGCCTCGAAATCCAGGGAGCTTCTCACCGATCTCAAGGTGCAGCGCCTGCAGATGGCGGCGTACGACGCCACGAGCCTCGCACGCCGCGAGCGCATCGAGAAGCTGAAGGCAGACATCCAGTCGCTCGAGGAGGGTACGCGCCGGCTCGAGGGCGGCGCGCTCGACAAAGGCCCGCCCGGCCAGGACATCAGGGCGTTCCGTAACACCGGCGGCGATCGTCGCTACATCACCGGTATCAAGATGCGCGGCAAGCGCGTGCTGATCCTGCTGGATCGCTCGGCGAGCATGCTGCATCAGGATCTCGTCAACGTGATCCTGTTGCGCAACTCGGATGAGTCGAAGAAGCGCGCCGCCTCGAAGTGGCGCCGCGCGATCGACACCACCAACTGGATCGTCACGCAGCTGCCGCCCGGTGCCCAGTTCCAGGTCTTCGGCTTCAACAGCAAGACCGAGCCGGTGCTCGCCGAAACGGCCGGCAAGTGGCAGGACGCGAACGACCCCCTCGTGCGCTCGCGCAATATCGAGGCGCTGAACAAGCTCGTGCCGCAGGAGGGCACGAGCCTCATCAACGCGTTCGCCGCCATCAAGACAATGAGCCCGCTGCCCGATCAGGTGATCCTCATCACCGACGGCTTGCCGACCATGGGCAAGTCCGCTGGCTTCGCCAAATACATCGACGCGGGCAGGCGCGCGCGCCTGTTCGACGATGCGATTGGCGAGCTGCCGGAGAAGGTGCCGGTGGACGTGGTGCTGATGCCCATGAAGGGCGACCTGCCGGCCGCGCATCGCTTCTGGCGGCTCTCGCGCTTCACCAACGGCACGCTGCTCATGCCGTCGAAGGATTGGCCATGAAGCTGCCTCGTCGCACGGTCGAGATCTTCAGCCTCTCGTTCCTCGACTGCATCTGCTGCGGCTTCGGCGCGATCATCCTGCTGCTCGTGCTGACGGAGTATGGCCAGCCGATCCAGATCGAGGAGGGTCGCCAGAAGTTGCGGGGCCAGGTCACCGCGCTCGAGGCGCGCCTGCACGAGATCCGCGGCGAAACCGAGCTGCTCAATCGCGAGCTCAAGGGCCGGCTCGACGAGCTGCAGAAAGAGAAGATGCGTCTCGCGCAGCTCGCGGGCGATCTCACGAACGTGAGCGGCCAGTTCGCTGCCAGCAAGAAAGAAGCCTCGGCGACCAACAGCATGGAGACCGAGCTCGTCGCCGCCTACCAGACGATGACCGAGGAGATGAAGCGCCTGCTGAAGGACCAGGCCTCACGCCCGAAGAGCGAGGCGATCGGCGGCATCCCGATCGACAGCGAGTACATCATCTTCATCATCGACACCTCGGCGAGCATGACGAGCGGGCACTGGTCCGAGGCGCAGCAGGTGATGCAGGAAATCCTCAACATCTACCCGAAAGTGAAGGGCCTGCAGGTCATGGACGACGAGGGCAAGGTGATGTTGAGCGGCACGCGCGGCCAGTGGCTCACCGACACGAGCGTGCAGCGAAAACAGATCATCGACCGGATGAAGAACTGGCGCGCCTTCAGCAATTCGAGCCCGGTGGAAGGCATCGCCGAAGCCATCAAGGTGTACTGGGCCCCCGACAAGCGCATCAGCCTGTACGTGCTCGGCGACGAGTTCACCGGGGATTCGATCCAGAAGGCGCTGGACGATGTGGCCACCCTGAACAAGGTCGACCGGAACGGGCGGCGGCTGGTGCGCATCCACGCGGTAGGCTTCCCGGAGGCGCCCGGCATGGCGCCGTTTACAAGCATTCGTTTTTCGGCATTAATGCGGCTGATGTGCGAGCAGAACAACGGTACGTTCGTCGGCATCACCGGCTGATCGACTTAACAGTAGCGCTTCAGGGAGCGCGGGGTACGCCATGCGCACGATTACCCTCATCAGGCTCACGGCCCTGGCAACCGTCACCTCCACGCTCGCGGCCTGCGGCGGCGTGCAGATCAAGCCCGAGACCGCTCTGCCCAAGCCACTGATCGTCACGATGCCCGCTCGCGTCGGCGTGGTGGTCCCGACCGAGACGCGTAACTACACGCACTCCGAGACGCGCTGGGGCGTCGATTGGACCGTGCATCTCGGCGAGGGTCATCGCAAGCTGATGCTCGAGGTGCTGCAGGACGAGTTCAGCGACGTGCAGGAGTTCAAGGACATCGAGGCCGCGCGCGCCGCGCCGGACCTGAAGGCGATCTTCGAGCCGACGATCGAGAACTACTCGTTCGTCACCGCCCGCGAGACCGGCGGGCGCTACTACGCCTGCACCATTCGTTATCGAATCAACGTGTATTCACCGGCGGGCGAGAAGGTGGACAGCCTCACGCTCACCGGCTACGGCAACGCATTGGCCAAAGGCATCTCCAGCGGCAAGCCGTTGCACCTGGCGAGCGTCGCAGCCATGCGCGATGCTGCCGCGAAGTTCCTCGTGCAATTTCCGGATCAGGCGGTGGGCGCGCGCCTCGCGCGCAACGAGGCGGTGACGGTGGACGCGAAGCTCGCGTCCTCCTCGGATGCCGGCGGCATCGAGACGGTGCCGATCGAAGAGACGCCGCCCACGACGGTGGATGCCACTCCGGTCGCGGTGCCCGGACCGAGCGCACCGGGTGAGCCGGGCGAGCCCACGCCGCCGCCGGTACCGCCTCCGGCGGCCAACGCCCCAAGGGCATCGACGTCGTAGCTCGCGGGTTTTCTCGCTCAGCTCGAGGGAGACTTGGCTTTGACGAGAATCTTCTCGCGCATCGTCACGTCCCGAGCCTCCACCGGCTCGCCCGCTTCGAACTTCGGGCTGAAGCGCGCCTTCTTCACTGCGGACACGGTCGAGCGCTGCGCGCTTTCGGGCGCATCCCCGCCTGCGACCCTCACGTCCTCGGCGCGGCCATCCTTCGTCACGGTGAATTTCACTTCGAGGATGTGCTCTTCGGATTCGTCGGGTTTCAACGAGGAGCGCTTGGAGGAGCTCGACGGCGGGCGGTAGGTGAGGAGCCGCGGCTGGGTCAGCACCGTGGTGTCGCCGGCCGCCACGAAATCCTTCCAGGCCTCGCGGTAGGTATCGACGCCGCGAGCGAGCCCGCCCGCGCTCATGTACCAGTCGCCCAGCTCCAGCAGCACATCGCCGCGCCGCTTGTGATCGACCGGCTGGTTCTTCTCGATCGCCTGCAAGGCCAGGCGCAAAGCGCGCTCACCGTCCGCGTTGAGGCGCTGGGCGTCGCCGGAAAGCGCCGCGAGGTCAGGGTTCGCGAATGCATCCTGCGTGGAGGGCACCTCTTCCGCGCCGTTCGCAAATTCGAGACGGTAGCTGCGCGCTATCCCCAGGAGCGGCTCCACCGCGGTGAGCGAGCCGCGGCCTGCGGTTTGCTCGGCGATGGTGAGCGCGCGCGCGTAGAGCAGCCGCGCGCTGGTGTAGCGGCCGATCTGCTCGAGCCATCGGCCGTATCGATCCAGCGGCTTCAGCATGCGCGCGTCCATGCGCCCGTACGCCGTTTCGGCAACCCGTAGCGCGTATTGCTGCTCCTTCTCGGCTTCCTGCGTGAGATCGAGCGCGATGTAGCTCGCGATCAGCGGCTCCAGGATCTGGAGCTGGTCGGCATTGAAGAGGCCATCGAGATTGCGGCTCAGGTCGATGGCGCGCTTCAGCGCCACTGACGCGTCCACGTACTCGCTCTCGGCGAAATGGGCCGAGCCGAGGCCCTGCAACGGCCGCAGCAGCTGCCGGTCGGTGGCGCCGGCGGTCTTCTCCAGGATTTCGACGCTGCGCTGGTATTCCTTCTCGGCCGCCGCGTAGTCCTTGAGCCGGTAGTGGACGGTGCCGAGGTTGGTGAGCGGATTCACGAGCGCGCGGGCGTCCTTCCCATACTGCTCTTCGGTGAGCTCGACGACCTTCTGCGCGAGCGGCAACGCGTCCGCGTAGCGCCGGGCGTCGAAGGCCTCGCGGAACTGCTGGTTCACGTCGATACGCTCGGCATCGGTCACGGCGCCCGCCTGGCCTGCCGCCCAGACGGCCACAAAGCCTGCGACACACGCAGCAACTCTCCGTGCCTCACGTACTTTCATCGTGCGGCGATCCTAACGCTTCTCGAAGAGGTAATGCGAGACGAACCATTCCTCGCCGCCCCGGTATCCCCACAACTCCGCGCATGACATGAAGAACACGCGCCAGTAGACCCACCATTTGGTGGCCTGGTCCGCACCGTACGCCTTCGCGAGAACCGGCATCACCTCGGCGCGTTTCGCGTCCATGTTCGCAAGCCACGCTTCGCTCGTGAGCTGGTAGTGCGTGCCGCGCACCCGCCAGTGGTCGACGAGGCGCACGTCGCGCTGAAAATACAGCAGCAGATCGTCGCTCGGCATGATGCCGCCGGTGAAAAAATACTTCGCCATCCAGTCACTTTCGTCGCGCGACTCGAAGGGGTACGCGTGCTCCTTGTGAGTGAATATGTGCACGAACAACGTCGCTCCCGCTCTCATCCACGCAGCCACACGCTCGAGCAGCAGCTCGTAATTGCGCATGTGCTCGAACATCTCCACCGAGACGACCCGGTCGAAGGGTTTGTGCCCGGAAAGATCGAGCCGGTTGATGTCGCAGGTGAGGATTTGGAGGTTCGCGAGGCCCCGCTCGCGGGCGCGCGCATCGATGAACTGCTTCTGGGTGCGGGAGTTCGAGACGGCCACGATGCGCGAGTTGGGGTAGCGCTTCGCCATGAAGAGGCTGAGCGAGCCCCAGCCGCAGCCCAGTTCCAGGATCGAGTCACCGTCCCGCAGCCGCGCGCGCTGGCAGGTGAGGGCGAGCATGCGCTCCTCGGCGGCCTCCAGGGGCTCGTCGGGGGAGTCGTAGTAGCAGCACGAATACTTCAGGTTGGGCCCGAGCACCTTGAGGTAGAACGCGGTCGGCACCTCGTAGTGCTGCTGGTTCGCGTCGATCGTGTTGATGGCGATGGGGCTCGCCTTCAGGCGGGCGATCAGGTCCATAAGACGCTTCTGCTGGGCCTCCGCGTCGCCCGCGTTCTCTTCTCGCAGACGTTGCGCGAGCAGCTTGCGGATGCGTGCGCGGATCAGCCGGTCCGGGACGAGATTGCGTTCCAGCAGGCGCATGGAGAAGCTGAGGGGCGCATCGTGTACGACGGTCGCGTTCATTGCGGTGAGATCCTCTTTGGAAACCAGGGTACGAAAGCGCTCGTGCGGGCCTGGTAGAGCCGGTAACGCTCGCCTTTCGAGCGCAGCGCCTGCTCCTCGGTGGCCCTGAGGCCTGTCACGTTGATCAGGAAGTGGAGCATCAGCACGGGCATCGCGAGCGCGATCCAGCCGTGGGGGGAGGCCAGCGCGAACACCGCATAGGCGATCCAGATGAGCCACTCGAAGAAGTAATTCGGATGGCGGGAGTAACGCCACAGGCCCCGGTCGCAAACCGCGCCTGCGTGGGCAGGGTTGCGTTTGAAGGCGGCGAGCTGCGCATCCGCCGTGCTTTCGCCGATGAGGCCGATCATGAAGAGCGCGAGGCCCGCGATCTCGAGCGGATGAAGTCCCGGCGCGCCGTTGAAACAGGCGATGAGCACGGGCAGCGTGAGAAAGGCGTTGAGCAGCGCCTGGAACTCGAAGAAGCCGAGAAATTTCCGGTTCAGGGCGCGCGCGGAGGTGCCCGGCCCACCCCACTCTTTCCTGAGCTGCTGATAACGGCCTTCCTCCGGCTCGCCGATGATGCGCTTGCTGAGATGCCATCCCAGGCGCAGCCCATGCGCGGTGAACATTGCCGCGATGATCACGCGCCGCTGCAGATCTCCCGGCGCGAGCCACGCGTAGAGCGCGGCCAGCACCGCGAAATTCACGGACCAGCCAATATCCACATAGCTGAAATTGTGGTTGCGCACGCCGAGCCACCACAGCCCGAACATGATTGCGATGACGACGAGCGTGCCGACGAGCAACAGCAGCCAGATATTGCCAATCATGGGAGCGCGCCTTGCGTGAGCGGCCGCCGCAGCTTCGCCGCGCGAATGAGGAGGGGACGGAACGCGTAGTACAGCGCGTAAATCAGCACCGGCCCGATCACGATCCACCCGAGCGCGGCGTGCGCGATCGCATCCCACAGGACCACGATCGCTCGCAGCACGCCCTGCGCCATGATGCGGAAGCCTTCCGCGACCGATAGCGGCTGGGGCTTCAATCCGAGCAGGTGCTCGCCGACGCGCACGAACGGAATGATCAACGCGAGCTGCAGTGGCGAAGCGAGATAGTTGACGAGCTGGATCGCCGGCAGATTGAGCCGCAGCACGATCGCCACCGCCGTGCAGAGCACGGTGGAAACCCCCAGCACCGGAAAGATGCCGAGGCCGACGCCGAACGCGAGGCTGAGCGCGATCTTCTCCGGCGTGACTCCTTGCCGGAGCAGCTCGAGCACGGGGTCGATGAGCCGGCGGCGAACGAAACTAGCCATGACGTGCGGTCAGCAGCATGGCCATCGGCTCTTCCCGAGGCAGCCGGCGAAGTTGCAGCAGCACGTAGGCGGACATTGCGATGTTGCCGAAGAGCAGGATCGCGATGAGCCAGCCGACGCGCGGTCGCCAGCGCCGTTCCTTGTATGCGACCCAGACGTAAAACGTCACGAAGCCGAAATACGCATCGAACAGGGTCGCAATCGTCCAGCCGTTGTCCGGTGCCGCGGTGAGCCCGCCCCAGTGCCACACCGGCTGGCGCAGGCTCGCCCAGGTGGTGACCCCGATCATGACGACCAGGATGGTGCCGAAAAGAAGTCGCAGGGCCGTGTGCGCGTGCATGAGTGGAGGCTTTCAGTCCCGTCCGCTAAGCTCGTGTCAGAAAACGAACAATCGAGCGCCTTCAGGTCCATGTCTTCCAATGAACCCAGAGTTGCCCTGCTCGCTGGCGCGAGCGGATTCGTCGGGGGATACGTGCTCGACAGTCTGCTGGATGCACCAGACTTCTCACGCGTATTCGCCGTTTCGCGACGCCCCCTCGGGCGCGAGCACTCGCGGCTCGCCAATCGCATCGTGCAGTTCGAGAAGCTCGAAGCGCAGTTGAAGGGCACGCAGTGCGACGTCGCCTTCTGCTGTCTCGGCACGACGATCAGGAAGGCGGGCAGCGAGCGCGCGTTTCGCGACGTCGACCATGATCTGGTGCTGGCGTTCGCGCGTGCGGCGAAGGCGGCGCAGGCCCAGCGATTCGTCGTGGTGTCCTCGGCGGCCGCGGACCCGCGCTCGAAGAATTTCTATCTGCGCGTGAAAGGGGAAGTGGAGCAGGCGCTGGAGCGCATCGGCTTCCAATCGCTCGATATCCTGCAGCCCGGCCCGTTGCTCGGGTGGCGTCGCAACGATCTGCGGCCGCTCGAGCTGCTCGCGAACCTCGCCATGCCGTTGATGAATCCCTTCCTCGGCGGCTCGCGCGTGGCTTATCGGGCGATTTCGGCGCGCACCGTTGCCGCTGCCGCACTCGGTGCCGCGCGTTCTGGGCGGCGTGGCGTGTACCGCTACACCTGGCCCGCGCTACACCAGCTTGCCGCGTCGAAACCCGCGCGACGCTAGCTGCTGACGGACGGTTGCTCCGCTCGCGCCAGTTGGAGCGCGCGCGGTGCTTTCGACGGCCGCCCGGCTCACCTCGGTGCGCAACAGCCCCAGTGGATGGGGCGCTTCTCAATCCTGCACAGCGACGCGCCGTGTCGCCACGCTCAACCGATCCCGCACCCAGATCAGTCCAGCTGCAATCAGCACCACCGCGGGCGCAACGAGCTGCGCGTTGCGCGTGGGCTCCCATGCCTGCGCCACTTCGATGAGCAACGCCGTTGTCACCATCCCGAACACAATGCGCGCCAGGGGCAAGCGCGCTTCGCGCAGCAGCCACACGGCCCCCGCGTAAAAGAAGCAGATCTCCAGGAGCCCAGGTTCCCCGGCGTTCAGCCGCGCGGTGAGCGGCGGCAAGGTCACCCAATCGAACTCCGGCAAGCCCGAAAAATCGAACGGCGCGAGCGCGTAGAACACGA
>JBDZVF010000123.1:0-14508 GCA_040255575.1 Pseudomonadota bacterium | reverse complement strand
GTCGCCCAGCACCGCGAAACGCTTCCCCGCGCGCGCCTGCGCGTCGATCCACGCTTCCAGGATGGGCGCCTGGCGGGCGAGATCGCGGCACGCTTTATCCGGCGCCGTCAGCGGCTCACGACTGCAGCCGGATTTGAGGTGCACGCTCAGCAGCCGCACCTCCCGTGCCTCGCCCGGAAACAGCACGAGCTCCTTGCCACGACGGAGCGTATCCCCAAGGGACAGCGCGCGATTGTCAGGCCCACAACGAAACGGCACGCCGCGACGGATGGCGAAACCCGTCTTCTGCACATGCTGCCGTCCCGAGAAGCAGAAGTCGTAGTCCGGAAACACGAGACGCGCCGCGCTTGGTCCGTCCACTTCCTGAAGTGCGATGACATCCGCATCGAGGCTGCGCGCATAACGCGCGAGGACGGAGAAATCGCGCGAGGATCTCTCGAAGCGCGTGGTGACATCGCAGGGCAGGCGCCGCGCATTGGCACGAACGCGCGCACCTTGAGGCACGCAATCCGCCTTGAGCCGCTTGAACTCCGCGGGAGCGATCAGCCACTCGAGGTTCCAGGTGGCGATGCGCACCGTCTCCTGAGCGCTCGCCGTGCCCGGTATCGCAACCGCCGCGAGGAGGGCGGCTGCGATCAGGAAACTGTTGAGTGAGCGCGCGGCGCGGGACGCACGGCTCACTTCCAGCAGCTTGCCCGGTCTCCCGTGCCGTTCTTGATGTCCTGCGTGCCGCGATCGTTGATCGTGAAGGTGTTGCACTTCTTGTCGTCAGACTGGCCCGCGCCGGCAATCGGAGTGGCGTAAGCAGTGTAGCTCTGGCCGTCGTCGGCGAGCACCGGAACCGTGAGCTTGTAGTAGCCGTGAGTGGTGACGTCGGAGAGCCCGAGCCCCGTCGGCGGCTTGTCGGTGACCTTGTCCGTGTACGAGTTGAACTGCAGGAAATATTTCTCCTGCGCCACCTGCAGGTTCATGAGCGCGCTCTTCGCGTCCGAGCGATTGGCGCGCAGCAGGTAGCTGCGGTAACTCGGCACCGCGATGCTTGCCAGGATGGCGATCACCACCATGACGGTGAGCAACTCGATGAGCGTGATGCCGGCCAGCGCCCGGCGTGTGTGCGGATGGATTTTCATGGTCACTTACTTCGCGTCACCGCGATTCCAGAAGGTGCGGATGGTACCGCCGACGTTCACGCATTTCTTCAGCACTTCCATGCCGGCGAGACACACGGTCGGCGGGGTGACGGAGGACTTGTCGTCGCGCAGGACCGCGACGGCCACGTCGCCGACAATCGTGTTCTTCTCGGCGAGCACGGTCGAAATGTCCTCGTTCGTCAGGTCGGGTTTTTCCGAGTCGTAGAAGTTGAGCGCGGGCTTGCCGCCGAAGGCCGTCAGCGCGTACACGCGGTTGATGGCGGTCGGGTAGCAGTCGCCCTGGCCGACGAGCGACGTCGGCTCGAAGCTGGTGAACAGGATGACGTTGTTCACAGTCGTCGATTCGGACATCACCTTCTCGCCCTTGCCGTGCGCCATCTGCAGCACCCAGCCCTTGTCGTTCGACGAGACGTCGATCCCCACCGGGTCGGCGGTGATATCGACGAGCTGCGAGTCGAGAACCGGCGTCGCCTTGTCGTACGCGTCCTGCGTGAGCGGCGTGTAGGGGTTCATGTCGCGGACCGAGTAGAACTTCTCAACGGTCTGGTCATCCAGGGGATGTCCCCGATAACCCGAGCCGATCGCGACATTGAAGAACGGCTCCGTGCCCCGAAGGCTGATGAGCGAAACGTCCGGCGTGTTGTAGAAGCGTCGGTTGTCTTTCTCCTCATCCGCTCCGCTGACGTCGCCCACGCCGAGTGTCGCAAAGATGCCGCCGGTCACCAGCGGATCGGTCGTGCTGGCCGGATCCTTGCCGTTGAAGATATCGAAGCGCCAGACGCGTCCGCCCATGTCACCGGCATACATGCGGTCCACGAACCCATCGCCGTTCGTATCGATTACGCGGATCGCCGCCGGGATCGAGTTGTTCATCTCGTAGCCGTTGCCGCCACCATCGTGTTTGAGTGACAGATTCGGTGCGGGTGAGCCGCCCGAACCACCGGCGCTCCACAGCAGCTTGCCGGTCTTGGCTTCCACCATGTAGATGCGGTTGCCTTTGGTGTCGGTGCTATAGGCCTGCGTCTCCTGCGTGGGGTCGTAGCCGCCGCCGAAGATCAGCACAAACTTCTCGGCATCCGTCTGACTGCTCCCGCCGACGTTCACGCGCGCAACAACCGGGGGAGACCACGTCTGGCCGACGTTTGGAAGCTGGTCCGGACCAATGTTCCACAGCAGCTTCGGTGCTTTCGGGTTCGTCACATCGATGCCGTAATAGTGGTCGCCGCCTGCGCGCATGCCGAAGAACAACCAGACGCGATCGGCACTGACGTCGATCTTGCCGTCCTGGTTCTTGTCCATTCGCAGTACGCGGATGTCTCCATCGAGGCCGTACGTGTGGGCGGCCGCCGACGATTTGCGCAGCGTTTGAATACGCGGCAGCAGCTCAGGCGGTACGTAGCCCCACAACTCCGTGCCGTCGGCTGCGTCGATCGCATGCAGCACGCCGTCGTTGGTGGGCACGAATACATACGAAACCTTGTCGTCATAGGGCACGACGGCGGGCTTGCCGTGTAACGGGTCGCCCATGTACTTGCGGGTAGTGGCGAGCACCGTATCGGGGTTGTTCACGTCGATGTTGTATCCGCGCAGCCAGGCGAGGCTGGCAACACACGTCGCGTTACAGGAGTTGGTGCTCGGGCCGGTGCCCATCAGGGCATCGGTCATTTTCGTGCTGTTCAGGGCATTGGCATCGTTGACAATGGTCGAGCCGGCCGTCGACGTGTAGAGCGGGCGCGAGTCCGGCGCGACCTGTTCGTTGGCGGCACCACCCAGCTCCACGTTGTTCTGGTCCTGCACGTCGGACCAGAAGCTCTGGGTGCCATCGGCGAAGAAGCCATCGGCGTTCACCGCGGGCTTGTTGTTCGCGTCCACGATCTGCGGCGGCTCCGTCGGATCGGTGCTCGAGCGCAGCAGCTTGTACTTCTTGAGGTTGCCGGCCCAGTGCACCGACTTGCCCACCTTGAACAGCGAGAAGTACAGCTCATCGCTGGTCTCCGCGCGGTTGAAGGCGTTGACCGCCACGGACGGCGTCACGAACGTGCCGCTGTCCTGCTGAATGTCGCTGAAGATGGTCTGCAGCTTTTCCGTGAGTGAAGGCGGGTCAGTCGCGTAGAACGCCTGCTCCGTGCCGCCGCGCCTGGCGATCTCGTCGAGATAGTCCTTGCTCGAGGTGATCGAGTCACCGAAGCCGATCATGTAGGTCTGGACGGTCTGTTTGCCCTTCAGCTTGTCGTCGGGAATCAGATCGACGCCCATGCTGAGACCCTTGGCGTCCCGGTCGGCCAGGTAACCGGTCAGCTCGTCCATGCACGAGCCGTTGCCATCGGAGTAGCCGGAGTCCTTGAAGGGCTTGTAGAGCTCCGGGCACGCGCCGTTGCTCAGCGTCGTGCCGGTCTTTGTCGCGATAGCGTCGTTGGCATCGCCGTCATGAGTCGGTGAGCCGTCGGTCAGGTAGACGATGTAGTTCTTCTGACACGTCGCCTTCATCGGCGAGATGTAGTTCCCATCCCCGCCTATCGAAGCGGCCGCACTGTAGTTGGTGCCGTACTTCGGCTTCTGGCCCTGAAAGTAGAGCGCGGCTTCGTAGAGTGTTTCCGACAGCGGTGTCCAGTTCTCACTGGGCAGGGCTTCAATCTGGGCAATGACGGTGTCCCGATCATTCGTGATGTCGCTCACCGGGCTCAGGATGTAGCCGCCCTGGTCGCCACCATTGGTCGGCGGGCCGTAACGCATGAGACCGAGGTTCACGCCCGTGAGCGAGCTCGCGAGCGACTTGGCGACGCCTTTCACGACATCGAGGCGCGTGATGTCGGCGGGATCCGGATTGCTTGCCAGGTAGTTGAGGTACTTGCCGGTGTAGAGACGATAGGTGGTGGTCAGGCCTTGCCACCTGTTCCTGTTGCTCGTCGACCACTTGGGGTTTCCGTTCCCGCCATAGATCCACTTCGCGCTATTTCCGGTCTTCTCGCCATGGACGCCGTCGTCCGCATAGCACTCGACCTGGCCGTCTTTTGTGCTCAAGCTCGTCCAGCCATCGTTGCGGTACTGCGCGAGCCGTGCCGCCGGGCCGAACGCCGGCCACAGACCCACGCCGCCGTCCTCGGTCAGGTCAGCAAAAGAGGCAGCGCAGGTGTTGTTGTTGCGAGAGAACCAGTTGTTCGTGCCGCATGAGGGCGGATTGCTGCCGGTGGTGAAATAAATGCGATCGCTCTGGCACGGGCCAGGCCCGTAATTTCCTTTCGGATCGTACGGCGCTCGATCCACCCTGATGACCGTCGAGTCCATGCTGCCCGACGTATCTACGATGAAGAGCACGTTCGGCTGCGAGCCTGGTGTGGCACCCGCCTGGCTCTGATAGATCTCGATGTCGTCGGCCCAGGCGGCCGAACCCGTGGCCGCGGTGAGCACGGCGGCGGCGACCAGAGTGGTGAGACGTCGGAACGTGAACATGACGATACCTCGGAACTGAACTCTTTACGGTGTGGCGAGCGAGCAGCCGCGCGTCAGGGGCCGCGAACCTTCACGATTTCGCCTGTCTTGATTCGCACTGACACGGCGAGCAGCACGTCCCTCCCGAGGAGGGCCGCTCTGAAATCCGCGAGAGGAACTTCCTTGCCGTGCAGGGTGAACTTGGTGGCCGCGGTCACCGGGTAACTCGTCAGGGGACTATTGTCCCCATGCGGCCGCATGAGCAGGCTGCCAGGAACGCTCTGCGGCAGCGTGACGTTTGCAGAAGAAGCTTCCTTCACTTCGACAGCAGTCTCCGGAACGATGGCGTTGGGTGGCAGCTGTGCCGACGCGAGCGTAACGGCGCCCGTCGCGCACAGCGCGAACAGCAGGCTCCGAAGGGCGGGTTTCATGACATCTGCTCCTGGAAATCTCATGGGGTGATCGAGCCGAACGAGCCACCGCCGCCCGCGCTCTGAATGACGAAGGCGCCCTGCTGCTGCAGCGACTGCGCGCCGCGCGCCGAGGTGCCCGTGCTCGAGATCTGATAGTGGAAGCCGACGAACTTGCCGCTGCTGAAACCGGGGATGTTGAGGTCATCGCCCAGGTATTTGCTCTGCGTCGTGTACTTCTCGCCGGAGGCCGCACCCGGCACGTCGCCGCTCGCCTCGTGATCCGCGCCGTCCTGGGGGACCGTGGCTACTTTGGTCAGCCCGATCTCGATGCCGGACTCCGAGGCGGCGAAGGCCCTCTGCCGATACTGCTCGTTGCCGGACATGATGAGCTCGAGAGCCGCGGTGTTCATGCCGCCGATCGCGAGCAGCGTCACGATGACGAGCATGATCAGGCCGACGACGAGCGCGGCGCCACGCTGGCGTGAATGTCTTTGATATCGACGATGACCGTTGTGCATGGGTGACATTGCTCGAACTGCGCTCAGAACTGCCGCGTGTTACGCAGCTGGATGGTGCGGCTCATGAGCACGCGCCTGAAGCCGTCGTTGTGCGCGGCGACCTTCTTGTCCGCGTACTCGCGGGCCTCGCTATCGACGAAGCCCTGCTCGGCCTGCTCCGCACGCAGCACGATCCACACTCGGACTGAAACGATCTGGGCGCCCGCCGGCACACGATCCGGATTGTCCACATCGTTCGGATTGACGTAGTACGTGGCGATGCCACGCGTGACGTCGGGAATGCCGTCCTTGTTCTCGTCCAGACCGGCGTCGATATCGGCATTACCGTCGTAGCTGCCCGTGTCGATGCCGAGCTGGAACTGGATGTCCTCGACCCCGCGCATGACTTCCTCGTCGTCGAACGCCGGCCCGTTGACGAGCGACTTCACGCGCAGTGCGGGCAGGTCTTCGGCGTCGGGATTGGTGGAGTCCTTGGCGATGTAGTAGCTGCGAACGATGAAATCCCGCACCTGGACGAGGTCTTCCTTCAGCGCGGGCTCCGGCGGCAGCTTGCCGTCGGCAAAGATGTACTGGTTGGACGGGCTCAGGCGGCTGACGAGCATCTGCACGGTGTTGGCGACTTCCGTGCCGTTGCCCGCACTCGGCGGCAGCGATGAGCGGCGGATCGTCAGGATGTCCGTGCCCTTCACGTATCCGCCGGCCTCCGCGTCACACTTGAGCGGCCAGTCCTGGGTGTCCGCGCCGTTGGTGCTCTCGACGGGCGCCATGACATTGAAGGTGAAATTGGCGCCACAGCTGTCCTTGTCGTCGAGTCCCATCACATCGGTCTCGGTGGGCACGAGCTTGGTCGAGGGTTTCGCCCCGGTGATCACGCCCCCCGAGATGTACTTGAAGTCCGATGGAATATTCGTAAACCCGTAGTAGCCGGCCAGCTGGATGTCCGGCTCGATGACCGAGAACACGTAGCGGCCGTTCTCCTGCAGCCGCGCGATCGCATCCGTGGTGGTGTGCGTCTTGCGGGACTGCGAATACACGTAGACGCTGCCCGCGATGAGCACCGAACCGATCGTCAGCGCCACGAGCAGCTCGATGAGACTCAGGCCGCGCTGCTGCTTCTTCATGGCGTCACCGCGATCAACGAGAGAGAGTTCGTGTAATTCAGTGTCAGGGGCTCGCCATCGGGGCCCGAGCCGGGCTCGACCCACTCCACGGTGACGGCGTAGGTGTCGGGCTGCCCCGTCGCGGCGGCGGCCGCGTACGCGATCGTGCCCTTGCCGCCGGGCAGAGTGTTCTTGGCGGCATCAGTCCAGATCTTGAGGTCTTCCGCGGCCATGTCCGCGCTCGTGCAGGGCGAGGGTGTCGCGGCGGCCACGCAGTTCTTCACCGCGGGGACCACCGTGGCGAGGTCGTAGCCCGCGCGCGCCTGCGCGTTGGCCCGAATGCGGTCGATCATGTCATTGACCAGCGTGATGGCCTGCGTGCGCAGCTGCGCGGTGCGCTCAGCCCTCAGCGAGGACACATAGAGGCCCGCGATGCCGAGCATGCCGACGCTCAGCACGACGAGCGCCACGAGGGCTTCGACCATCGTCACACCGCGCTGACCAGCGCGGCGACTATCCGCACGGCGCTTCATTCGCACTTCACTCCCCACTTCTTGATTTCGTCTACATCGCGCGTAATGCGCGCGCGGCCGGTTGCCGTGACCTCGACACCACGGGCCACCGACAGCGGAATGCTCTCCGACTGCGCGGCGATGCCGCGTTCGTCGCAGAACACTGTGCGCACCGGTATCGCCAGCGTCTTCGGGTTGTCCGCGCGCACGAAGCCGGTGGCGGCGAAGGAGATGCAGGCGTTGTTCGACACGGACTTGCGGTAGCTCTTGTCGTTGTTCGCCAGGTCGATGCGCTCGCCGGCGCGCAGGACGATCTCGCCTTTCGCCTCGTCCGGATCGCGCTCGCAGTCGTTGTTGCTGTCGACGAAGACGATCCAGCCGTTGAAGTTCTTCGCGTCCTTGCCCAGGCAGGTCGGCTTCTCGGCCTCGGGATGCTCGGTGGCGCACAGCGCGACCCCACCGGTCACCACCTGACGCTTGATGGCTTCCGTGCGGGCCACCTGAATGCCCGTGAGGAAGTCGTTGGCCATGGTGACCATGCGGTTGTTGCGGGTGAACTCGCGGAAGCTAGGAACCCCGATGGCCATGATGGCGGCCACCAGCGCGAGGACGACCATGAGCTCCATGAGGGTGAAGCCGTGAGACCTGCTTTTCATAGGGCCGGCATTCTCGGGGGTTTGACCTGGGGGCGTGCGGCCTTCCGATGAGCGGCCGGTGACCGGGGATCGCCGGTCGCAGAATGTGATCGGCATCACGCTTCGTTGTTGACTTAACGAGCGTGCGCGGTAGGTTGCGCTCCAGCGGCCCGACCGATACAAGAGCTCGATGGATTTGGCGCGGAGGTCCCGATGATTGCGTTGCTGGTGATCCTGGCCCTGATCGTGGTCTTCGTGCTGTATTTCGTGGGCGTCTACAACGGCCTCGTGCGGGCCCGCAACGCCTTCAGGAACGCCTTCGCGCAGATCGATGTGCAGCTCACCCGCCGATACGACCACATCCCGAACCTCGTCGAGACGGCCAAGGGATACATGAAGCACGAGCGCGAGACGCTCGAGGCGGTGATTCAGGCGCGCAACTCGGCGCTGTCGGGGTTGAAAGCCGCGGCCGCCAATCCGAGCGACGCCGGGGCCGTCGCCCAGCTGCAGGGGGCCGAAGCGCAGCTCGGCAGCGCGCTCGGCCGCCTGTTCGCGCTCTCGGAGGCCTACCCGGACCTCAAGGCCAACCAGAACATGATGCAGCTCTCCGAAGAGCTCACCTCCACGGAGAACAAGGTGGCCTTCGCGCGCCAGGCCTACAACGACGCCGTGATGGCCTACAACAACGCTCGCGAGACCTTCCCCAGCAGTATCGCCGCGGGAATGTTCAACTTCGGTCCGGCCCAGACGCTCGAGGCCCCGAAGCCCGAGGCGCGGGAGGCCCCGAAGGTCAGCTTCACTTGAGGCGCCTGCCCGCGTCGAGACGCCGGTAACGATCGGACGATGGATTTCTATTCACGCCAGGCCCAGGCGCGCAAGCAGACGCGCTGGCTGATCGTGGCGTTCATCGTGTCGATGCTGCTCGTGGCGGCGGCGCTCGACCTCGTGCTGTTCACTGTCTTTTCCTTTTCCTCGCCGGATCTGCAGGAGGGGACCTTCACGCTTTCGCCTGTGCAGTACGCCCTGAACCATCCCGGCGTCGCGATCTTCTGCACGCTGCTGGTGCTCGCCGTCATCGGGGTCGCCAGCGGATTCAAGTCGCTGCAGTTGCGGGAGGGCGGCGGTGTCGTTGCGCGATCGCTCGGCGGCACACTCGTCGGGCGCGACACCACGGATTTCAAACGCAAGCGCCTTCACAACGTCGTCGAGGAAATGGCGATTGCGTCGGGCGTGCCGATGCCCGAGGTCTACGTCCTGGAACAGGAGCGATCCATCAATGCGCTCGCCGCGGGCCACACGCCTGCGAACGCGGCGGTGGTTGTCACTCAGGGCGCGCTCGACACGCTCAGCCGCGACGAGCTGCAGAGCGTCGTCGCCCATGAGTTCAGCCACGTGCTGAATGGGGACATGCGGTTGAACGTGCAGCTCATGGGCTGGCTGTTCGGCCTGCTCGTCGTGGCGCTGATCGGCCGCACCCTCTTGCGATACTCGCCGCGTGGCAGGCGCGGCGCGCCAGCGGTCCTGGCGGCCGCGATGGCCGTGATGATTCTCGGATACCTGGGGCTCTTCTTCGCGCGCATTCTTCAGGCGGCCGTGGCGCGCCAGCGGGAGCGGCTCGCGGACGCGTCCAGCGTGCAGTTCACGCGTAATCCGGGAGGGCTGCGGGGCGCGCTGCTGAAAATCGCGGGCCTGTCTGAAGGCTCGTTCATCCGGGAGGCGGATGGCGAGCAGGCGGCGCACATGTTCTTCGCGCCGGGCGTGAAACGTCTGCTGCGCACTCATCCCCCGATCGAAGAGCGCATTCGCGAGATCGACCCGCAGTTCAACCCGAAGCAGTTGGCCACGCTTGCGGCGAATGCGCTGAAGAGCGTGCCGGCATTCAGTGCCGCGGAGAGGGTGCAGGCGAATCCCGCGGACCTCGTGAGGGATCCCACGAAGCTCGCGACGCTGGCCGCCGCCGCGTCGGCGATCGCGGGGGCGCAACCCGTCGGCGCGTCGGGCAGCGTGGGATCACAACCCGCGGCGGCGTCGGGCAGCGTGGGATCACAACCCGCGGCGGCGCCGGGCAGCGCGGGGGCACAACTCGCCGCCGCGCCTGGTAGCGCGGGGGCGCAACCCGCGGCTGCCGGGCCGGTGAACCCCGATGCCGCCGCCGTCGAGCCAGCGAGGGCCGGTGCCGCTGCCGTCGAGCCGATGGGGCCGCATGCCACTGTCGCCGAGCCGGTGCGGCCCGATGCCGTCGCGGCCAAAGTGGGCCAGCTCGAAACGGTGAATATCGCGCAGGCCCGCGAGCTGCGCCTCGCGCTCCCGGAGACATTGCGAGAGTTCGTCGAATCGACGGGCCGCGCCCGCGCACTCGTGCTTGCGCTCCTCATGAGCCGGGACGATGCCGTGCGCGAGCGGCAGCTCGCGCTGCTCGGCAAGTCGATCAGCGAAGAGGAGCTGGCGGTTGTCCGCGCCACACTCTCCGTGGCGAGCTCACTGGAGCCGATGCTGCGATTGCCCGCGCTGCTGCAGATCTTCCCGGCGCTGCGGCGATTGCCGATCACGGACCGTCAGAAGCTCGCAAAGCTCTCGGACGACCTGATCCGCGCGGATGCGCGTGTCGACGTATTCGAGTTCTGCCTCGCCCACCTGCTCGCCACCCTTCTGAGAGACGAGATCGAAGCCCGCGCTCCACACGGCAAGGTCACGCTCGATCATGCGGAAGCGGATCTTCAGGTGTTGTTCGCGACGCTTGCCCGGTTCGGCGCGAGCGATGAGCGCGATGCCCGCATGGCGTATGAAGCCGGCATGCAGGGGGTGCTGCCGATGCGCCGGCCGCCCTACGTCGCCGTGGAGGATTGGCCGCAGCGCCTCGCCGACGCGCTTCGCCGCCTCGAGAAGCTGCAGCTCTTCGCGAAGAAGGCAGTGATCGAGGGGCTCGTGAAAACGATCGCTCACGACGAGGTGCTGAACGTCGCGGAAGCCGAGCTGCTGCGCACGGTCTGCGCCGCGCTCCATTGCCCGTTGCCGCCGCTCCTGCCCGGCCTCATTCCAGCGCGCGTCGGCGTCGCGTAACGGGAGTGGCCGTTGGCGTGAGTTACGCCAGCTCTACCTGCAAGCGACCGGCCCTGCCGCGCGCCCGCCCAGCGCCGATCAACCCAGGAAGGAGCGGATCTCCTTCCCGAAGCGCTCGATATCGATGAGGAAGGAGTCGTGCCCCTCGATGCAATCGAGCGGCGCGAAGCGCGTCGCGACGCCGGCGCTCTTGAAATCCTCGGCCAGCGAGCGCTGCTCGGCGATCGCGAACAGCATGTCCGACTCCACGCCGATCACGAGCGCATGCTCGACGCGCGAGCGCCGCAGGGCCTCCGTGTTCGTGCCGCCGTGCTTCGCAAGATCGAAGCGATCCATGCCGCGCGAGATGTAGAGATAGCAGTTGGGGTCGAACGCGCGCACAAAACGGCGCGCGTGCGCTTCGAGGTAGCTCTGGATGGCGAACTCGGGCGCGAACGGCCCCTCTTCGCGCCGATCGGGCGACACGGGCTCGCGGCCGAAGCGCTGCACCCATTCATGCGCCGAACGGTAAGTCATCATGCCGAGCTTGCGCGCGATGCGCATGCCGGTCGCCGGCGGCTTTTCGTTCGTGTACGCGCCGCCCGCCCAGTCCGGATCGCGCAGGATCGCTTCGCGCTGGATCGAGCGAAGCGCAATGGCGAACGGCGACGCGGCTGCCGTGCCGGAAATGCTGATCACCCGGCGCGCCGCGCCCGGAAACTGCGCGAGAAACGCGAGCACCGACATGCCCCCGAGCGAAGGGCCGATGATCGTGTCCGCGCGCTCGATGCCGAGCGCGCGCAGCGTCTCGAAGCCGGCGCGCGCGATGTCCTCGACCGAAAGATCCGGAAAGCTCATGCGGTACGGCGCGCCGGTCACGGGACTGTCCGAGGCCGGGCCGGTCGAGCCGAAGCAGCTGCCGAGCGAGTTCACGCACACGACGAAGTAGCGCTCCGTGTCGATGAACCCGCGCGGCCCGATCATGCCTTCCCACCAGCCTTCGCTCGTGTCTTGCGGCGAGGACTTCGCGTGCGCCGGTGGCGAGAGCCCGGTGAAGAGCAGGATGGTGTTGCTGCGCGCCGCGTTGAGCTCGCCCCACGTTTCGTAGGCGATGCGCGCGCCATGCAGGACGCCGCCGCGCCACATCGGGAACGGGTCGGGGAGCGCCGCGAAGCGTCGCGCATCCATCTTCTCGGGCATTTGGGGTGATCGGTTACGTTGAGGCACGAATCGCAAGGTTCTTGTTTTCAGATCTCGGCGTCACTGCCTTCGGCAATGCCTTCGAACAGCGGCGTGGAGAGGTAACGCTCGCCGGTGTCGGGCAGCATCGCGAGGATCACGGAGCCCGCCGGGGCCTCCTCGGCGACCTTGCGGGCGGCGGCGAACGTGGCGCCGGAAGAGATGCCGCAGAAGATGCCTTCGCTCCTGGCGAGGGCGCGCGAGTTCTCGATGGCTTCGGCATCGGTGACGGTGACGATGCGATGGGCGACGTCCTTCTTCAGCACGCCGGGAATGAAGTCCGGCGTCCAGCCCTGGATCTTGTGCGGCGAGAAGGGTTTGCCCGAGAGCAGCGCGGCGGCCGCGGGCTCCGACGCGATGATCTGCGTTTCCGGTCGGGCGAGACGGATCATCTCGCCGGCGCCGGTCAGCGTGCCGCCGGTGCCCCAGCCCGTGACGTAGAAGTCGAGCCGCTTGCCCGCGAAATCCTTCAGGATCTCCGGGCCCGTGGTGTTGCGGTGGTAGGCGGGGTTCGCCTCGTTCTCGAACTGGCGAGCGAGGAACCAGCCGTTCTTCTTCGCAAGCTCCTCGGCCTTGCGCACCATGCCCACGCCGCGTTCGGCCGCCGGCGTGAGAACGACCTTGGCACCCAGCATGCGCATGATCTTGCGGCGCTCAATGGAGAACGACTCGGCCATCGTGGCCACGAAGGGGTAACCCTTGGCGGCGCAGACCATCGCTAGCGCGATGCCGGTGTTGCCGGATGTGGCCTCCACCACCGTCTGGCCCGGCTTCAGCGTGCCACGCTGCTCGGCGTCCTCGATGATCGCAATGGCCAGACGATCTTTCACCGACGAGAGCGGATTGAAGAACTCGCACTTGACGTACATCGTGACGTTCTGGGGTGCGAGCTTGTGAATGCGCACGATCGGCGTGTTGCCGATGGTGTTCAGGATGCTGTCGTAGATCATCTTGAGTGCCTCGCAGAGCTGGTTCGGGCGCGGGGGTCGCTACTCTACGGACTTCGGGAGCTGGAGCGAAGCCCGCAAACTCAGTAAGTTGCTCGCCATAGCCAGTGGTTATGGGTGTGTTCCGAGGGGTGGGCTCCCGTATCCTTGACGGGTGAATCAGATCTCTCTGCAGGGCGAACGCCTGCAAAAGCTTTTCGCGGCCGCGGGTCTTGCCTCCCGGCGCACAGTGGAAGAGTGGATCCGCGCCGGGCGCGTCACCGTCAACGGCCGCACGGCCCAGCTCGGCGACCGGGCGGCCCCCGGTGACACGGTGCGCCTGGACGGCAAGCCGGTCGCGCTCATGCCGACGGCGGCGGGTCCCCGGAGGCTCATTGCCTACAACAAGCCGCTGGATGAAGTGACGACCCGAAGCGATCCGCAGGGCCGTCGAACCGTGTTCGAAAGCCTTCCCGACCCGGGGGGCGGGCGCTGGATCTCGATCGGCCGGCTGGATATCAATACGTCCGGCCTCCTGCTGTTCACCACGGACGGGGAGCTGGCCCACCGGTTGATGCACCCCTCCAGCGAGGTGGAGCGGGAGTACCTGGTCACGGTGAAGGGACGCGCGTCCGCGGCCTCACTTCAAAGCCTGCGAACCCAGGTGATGCTGGACGATGGCCCGGCCAAGTTCGACAGCATTCAGCCCGTGCCGAGGGCCTCTACCGGCACCGGCGTCTGGGCCAATGCGGCTTTCGACTCCACTTTCCGGGTGGTCCTGCGGGAAGGGCGAAATCGGGAGGTCCGGCGGATGTGGCTGGCCGTCGGCCACGAGGTCCTGCGGCTTTCGCGGGTCCGTTACGGGCCGGTCGAGCTGCCGCCCGACCTGCGTTCGGGCCAGTGGCGGGAGCTGCCGATCGGTCTGATGGATGCCATTCAGCGGAAAAACCGCCCGGCCGCCCCTATATAAAGTGTCCGCCACGCCGACGGCCCCGCGAATATCGGGCGGGCAGGAGTTCAGCGCAGCCTTTGCGGACCGTGCGTCGATTCGGAGTCGGCGGCCCACTGGCGGTCGGCGACTGCGGGAGGCCGTTCTGAGGCGGTCGGGTCCGGAAACTTGGCCGCAGGCTAGCAAGACGCGCGCCAAATCGAATTGACACTCCCGAAGCCCGAAATCAGAATACGCGGCTCGTTTTTCCCGGTGGGGTACCCAAGCGGTCAACGGGAGCAGACTGTAAATCTGCCGGCTTACGCCTTCGAAGGTTCGAATCCTTCCCCCACCACCATTGGGGGAAGGCGTGAAGTGGAAGAGGTTTTGGTGCGGCGCTAGCGGCCGCGCACTGATGCGGCAGCGGCAAAAACCGCGCCTTGGCGCGCGGTCGACGGAGTAGGGTTTTGCTGGAGGCGCCGCAGGCGCTTTCAGCCAGTGAGCAAGGCGCGGGTGTAGTTCAATGGTAGAACCTCAGCCTTCCAAGCTGATGGCGTGGGTTCGATTCCCATCACCCGCTCCATTCGGAAGAGCAGTTTCCGCTGACGTAGCTCAGTT
>JBDZVF010000122.1:0-14526 GCA_040255575.1 Pseudomonadota bacterium | reverse complement strand
CGTTCGGCACGAAGAGCGTGCCCTCGTACTCGAGGATCTGCGCCTGGCCCGCGGTGCCCGGCCCTGCGCCGGAGCCCATGCTCGCGCGCCAAAGGCCTTTCAGCTGTTTCACGTTGTCGCGGTTGATCTGCGTGAGCGGCGAGTAGCGCTGGTTGTAGAGATTGCCGCCGTTGGTGATCCAGTTATCGGCCGGAAGCGCCGTGAGCTCCGCGGGCTTGAAAGCCGGGGCCACCTTGATGCCGTTGTCACTGGCGGCGATGGCCGCCGTCGAGATCATGCCGATAATCGCTACGCGCGCGATGAATCGCGCTGCCCACACTGTCTTCATTCCGGACCCCCTCGAATCGACACGCGAGCATAGGGGTGTGCCAAGCGTGAGCGACAGCCGGAAAAAATCTTCACCCGACGCGCGGTCACGCGGAGCCGCGAATCGAACGGTGTGCGGACGGCGGGCGCGGCGCTCAACGCGCCTTCAAGGCGCCCGTGCCCCCTAGGGGCCCAAAAAAAGCCCGCATGTCCTCGGCGACGAGCTGCGGCTCCTCCCATTCGAGGAAGTGACCACCCCGGTCCGTCTGGGTCCAGCGCGCGATGTTGTACATGCGCTCGCAGACTTCGCGCGGCGGCGGAACCATGTCGTGTGTCGCGATCAGCAATGCGGTCGGAACGGTCACCTTGCCCTGCAGGCGTTTCTCGCGCGTGAACTCATAATAGAGGCGCACCGATGAGCCGATCGTGCCCGTCGCCCAGTAGATGGTGAGGTTCGTGAGCAATTCGTCTTTCGAGAAGCGCGACTCCACGTCGCCCTTCGTGTCGCCCCACGTACGGAATTTCTCGATGATCCAGGATGCGAGGCCCGCGGGCGAGTCGTTCAGACCCACGGCGAGTGTTTGCGGCTTCGTGCCGTGCATGCGGGCATAGGCGAGTTCCTGTGCGTCCCACGCGGCCATCGCCCGATTGAACTTTTGTTCGGCTTCGCTCGGCCGCGCCGGGCCGGCGAGCGCAACACCGCGCAGCAGGCCCGTGACGTGCGCGCCGATCACGAGCTCGGGATGAGCGAGCGCGAGCTGCTGCGTGACGCTGTGGCCGATGTCGCTGCCGCGAAGCGCGAAGCGGCTGTAGCCCAGCGAGTCCGTCATCAGCTTCGTGAAGCACCGGGCCATGGCCTGGATGGCGAAGCCGCGCGTTCTGGGAATGTCGGAAAAGCCATACCCGGGCAGCGATGCGACGACCACATCGAAGCTCGGCGCGCCGGGTGCGCCGTGCGAGGCCGGGTCCGTGAGCAGCGGAATGATCTTTTCGAACTGCACGAAGGTGCTCGGCCACCCGTGCAGCATCAGCACGGGGATGGGGTTGGGACCCCTGCCGCGCTCGTGAATGAAATGGATGCGCAGCCCGTCGACCGTCTCGCGATACTGATGGAAACCGTTGAGGCGAGTCTCCTGCTTGCGCCAATCGAAGCCGTCGGCCCAGTAGGCGCAGAGTTGTCGCAGGTAACGGGCGTCGGTGCCGTAATCCCAGCCTGTGCCTTCGAGCTGGTCCGGCCAACGCGTGTTGCGCAGGCGCGCCTTCAGGTCGTCGAGAACTTCGTCGGGCACATGAATGCGGTATTGCTCAGGCATTCGACTCTCCGGCGACATTGCGCGTCGGCACGACACGGTAGCAGAGTGCGCTCATGAGCGACCCTTACGACCTGCAACGCTTCTTCGATGCACAGGACCGTGTTTACGCCCAGGTTGTTGCGGAACTGCGCGCCGGCCGCAAGACGAGCCACTGGATGTGGTTCGTGTTTCCGCAGATTGCGGGGCTGGGCTCGAGCCCCATGGCGCAGCGATACGCGATCCGTTCACTCGAGGAGGCTCGCGCGTACCTTGCTCATCCCGTTCTCGGCGCGCGCTTGCGCGAGTGCACTCAGTTGCTGCTCAACGTGAAGGGACGGGACATCAGCGACATTCTCGGCTACCCGGATGACCTCAAGTTCCGCTCGTCGATGACGCTCTTTGCCGCGCTGGATGACGCGCCGGCTCTCTTCGGGGCTGCCCTGGAGCAGTACTTCTCCGGCGAGCCCGACGCGAGAACGCTGGAGATCCTGCGCAGGCGTTGACGAGCCGCATTGCACCCGCACAGGGGTGGTACGCAGCGGTCGTGCGTGGGGAAGGACGCGTGCTCAACTCTCTCGCGTCAGCGCCTGCCTTGAACGACAGAAGAACGCCGCTAGTACGGCAAAAATCCTCGTACTTTCATGTATCTAGACGCGCCGAAGGTGACGCGTTAACGTCGCGTCCATCCAATCAGTCACGTTCTTGGCGAACGTTCCACTATGAACGCAGTGATGCGCGAAGAGCACGAGGTCCGCGTGGTATCCAACGAAACCCTCGAGGCCAGCGTCGGCTTCCTGCGCAATGGGCTCGCCGAGGTAAAACAAGACGTTCGGGAACTGAAAGCCGACGTCCGCTCGCTCGCGGACAAGGTCGATCGCAACCACGACACGCTGAGCCGCAAGATCGACGACGTACGCTCCGAAATGCTGAGCCGCATGGAGCACGGCGATTCAAACCTCGCTGCAAGGATCGATCAGGTCGACTCGAAGCTCACCGCCAGGATCGATCAGGTCGACTCGAAGCTCACCGCCAGGATCGACCAGCTCGACTCGAAGCTCACCGCGAAGATCGAGAAGGTCAGCTCGGACCTCACTACGAAGATCGGTCAGGTCGACACCAAGCTCACCACGAAGATCGATCAGGTGGACACGAAGCTGACGACGATGCTGGGTGAGACCAACGTGGCCATTGCCCGGCTCGGGAGCGTGCACCGGGCGGTGCTCTGGATCATCGGCGCCGTCGTGTCATTGGCGGGGCTGGTGGAGATCGCGCTTCGGCTGGGGAAGGTCTTCGGGTTGCTCTGAGTCCCGGTTAGTTTTTCGCCTGCAGCTTCTGGAGCAGCGCCGCGGTTTCGGGATGCGGCTCGGCGGCGCTCAGCCCGCCGCGGCCTGTCCCGCTGTTCTTGCCCTGCGCGACCTCGAGCGCGCGCAGGCCGCCGCGATCCCGGGCTTCGAGGTCTGCGCCGCTGTCGGCGAGGAATTGCACGTACTTCGTCCAGCCCCACAACGCCGCGCCGTGCAGCGCCGTTTGCCCGTTCTGGTTCGTGGCGTTGACGCTGGCCCCACCCGCGAGCAGGAGCTGGCCGGTCTCGATGCACTGGTCTTCGTTGCGAAAACGCGCGCGAATGTCGATGGTAGTCGAGCCGATGCCGGCAGCCGCCATCAACGGAGTAATACCGAGCGAGTTGGGAAGGTTGGGCAGAGCGCCGTGGGCGAGCAGCAGTTTGACCGCGCCGTTGTCGCCCGCCTTTGCGGCTCGAATGAGCGGGGTCGTCCCAACCGTGAGCATGCTGTCTCCCCCGCGATCCTGCCCAAGCGAGCGGTACGGCGGGAACAACTTCAACTGCATGTTGGGATTCGCGCCCTTCTGCAGCAGCAACTCGATCACTTCGAGGCCGGTCGTCCTGTCGCCGGAAGGCCGGTCCGGCCGCCCGCCGCGCGGCGTCGTGTTGTAGTCGACGGCCGAATACAGCGGCGCGCGTCCCCACGTATCCCAGCGATTCACATTGGCGCCGAGCCGGATGAGCGCGGCCGCGACATCCCAGCGCCCGTTCAGCAGCGCCATGTTGAGCGGCGTGATGTTGTCGGGATCGGCGAGGTTGATATCCGCCTTGCCCTTCGTCACGAGCATCTCGGCGCAGGCGACGCAGCCTTCGCGCGCGGCAAGCAGCAGCGCGGTGAAACCGCCCGAAGGCCGATTCTGAGGACGGGGCTCGGCCGTGACCTTGCGCGCCCACACGCGCACGTCGGAGCGCGCGTTCACATCGGCCTTGTGCCTGATCAGCAGTTCGACCATCTCGGGCTGGCTTTGGGCGGCCGCCCACATGAGCGCTGTTTGCCCGCGCCATTGCTCGCGTGCGTTCACATTGGCCTTGTGCTTCAGGAGCACGGTGGCCGCATCGACGTGATTGGTACGAGCTACGGTCATCAGCGCCGTCTGGCCCTGGGCATTGGGTGACTCGACGTCAGCGCCGGCCCTCAGCAGCTGTTCGAGAATCCCGGCATCGCTTCGCTCCGCCGCCTCGGACATGGGCGAAGCGCCGTAGTCATTCACCGCTCGCGCGTTGGCGCCGGACTTCAGTAGTCGCTTCACCAGCTCCGCGTCACCGTTATGCGCGGCCCAATGCAACGCCGTCGTGCCGTCGCTCGAGCGGTCGTTGGCATCGGCCCGCTCATCGAGCAGCTTCAGTGCCGCCTCGCGATTCCCGTCGCGCGCCGCGTCGAGCAGCGGGCCTGCAAAGGCGGCAGACGCGCCCGCCCCGGAAAGCAGCGCCAGTGCCGCCAGCGACACGAGCGAGAAAAGCACCGTCCGCCGACGGAACGCCACACCCGGAATAACGCGTCGAGCCATGCGCAATCAGATTTCCGTGAACTGCCCGGTGCTGTCGCCAAACTTCTCGGTCGCGATGCCCACCCGATTCAGCAGCGCCACATGCATGTTCGCGATCGGCGTGCGATCCGGGTACCGCAGGTGCTGGTTGCCTTTCACCTGGCCGCAACCCCCGCCCACGATGGCCGTCGGCAGCGGAAAGTGGTCGTGCAGGTTGCTGTTACTCATGTTGCTGCCGAAGAGCAGGATCGAGTTGTCCAGCATGCTCCCCTCGCCGTCGGGCATTTCCGCCATCCTCTTCACGAATTTGGCGAACATCTGCGTGTGGAAGGTCTGCACCCGGGCCAGCCGATCCAGCTTCTGCGGGTTGTTCTGATGGTGTGACAGCGGATGGAACGCATCCGAGATGCCGATGAAGTTGTACGGCTGATTGCTCACTTCCGCCGCCATCATGAACGAGATGACGCGCGTGAGATTCGCCTGGAACGCGAGCGCCATCATGTCGAACATGAGCGCCATGTGCTCGTCGAAGTTGCTCGGAATGCCCGAGGGCGCATCGGGCAGCTTCACCGCCGACAGATCGCGCGAGGCGATTTTCTGCACGCGCCGTTCGATCTCCCGCACCGTGCCGAGGTAATCGTCCAGCGTCGCACGATCCGCCGCGCCCAGTGTCTTCGACAGATCCTGCGCATCCGCCCGCACCAGATCGATGACGCTCATGCTTTCTTTAGAGAGCACCGCGCGCTCTTCCACCGTATCCCCGGCGCCGAAGAGCTGCTGGAACAGCTTGCGTGGATTGTGCTCCATCGGCAGCGGGGTCGACGGGTCGCGAAAGGAAATGGTCTTGCCGTAGCTGCAACCATAGTTGCGATCGCAGGAGCCCTCACCACCCTGCTCTTCCGTGCCGATTTCCAGCGACGGGAGCGATGTGTCCTGGCCGATATGCTTGGCGGCGATCTGGTCGATGGTGATGCCGCCATACGGCTCATGGCTGATTCGCGGCGGCACGCAGGAAAGCCACGTGCCCGGCGTGATGGCATGCACTGGCGCGGCAATGGCGGACTTGTTCTCGAGCCCGCTGATCACCGTGAGATATTTCCGGTAGGGATCGAGCGGCTTCAGGATCGGCGGCAAGTCACCGAGCGCGCCTTCCGTCTTCGGCGTCCACTTGTCCATGACCGCGCCATGCGGGAAGTAGATGAACGCCATGCGCGGCTTCGGTGCGGCGGCCGTCTTCGCGAGCGCAACGCCCGCAGGAACCATGGCTGACAGGAACGGCAATCCCACGCTGGCGCCCATTCCACGCAGCACCGTGCGGCGGGTGAGGTATTTCTTGGTAATGAACATTGCCTGAGCTCCCCTGTTCCTAGCGTGTGGCCACCGAGACCGGGTGTTCCGCCGGTTTCGGCACTTCCGCCATCTGAAACGCGTCACTGCCCACGATGCCGAGCACGATCGCCGAAAGACGATAGTCCTGCTTCGCGGCCTGTCGCACGATCTCGCGAACGCGCGGCATGTCGTAGTACTTCACGCCGCGCCCGAGCGCGAACGTCATGAGATTCTCGGTGAACGTCTGCGCGAACTGGTCGCCACGCGCGAGCAGCGCGTTGCGCAGATCGTCCGGCCCCCTGAACTGCGTGCCGTCCGGCATGCTGCCGGCGGCATCGATCGCGACTCCGGCGTCGATATCCTTGTCGCGCCATTGCCCGACGGCGTTGAAGTTCTCGAGCGCGAGGCCGAGCGGATCGATCACGCCATGGCACGCCTTGCAAGAGGGCGTGTCACGATGAGTTTCCAGTCGCTCGCGCACGGTGAGCGCGACTCCGCCCTCCTGCGTCTCCACGAACGCCTGCACACTCGGTGGCGGCGACGCCGGCGGCGTGCCGAGGAACTTCTCGAGAATGTATGAACCCCGCAGCACCGGCGTCGTGCGGTTCGCATACGACGTCGCCATAAGGAAGGCACCCTTGCCGAGCAACCCCCGACGATAGGACTCGTCCCATCGGATCTCCTGGAACGCCCCGCCGCGCACGCCCTTCACGCCGTAGTGGAGCGCGAGGCGCTCGTTCACGAACGTCCGGTCCGACGTGAGCAGCTCCAGGATGCTCGAATCGGACTCGAAGATGCGGCCGATGAAGAGCTCGATCTCTTTCGTGAAGTCCCCGACCAGATCCGCCGAATAATCCGGGAACAGGTTCGGGTCGGGCTCCACCAGCTCGAGCCCGTGCACGTTCAGCCATTGGAACGCAAAGTTCGTCACCAGCGCGTGCGCGCGCGGATCGGCGAGCATGCGATGCACCTGTGCGTTCAGCACGTCGGGCTCGTGCAGCTTCTTCTGGGCGGCGAGCTGAATCAGCGTGTCATCCGGCGCGCGGCTCCAGAGGAAGAATGACAGGCGGGACGCGAGATCCATATCGCTGATGCGGAATACCTGCCCCGGCTGCGCGCCCGGCGGTGGTGAATGCGCCCGGTACAGGAACTTCGGGCTGACCAGAATCGCCATCAGCCCTTTCTGAATACCGGTCTCGAAACCACCCTGCTCGTGGCCCTCGTCATAGAAGGCCAGCGCGCCGGTGAGATCCGAGTCCGTGACGGGACGTCGGAAGGCCTTGCGCGCCACGGCCGCGAGAATCTGTTTCGCGCACGGCCGCTCTTCCGCGACGCTCCTCGGCTGGCACGTGAGAACCTTCCTGCGGCTCGGCGTCTCACTCACACCGGTCGGGTTGATCGGCCCGCGCACCTCCACGTTCTGGATGCGCGGCCCGTCCGAATCGCCATTCACGTGCTGGCCCATGCCGGCCACAGGCACGAAGCCGTGCAGAATCTCATTCGACTCCGCCGCGGTCTTCTGCACGAACGTGATGCCCACCTTATGCGGGCCCGCTTTCACGTGACGCCTGATGTTCCTGAACCGCTCGTTGATCTCGCCAACCCCTTCCGCCTGGCGCACATCAACAGCTTCGAGATCCTTGCCGCCCCCGAGCGTCTGCTCGAACACGCGCTCGCCATCGATCGTGATGATGAGCGTGTTCGGATCCATCACACCCCAGAGATAACCGGCGCCAATGAGCCCGTTGATCGTGAACTCGTAGTCGCCATCGGCCGGAAAGTCGTAGTCGATGATCATGCCGCCGCGTGTGCCGAGCGGCAGCCCTTCCTGGTGCACGTACTGATTCGCCTCGGGCGGTCCCTGGAAAACGCGACTCGTGGTGCGTGCCTTCGGATTGCCCAGCGCCTCTACCGTAACGGTGCGCGCGGCGGACAAATACTGTTCGAGGAATGACGGTGAGACCTTGAGCACGTCCGCCACGTTGTCGAAGCCATCGCTCTTGTCGTCGCGCGGAAGCAGCGCGGCCGGGTCGATCTTCAGCCCGAGGATGTCCTCGATCTCATTGGCGTACTCGGTGCGATTCAGACGATGCAAACCGACACTGCCGGCGCGCGGATGCTGCGCACCGTTCGCGTCGAGGAACGCTTCCATCGTCTTGATGAAGTGCGCACGGGTCGCTTCGTCCGGCTGTTTTTTCCCGGGCGGCGGCATGAGCGAGCCGCGAATCTTGCGCACGGCCTCCTCCCAGACCTCGGCGTCGTTTGCCGCTTCATCCGGCAAGAGGGTGTCGAACGCGACGTTGCCCGCCCAGTCGGTGGTGTTGTGACACTCGTAGCAGTAGGTCTCGAGCATCTTCCAGTTCGAGGCGATCGAGTCCGTGGGCACGGGCGCCGAATCGCTCCGCGCGACGCAGGAGAGCGTCATGAGCCCGACGGCGAGCGCCGATTGCAGAAAGCGTTTCACCATTCCCGTCTACCGCGTCACCCGTCGAATCTCATTGATGTGATACCAGGCACCCTCGTACGCGAGCCTGAGGAACGTGTCCGGGTTGCCCCAGCGCGCATCGAAGTCTCGCGTGGGTTTCGAGGCGACGAGCTCGTCCCACGTCTGCCCCTTGTAATAGCTCTGCCCGATCCGGGAGAGCGTCGTGAAACACAGGTCGAGCTGCGCTTCGAGATCCGCGCGCGTGCGCAGCGGGCCGCGGCCCGGCACGAAGCGCGTGTTCGCATCGCCCTTCTTCAGCATCGCCTTGAGCCCGCCGATCATCCCGCCGAGCCATCCGCCCGTCACGTAATCGACGATCGGATACTCGCCGCCCGAGATCACACCGCCCCCGACCAGCACGTTCTGACGCGGAAAGAACAGATGGATGTCCCCGTCCGTGTGCGCGCCGGGCATCAGGCTGTACTCGATCTGCTGGCCACCGAACCTCAGGGGCTTCGCATCGGCGTCGTAAAAGAACGTCTGCGTGGGTAACGCAGTCGGGGGACGCGGCTCGTATGTGCGGCCTTCCCATTTCGAGAGGATCTCGGTCCCGAGCCACAGCTTCGTGTTCTCGTGGGCCAGGATGGGCGCGCCGGATTTCGCGAGTGCCTCGTTCGAGCCGGTGTGGTCCCAATGCCAGTGCGTGTTCACGAGTTGCTGCACGCGGCGCTGGCCGGTCTGCTCGAAGATGCGCTTCAGCAGCTCCGGCGACCGCTCACGCGAGCCGCCATCCACGAGCAGCAGGCCCTCCTCCCCCTTCGCGACGACGACGTTGCCGCCGGCGCCCTGAAACAGCAGCAGGTCTTCGGCCAGCGTCATCGATTGAATGGGGGGCGCCGCGTTCTTCGCGCGCGCCACCGGCGCGAGCAGCGCGCCCAGAAATCCGGCGGACGCAGAAGCCCCGGCCGCACCGAGCGAGGCCTGGAGCAGGCTTCTGCGAGTCATCATCCGCTGCATGGGCAGACTGGGTTCCCGTGTAAATTATCCGCGGGTTTATAGCATTGTGCGGCCGCTGATTAACGCGCCAATCCATGTCCAGACCACGTATTGGGGGATGCCGGGACATGACGAAGAAGCACCCTGAATCGCGTTGGCTGCTCGCGTGCGCCACGCTCCTGCTCGCTTGCGGGGCCGTGGCTTCCGACAAGGCGGCCGTCGCAGCCCACGTCGATGACGCCCGGCTCTTGAACGCGGCGAAAGAGCCGCAGAACTGGCTCATTTACGGCGGTGGCTGGAGCGAGCAGCACTACTCCCCGCTCAAATCCATCGACGCCACCAATGTGTCGCGGTTGAAGCCCACGTGGTCGTTTGATTTCGATACCTACCGGGGTCAGGAAGCCACACCGGTCGTGGTCGACGGCGTGATGTATGTCTCGTCGGCGTGGAGCAAGGTGTTTGCACTCGATGCGAAAACCGGCAAGGCGCTGTGGTCCTACGATCCGAAGGTGCCCGGCCCGGCGGCACTTCCGCTGTGCTGTGACGTGGTGAATCGGGGCGTCGCGGTCTACAAGGGCAAGGTGTACGTCGGTACGATCGATGCGCGCCTCATCGCGCTCGATGCGGCGACCGGAGCCGTGGTCTGGAGTGTCGCCACGGCCCCCGCAGATTCGACCTACTCGATCACCGGGGCGCCGCGTGTCGCGCGCGACAAGGTGTTTATCGGCAACGGCGGCGGTGAGTTCGGCGGGCGCGGATACGTGAGCGCTTACGACGCCGCGAGCGGCAAGCTCGTCTGGCGTTTCTACGTGGTGCCGGGCGCACCCCACGCCAAAGCGGACGGCGCCGCATCCGATGAGATTCTCGAGAAGCTCGCGCGACCCACCTGGTTCGGCGACGACTGGTATCGGTACGGCGGCGGCGGTCACACGTGGAATGCGCTCACCTACGACGCGGATCTGCAGCAGCTCTATCTCGCCACCGGCAACGGCTTCCCCTGGAACCGTGAGTTTCGTTCCGCCGGCAAGGGCGACAACCTCTTCATCTCCTCCATCGTCGCGCTGGATGTCGATACCGGCCAATACAAGTGGCACTACCAGGAGACGCCCGGCGACCAGTGGGACTACGACGCCGTTCAGAACATGACGCTCGCGGAGCTCGACATCCGAGGCGAGAAGCGCAAGGTGCTGATGCACGCGCCGAAGAACGGATTCTTCTACGTGCTCGACCGCAGATCCGGTGAGGTGCTGTCGGCGGAGCCTTACGTCACGGTGACGTGGGCGAAGAAGGTCGATCTCAACACCGGGCGCCCGGAAGAAATCGCGGGCGCGCGATACGGCCTCGCGCCGACGCTCATCGCGCCGGGCGCAGGCGGCGCGCACAACTGGCATCCGATGGCGTTCAGCCCGCTTACCGGGCTCGTGTACATCCCGGCCACGGAAGCGAGCATGCCGTTTCGCGCTGTCGCCAACTTCAAATTCGGGGAACAGCTGTTCACCAACATCGGTGTGGATTTCAGCGCCTACCACGGCAATGCCGCGCACGGCGCCACGACTGCGCCACCCGCTCGGCCAGTGCCAGCGGCCCCGCCCCAGAACTTCGTGCTCGCGTGGGATCCGGTGACGCAGAAGGCGCGATGGCGCGCCGAGGGACGCGGCGGCGGCCTCCTCACCACCGCGGGTGATCTCGTGATTCAGGGACGCACGCGCGCAGGTGCGCTTGGCGAGCTCGTGGCGTTCCGTGCGGATACCGGGGAACGCCTCTGGAGTTATCCGACGCCGAACGGCATCACGGCAGCGCCGAGCACTTACAGCGTGGATGGCGAGCAGTTCATCGCTGCTGCCTCGGGCGCGAGCTCCACGAGTGTGAGCGGTGCGCCGACGCGCATGCGGCATCTCGGCCGGGTGGTCGCCTTCAAGCTCGATGGCAAGGCCACGTTGCCGGCGGAAGCGCCACCTGCGCTGCCCGCTAATCCCCCTTCAACGGTTGCAGCGGCGATCGAAACCGCAGCGGGACAAAAGCGGTACGACGCCTATTGCGCGCGATGCCACGGATTCCAGGGCGCATCCGGGAATGTCATTCCCGATCTGCGTCGTTCGCTCCTGCTCACGAACAAAGACGGTTGGGACGAGGTCGTGCTGCGCGGCGCGCTTACCGAGCGAGGCATGGTGAGCTGGTCGAAATTCCTGTCTCCCGAGGACGCGGACCACATTCGCGCCTACATCGGCGAGATGGCCCGCGCGCTTCAGCAACAGGAGGCACGATAGTCGGCAGCCAGGCTGCGGAGGGAGCGTCGACGTGTCCCGACAGGAACGCGGATTGCTCACGGATCGGCCGGAGGTGCCATATGAGCTCACGCGTCTCGATTGCCGGGCATCCTCTCCATCCGATGCTCGTGACGATTCCGATTGGACTCTGGGTGTTCTCGCTCGTGTCCGATATCGCCTACCTGTCCACCGGTGATATGCGGTGGGAGAGCACCGCTTACTTCACGTTGGGCGGAGGCATTGTCGGGGCACTGCTCGCGGCGGTGCCGGGGCTGCTGGACTATCTTGGGCTGCACGAGCCGCGCGAGCGGCGCGTCGCGAGTATCCACCTGGTGCTGAACCTTGCGATCGTCGTCGTCCAGGTGGTGAATTTCTGGTTGCGGGCCGAAGGCGCGCCCGGTGGCCAGAATCTGCCGGTACTGATTTCGGTGGTCGCGGTTGCGGCGCTAGTGGTCTCAGGCTGGCTTGGCGGCCAGCTGGTGCACGTGTTCGGCGTCACGCAGCCTCACCATGGTGAGCAGGGCGCGCTGGAGCACGATCGGCTGCATCCGCGCACCTGAGTGTGGGAGTTCGGGCGCCCCGCGCGCCTGTCGGGCGAATCTGCGCGCACGTTCCCGGAAAACTCGCGGTTGTGTGCTCGTGCCTCTGGCGCCTTGAGTGACTGACTCAGCCGGCGCTGCGCACGGTCACAGCACTTCGCTAAACCACGGAAGCGCATCGAGATCGAGGTTGCCGCCGGTCACGATCAGCCCGACGCGCTGGCCGGCGACATTCAGCCGATTCTCGACGATCGCTGCGTACGGCACGGCGGCGGACGGCTCGACCACGATTTTCAGCACTTCCCACATCGTGCGCATCGCCGAGACGATCGAGGCTTCGGAGACCGTCACCACGTCATCGACCTTCGCGCGGATCTCGGCGAACGTCTTGTCGCCGAGCGTGCCGCGCAGGCCATCAGCGATCGTGCGCGGCGAAGTTACCGGCACAATCGTGCCGCTCCGGAAGGCACGGTACGCATCGTCCGCGCCTGCAGGCTCCACACCGATCACGCGAACGCCGGGCTTCAGGCCCTTCGCCGTAGTGGCAGCACCGCTGATAAGCCCGCCGCCCCCAATCGGGCAGAGCAAGAGATCGATCTCGGGCCGCTCTTCCATGAGCTCCAGAGCGGCGGTGCCCTGCCCGGCCATCACCCTGTAGTCGTTGAACGGGTGGATGAGCTGCGCTCCCGTCTCGCTGATGATGCGGGCCGTGGCCGCCTCGCGCGCAGTGATCGTCGGCTCGCAGAACTCGACTTTGGCGCCGTAGCGGCGCACGGAGTCCTGCTTCGCCTTGGGCACGTTGTGAGGCATGACGATGTGCGCCGGAATGCCGCGAAGCTTCGCGGCACGCGCCACTGCGGCAGCGTGGTTGCCCGAAGAATGCGTGACGACGCCGTGCCTGGCCTCTTCGTCGGACAGCAGGAAGATGGCGTTGGTGGCGCCCCGCGCCTTGAAGGCGCCGACCTTCTGGAAGTTTTCGCACTTGAAGAAGAGCGAGCCGCCACATTGCGCGTTCAGCGTTTCGCTGGTCAGCACCGGGGTGCGATTGATTTTGTCGCGGATGCGCGCATGCGCATCGCGAACGTCGGTGAGTGCGAGCATGGAGGATTCTCGGGCGCGCGCGTTCGCAGTGTGGCGCGAGTCTAGCGGGCAGGCGGGCCGGCAGCCATCGCTTCAGGCAAACTGGAACCCGTCTTCGATCGCGCGGCGGCTCGAAGTGCCCGACCGGCGCGAGGCTCGTAGAGCGCCTTCCAGGCGGCCCAGCGACTCACGGCTTCTTTTCAGGGGGACTTCGCACAGATGAAGCTCATACACCGATTCTTCGGCATCGCCGCCGCGGGCGTGGTCGCCTTCGGCACCGGAGCCGCTTCGGCCGAAACCGTGCTCATCACCGGCTCCAACCAGGGCATCGGCCTTGCGCTCGCCAAGGGCTACGCCGCGAAAGGCTGGACCGTGATCGCCACCCATCGCCGCGACAGCACCCCAGACACCCTCGTGGCGCTCGAGAAACAATATCCAGGCAAAGTGCGCGCCGAAAGAATGGACGTCACCCGCGACGCGGAGATCACGGCGCTCGCCGCCAAGATGAAGGGGCAGCCGATCGATGTGCTGCTCAACAACGCCGCCCTCATCCGCTACGCGCCGGTGGAGGACCAGCGCCCCGACGGCGGCAACAAGGGCCAGCTCTTCGGCACACTCGACTACCAGCAGCTCGATGAGTTCGTGCACACGAACGTCGCCGGCCCGCTGAAGATCACCGAAGCGTTCATCGAGAACGTGCGCGCCAGCAAACAAAAGAAAATCATCGCAATCAGCTCCGCCGCCGGCTCCATCTCCTCGAAGCCGCTCGGCGCGAACCACTACTGGTACTACATCACCAAGGCCGCCGAGAACCAGGCGATGCACATGCTGTCGGTTCAATTTGAGAAAGAACCGATCGTCGTCGCGAGCTTCCATCCCGGCGGCGTGCAGGTCGAAAGCTTCGGCGACTTCAAGCTTGCAGGCTTCATCTCCCCCGAAGAAGCCGCCGCCAGACTCATCAAAGTGATCGACGGCCTCACCAAAAAAGACAGCGGCCGCTTCCTGAACAACGACGGCACCGACCACCCCTGGTAACCCCCGAAAGAGCGCCGCCCCAACCCCACAAGCCCGAAGCCCCACACGCCGAAGCCCCACAACGCCCGAGGCCCCACAGCACCCGAAATCCAACGCACCCGAAGCCCCAAAGGGCGACGGCTCGCTCGAATGAGTCCTGGCGGGGGCTTCAAAATGCAGGGACGCATTTTGAAGAGCGCCCATGGACGGCTCGCAGCGTCCCCCGCCAGGACTCATTCGAGTGAGACGCCGCCCCGCGCAGGCGCCAACTCTTCCTCTTAATAGAGAAGGCAAGAGAGCAAGAAGCCCTCAATCGCGGGGCGGCTAAGAGCCCGCACCCGCAAGCGCGACTCTTCTCTGAGAGGCAACAGGCCAAGAAGCCCTCAATCGCCGGGCGGCTAAGAGGAGCCTAGAGCCCGACCCATCGCTACCGCTCACCCCCCAGCAGT
>JBDZVF010000650.1:0-2666 GCA_040255575.1 Pseudomonadota bacterium | reverse complement strand
GACGATCGCGATGCTGCCCTTGCTGATTCCCGCGAACGCCATCTTCAACGCGGAAGCCGCGCCAACGGGGGCATCCAGTACCCGGATGTCGAGGCCATAGTCGCCAAGCACTGCAAGCTTCGCTGTGGATTCTCCGGACGCATAGAGGTGCGGGTTCTTGCCGCGCGGCTCGGGCGGATGGCCGATGATTCCCGCATCCACGAACTCCGCACCCGTGGCGGAGACGACGGCGTGGATGTGCCGCACGGTCGCCGGGCTCACGGCGTTGCAGTCCGCGAAGACCGGTTTGACACGCGCGGATTTGAGCGCGAAAGCCGTCTGCTCGGCGAAAGAGAGCGCGTTCGCGGGCGGAACAATGGACAGCAGCAGGTCGGCTTCCATCACCGCATCGAGAGAGGCAGGTTGCATGCCGGCGGCGATCGCGCGCTGCTCGGTGGCGGCGCTACGGCCATTGAGCAACGTGAGCACGGTGAGCCCGTTCTCGACGAGGCGCCGTGCGATTCCCGCGCCCATGTTTCCCGCGGCGACGATGGCTACAACCGGCTTCATTTCCGACCTCCACACAACGATGGACGCGAGTCTAGTCGGTGCGCGGGGCGGCGTCGCCCGCCCCGCCCGCAAAACGCGATTACTTCAGCGCGTCGAGGCCGGCCTGCGCGACCTGCGCATCCTGCGGGGAGGTGAGACCGCTCACGCCCACGGCCCCGGCGACCTTGCCGTTGATGACGATGGGCAGGCCGCCTTCGATCGGAATCGCGCCGTTCATGGCGAGGAGCGCGTGGCGGCCGCCGGCGATGGCGTCTTCGAACACCTTGGTCGGCCGGCGAAACATGGCCGCGGTGCGCGCCTTCTCGATGGCTACGGTGGCGCTGGCGGTCTGCGTGTCGTCCATCATCTCGTAGTACTTGAGAAGGCCGTGCGTATCGACGATGGCGATCACTACGCACCAGTTGTTCTTCTTCGCCTCGGCCGAGGCGCCGGCGGCGATCTTCTTCGCCTGCTCGAGAGACACCGCGGGACCGTAGGAGCTCGTGACGACGGGATTGGACATGCAGGAAGCCTTTCCGAGATGAAATGGCCGGCGATTATACGAAGGCGTTTCGCCCTGCCGGCCCGGCGCGGGGTGGTTTGTTCGACAGGTGCGCGACAAGGAGTGTTTCCCGCGCGGAAACGATGGGGGTGTGGGGCAACGGCGGCGACGATGGGGCGGTGATGACGATGGCGTGGTAACGACGACGGCGCGGCGCGCCGATGCGGCGGTGACGACGGTGAGGCGGCCACGGCATGAAGCGGCCACGACGATGGCGGCGGATGGGGCGGCGACTGCCTCTGGCTCGCCGCGCAGCGGCTGAGCAATCTCTGGGTTCGCTTTCTTAGCCGCCCGGCGATTGAGGGCTTCTTCTTCTCAGTACACGTCGCGCCGGTAGCGGCGCGCGATCAGCAGCGCATTCAACCCCTCGCGCCCCAGCGCCCCAGCGAGCGCCTCATCCACTGCGACAGCCATCCCCGCCGCGCTTCCGCAAACGTAAATCGTCGCACCTCGCTCCACCCACTCTCGAATCTCTTCCTGAGAACGCTGAACTACATGCTGCACATAAACCCGCTCGTCCTGATCTCGAGAGAACACGAGGTCCACTCGGCTCAGCACGCCATTCGCACGCCAGCGCGCAATGTCCCGCGCATAAAAGGAATCATGCGCAGCATTGCGCTCACCAAAGATGAGCCAGTTCCGCGCGCTGCGATCCCCTTCGCGCGCCTTGAGGTGACTGCGCAATCCCGCAATGCCCGTGCCGTTCCCGATGAGAATGACCGGCACGGCACCTTCCACCGGATGAAAATTGCTGTTCCTTCGGATGCGCAGCGGAACCTCGCTGCCAATCTGCGCATGCTCCGTGAGCCACCCGCTCGCCACACCCAGCGTTCCATCCGCCCTTCGAGATTGCCGCACGAGAATGTGCAGCGATCCTTCGGAGGGCATCGAAGCGATCGAGTACTCGCGCGCGTTCGTGCCGGGGGGCGTCAGCACAGCGATGTCGCCCGCTGCCCAGTGCAGCTTCGCGCCGTCCATCGGTTTCAGCTCGATGTGGAAGCACGGTTGTCCGGCGCTGCCGGGGTTGAGCAGCTTTCGGTCTGCGATTTGCCACCGCTCATAGCGCGGCCCCGTCCAGGCAGCGCGGCTCAGTGCTGCTGGCTCACTCTGCCCGCTGGTTCCGCTTCCGACATGCTCCGGCTTGCGTGAGTGAGTCTCTGGCTGCCGGCGCGCCAGGACATCGATGTGGGGCGGTCGCTCGTCTGTGCTGCCCTCACCTAGAGCGCCGATGTGTCGCTGCCAATGGAGCAGCGCCGCCTCGTCGGCGTTGTCGACCTCGATGAGATCGAACATCGGCACGGCGCACTGGCGGCGTAACCAGCTATCGAGTGTTTTGCCGAAACCGCAGAAGTTGCGATAAGTGCGATCGCCGAGCGCGAGCACGCCATAACCCAGGCGTGACAGCGTCGGCGAGTGGCTCATCACCGACTCCACGAACGCCAGGCCTGTATCCGGCGGGTCACCCTCGCCATACGTGCTCACGACGAAAAGCGCTCGCTCGGCGGCCGCGAGCTCTTCGACGCTGAGCTCTGCGAGTGATCGCACCCGTGAAGGGATGTTCGCCGCCCGCAGTGTC
>JBDZVF010000649.1:0-2671 GCA_040255575.1 Pseudomonadota bacterium | reverse complement strand
GCGAAGAAGTCGCCTGGACATTGGTTGGAGCTGATCGACTACGAGGTCGGCAACGGCGAGACGCGACCATCTCTGATCTGGCGTAGCCTCGATAGTACGGATGAGTTCCTGGACCCGCAGCGCTGGCGCCACCGTGCGGCATTCCTGCGCCTCGTCTCCGATGGTCGGATCGAGGGCGATCAGGGCGGGCAGCCTTGGAGTGCGTCGGGCACCGGACCGCGTAACGCCAGGCTTGCCGTAGCCGTATCCCAGGCCTTCGACCTGACCGAGAAGCAGGCCGTCGCGTGGATCCGGGCATTTGCTGACGAGGGCTCGATCTCCATCGTGGATTGGGTTCGCCCGAACCGCACGGTGACGAAGGTCTGGGCGATCAATCCCGGCTATCAGACTGAGGAGGATGCTGAGACGGAGGCGATGCGGGAGTAGCGGGTACACCAGCTGGACTGGATGACCTGTGCACGGGTGCACGAGTCTCGAAACCTAGAGACCTGTGCACCTGTGCGGAGAGATCGCGAAAGCCCGGAATTGCGGGGTTTGATCTGCACGCACAGGTCTCCGGTGCTTAAGGGAATACACCCGTGCACGTGCGCGCGCTGACGCGCTGCGCACGCGCCCGTTCACGGGTGCTACGCGAGACCTAAGCAGAACGGTATCTGCTGCGCGAGTGCAGCGTGGGTTCTGCCAGATAATGAGGCCGCCGCGCCTTCGCTGTTTGGGCGCAAGTGGACTCAAAGAGCAGAGCTTGGAAAGGTTGAGCCATGCCGATCAAGTATCAACGAGTTTATAGCGATCTAGACGAAAATCGGCTGCTATCGCGCAGGGTCGATGAGTTCATAGGTATTGCGCGACTCCTGGCAATGAAGGATGCGCTCGGTGAGGACGACTTTCGGTTCCTCGCAAAGTGGTTGGGCGCCAACAGAGACGTGATGGACTATCCCTTGATCCGGCCCATTTCAGACCGGATCGTGTCGAGAATCCACGTGTCCGATCCTTTGAAAAGCATCCACGAAGAGCTGCGCAAGCTGTCGGGAGATACCGATGGCGACGGTATATCCGATAGCCCTACGTCGGGCGTCTATGACGACCCGCCGCCACCGATCGTCTTCCCGAAGAGGCGCTTCTGCTTCACTGGCACCTTCAACTATGGCGACCGCTGGGAGTGCGAGGAGGCCGTCGAAGAACGCGGCGGCAGATGCGGCGGCATTGCCCAGCGCACAGACTACCTTGTCATCGGAGCCAAGGTTACCGACGCTTGGAAGCACGCCACCTTCGGCAACAAGATCAGCCAGGCAAGAGCCTGGCAAGCGGAAGGCCACCCGATCAAGATCGTTAGCGAGGCGCATTGGGTAAAGTATCTAGACGAGTTTGATCCGGACGAAGCTGCGGACGCCGAAGAGCCCCGCGGGCCGAACCCTTCACCGAACTCCGAGCATTCGTACTCGTCTTCGCCATGGCCACAGCACACATTCGGCCTCCGGCGCTGTTTGCCATCCTAAGAAGATCGCCTGCGCAGCCAAATAGCTTCGCAACTTCCGAGGCTTGGGTCCTCCCTGGGATGTCGATTGCATGCGGGGCAGCGAAGCGCGGGGCGCCTCCAGCTATGAGGATCGAGTTTGAAATCCTACCCGACTTGAGTCGCCATATGGGAATATAGTCCGCAGTCGAGCCCTTCCAGCCGCTACGGCAGCGAGGACGAGCAAGTCGGATTGTAGGTTGGAATATAACAACTCTCCCGACCCGAGATCCGACAATGCCTGAGAGGGTAGGGACTTGCGCTTCGCTTCCAACGGCCGGCGTTTTCGCGACGATCGCTTCATTTGCCGGTTTCGCTGCCCGGTATCCGATAGGTCCCGGGCACGGTGCGAAACGCGACGTTGATGCGGTTCCACCCGTTGATGGCGACGATCGCCATGGTGAGCTCCACCAGTTCCTGTTCGCTGAACTGCGCGCGTGCCTCCGCGAAGACCTCGTCGGATACGCCGTCCTCCGCCAATCGGGTCACGGCTTCTGTCCAGGCAAGGGCCGCCCGCTCGCGCTCGGTGTAGAACGGACATTCGCGCCATGCGCTGAGCAGATAAAGGCGCTGCTCCGTCTCGCCGGCGGCGCGGGCATCCTTGGTGTGCATGTCCATGCACCAGGCGCAGCCGTTGAGTTGAGAGGCGCGGTATTTGACCAGCTCGAGCAGCCCGTGTTCCAATCCGCAATCATCAACATGCTTCTGGATGTCCAACAAAGCATGGAACGCTTTGGGAGAGGCTTTGCGTGCGTCCAGTCGTGCTTGCATTTCCGTGGTCCCTTCATCTGAACGGTTTCCTTGGGCGGAGCGCCGTTCAACAGCTCGTACTTGCCGCTCGAACGCAGGTCAGCCGCGCCAGTAATCGTTGGCAGCTGCGATTGTCTGGAAATGAGTGGCGATCACCTGCGAGGAGGCGATGAGTTGGGTGGTGTCCTGCTCGTAGGCGGCACGCAGTTTGTCGCGAATTTCGGCCGAGGGCTGGGTCACCTTGACGCCGACCCGCGCGAGCTTGGTGGCGAGTTCGAATCCCTCCTGTGGCGTCGCTGTTCTGAGGGATACAAGCCAAGTCTCGGCCATGATCTATTCCTTTCGATCTATGATAATGTGGGAGTTTGGTGCTGGAGTTCGTTTCGGCAAATCGTTCACTGGAGATCG
>JBDZVF010000648.1:0-2676 GCA_040255575.1 Pseudomonadota bacterium | reverse complement strand
CAATGCGCGATCTTCGGCATGCAGGCAGTGAGCTCGATGCCGATCAAGCCTCGCAGTCGTAGATACCGGAGAAAGGAGCGCAGCGCCGTTATTACCTGCTGAGCGCGGCTGGCGCTGTATCCGCAAGTGTGACGCCGGATGAATCCGGTGATGTCTGCGCCGACCAGCTGGTCAAACCGCAGTGGACCGTTCCCAAAGCACTCTTGCAGGAACCGCGAAACATATCGCAGGTAGCACACCGGCGTCGAAGGCATCAGTCCCTGATCGTGTAGCAGGTGTTCGGAGAAATCTCTTTCCAGGCGCTTGCGTTCACTGAGCGCGGGTGCTCGAGCCGAGGGCTGCGGGCCATACTTCTGGCACAACAGATCGATCATCGGCCGCAAGGCCGCCTTATCGCCCAATGTCTGACGGGTGGTTCTCCTGCGATCGGCGAGGAAACGCTGCGCGCGATCCGCGTCAACAGCATCTGCGGTGATCTGGCGCTTAGCCAGCCAGCGACTGAAGTCTGCAACGACTCGAATCTTGCATCGGATCGAATGTCTCGCGTAGCTCTGTCCTTGAAGCTGCAGGATGAGTTCGTCGATATGCGGACCCAACGGTCCCGCGTACATGCGTCGACGCGTGCTTGCAAACGCGAAGAATGCTGCCGTACTCATGACTTCTCCGTTCGAGGCTGAAGGGAGAAGACAGGAAACTATGCCGAGTGCGGCACAGGCAAATCACGGCATTGGAGGGGGAAAATCCGCGCCGCTCGGCATAATTTGCGGCCCGGCATGTAGATAGAACCACTTCCCCACAACCCTGCTCGCCAGGAAGGTCATATCCCAACACCACAATTGGCGTGGTGCTGTGGCGACGTGCGTGCTCGGTGGCCGCTTGCGCTGGGGTGTTTTCGATCGACTGCGGTGGCGGACCTGCCCGTGCGCTCTCAGCACACGGCTGAAGCTGGATTCGCTGGCAATATAAGTCCCTTCGTCGGCCAGCATCGGCACGATCCGCGCCGGCGGCAGTTCGGCGAAGCGCTGTTCGTTTGCCAGTTGCAGGATCCGCTCGCGTTCTTCGGTGCTCAGGGCATGGGCCGGTGTTGGGCGAACCGCATGCGGCCGCCGATCGCCGCGCTCCAGACCCTCGCGTTTCCAGCGTTGTAATGTGCGCACGTCGATCCCGGCCAGCTCGCACGCTGCTTTCAGTCGTGCGCCATCGGCACGAGCTTGCGCAATCCGCTTGGCGATGATTTGGCGATCTTCCACGAGGATCATTCTTCCTCGTCGCGCTTCTGGAAGATCGCCTGCAGTTAATGGAATGGTCTGCCCCCGGTATCCTTGGCAGTTCGGTGGTGATCCCATTACCTGAGGTTCAGCAGTGACACAAGAAACGTACATCGTCGGTATCGACTTGGGGAAGAACTGGTTTCATCTCGTGGGCATCGACGCCAATGGAAAATCTGTGCTACGAAAAAAACTCAATCGAGCTCAGCTCGCGGAGTTCGCCGCCACTGTTGCACCCACAATTGTGGCCATGGAGTCGTGTCCGGGCTCGCAGCACTGGGGCAGACGGTTTGCCGACCGCGGGCACGAGGTCCGGATCATTCCGGCGCAGTTCGTGAAACCCTATCTCAAGTCAAACAAGAACGACTTCAACGATGCCGCAGCAATCGCGGAGGCGGCTAGCCGCGCGACGATGCGCTTCGTGCCGCTCAAGAGCGCCGAGCAGTTGGAGCTTCAAGCTACACACCGCGTGCGAGAGCGGTTCGTCTCGGAGCGCACAGCCGTCGTGAATCAAATGCGTGCGCTGCTTCTCGAGCACGGCATTACTGTCGCCGTAGGTCGGGAGCTGTTTGCCCGGCGAATGCCAGGGATTCTCGAGGAAGCTGAAAATGGCTTGAGCGTCGGCATGAGGGGTTTGCTTCATCGGCTCCGCGTTCGATGGCTGGCGCTCGATGTTGAAATCGAAGAGGTAACATTGCTGCTGAAGCAGGCAGCCAGCCGCTCTGAGCTCTGCCAGCGCGCCGTGACGATCCCGGGTATCGGTCCGATCGTTTCCACCGCCGTGGTCGCCGCGGTCGGCAACGCACGAATGTTCCGGCGGGGCCGTGACATGGCCGCGTGGCTCGGGTTGGTTCCACGCCAGAACTCGACCGGCGGAAAGTCTAATCTGGGCACCATCAGCAAGAGGGGCAACCCGTACTTGCGAAAGCTGTTCATTCAAGGCGCGCAAGTGCTGCTCATCAACATGAAACGAGATCGCTCGCGATTGGGCGAATGGCTGCAGAGCATCGAATCTCGGAGTCACCGTAATATTGCGGTGGTCGCCCTCGCCAATAAGCTCGTTCGCATCTGTTGGAAAATACTCGCGGGCGGTGAAGAGTATCGTCCGTACCCGGCTCAGGCGACCTGACTCGAACTCGGCTCAGAACTTCGCTTCCATTAAGTCCGATTGACTGATGGCACAACCGTTCACCGACGCATCGCAAGCCTGATCAAAACAACGGCTCTTTGAAGTCGACCAGTTTATGAGGCGCGATGCGTGCGGATTCCATCAAGGCCAGGAGCGAATCTGCTCCATCAATAGGCCGGATACATTTTCGCGAAACGGGTTTGTGCCGATCAGAAGAATGGACTTGCGTAGAAGGGGGCAGACCATACATGTTTTGACAGCACCAGTAACGCTGTCGTC
>JBDZVF010000647.1:0-2677 GCA_040255575.1 Pseudomonadota bacterium | reverse complement strand
GACGTCAGGGTGAGCGCTTCACGATGCATCTCCAGCGCTTCCTTCGCGTTCCCCCGTTCGCGCTGGATGTTGCCGATGACCTGCAGAGAGCTTTCGCGCCTCTCGGGATCGAGCTGCGCGGTGCGCAGCTGCAAGGCCTGCTGGTAGAAATCAAGCGCGCGGTCCTGATCCCCAAGCGAGTCGTAAACGCGCCCGAGGTTGTGAAGCGCGAGCGCCTGCCAATACTTGTCGTGCGCGCTCCTGGCGCTCGACAACGCCTCGCCGAGCTCGCGGAGCGCGGCGTCGTGATCGCCCGTTGCCCACCGCGCCATGGCGCTGTTATTGGCGAGCACCGCAAAGAGCACTGGGTTGTCTTCCTGGTGAATGAGCGGGCGCACCGCGCTGTAATGTGCGATGGCATCGGAGAATCGCCCGAGCTCGTACTCGACAACGGCGATATTGGTCAGCACCTGCGCCTGACGGGGCTTCTCGCGCAGGCGCTCGTACAGCGGGACCGTGCGCTTGAACGCCCCCAGCGCATCGTCGAACCGCCCCTCGTGATACCAGGTGATGCCGATGTTGTTCAGCGCACCGGCTTCGTCGTATTGCTCGCCGCGTTTCGCGTGAAACTGCGCGATCTGCTCCAGCTGCTCGCGAATCTTCGCGAGCTCGTGGCTGGCGGGCGCACCCCCGGCGGAGCCCGAACTCAGGCCCGCAGCCAGCTCTATTCTCGCTTCCGCGTCGATGCGTCGCGCGAGCGCCCGGCCATACTCATCGCCCACATGTTCATAGGACTGCGCCGCACGGTTCGCCGCTGCCTTGGCGCCGGCCCAATCGTGTAGCGTTTCCACGAAGAGCGCGGCCTCGGCATGCTGGACCTGCGCGAGCAGGAGGGAGGGTGGTGAACCGCTGAGCAGCGTTTCGGCTCGTCGATACGCCGCGGCCGCCGCCTGATACTCCGGCGTTGGGTCCCCGCCCGATTGACCTGCATCCGCGCGCGATCGGCCGGCGCTCGCACCCGAACGGCTGGCACCCGCGCCCGACTGGCTGGCACCCGCGCCTGACTGACTGGCACCCGCGCCTGACTGACTGGCACCCGCGCCTGACTGGCCGGCGCCCCCGCCCGATTGGGCGGCATCAGCGCCTGACCGCCCACCCTGGCTTTCCGTCGCTCTCTGTCCGGCAGCGAACCGCGCATCCCCTGCCGCGAGCTCGCGCAGAATAGAGCGACACATCGACGACGCTGGCCCGGGCACGACATTGACGCGCACCGAAGCCTCCCCGATTGCGTCAGGATGTTCCTTGCCTGACACCGCGATGACGTATGCACGCGCTTCATTCGTGACGAAGGCCACGCGCTGCGTGCCATGGCGCACGACGGGGCTTTCAGCCCGCCCAACGACACGCCCGTCCCCACTGCGTGCCACTTCGAGCGACACATCGATGCCGCCTTCGACAGCAGACACCACGACCGCCGCATTCGCAGGCAATCGCACGTCCCAGCGTTGACGCTGTTTGCCACGAAGGGTGGCTACGGATTCGAACGAGGCTTGCGAGCTAGCGAGGAAGCTGCCGCAATCAGATGCCGGTGCGCCGACCGTGGTCACATACGGTGCAAGGCATGCCGCGGAAGCGACCGCGAGGCAGGCTGACCAGTATGTGAGTTTCTTCGCACGCACGCGGCTGGGCTCCGTGAATGGAATCTGTAGCCAATCGTGGGCCGCTCGCACCCGGCCATCCGGCACGCGTGATCACACGCATGATCAATCGGGTGCGCGACTCATGCTGATCCGAAACACATCGCCCCGATCCGGGCGGTCATCGGCGTCCGTGGGTGAGACCACGAGAAGATACTCGCCTGGCGTGAGAGCGGTAGTGTCCATGAAGATGGCGAGGAAGCCGCCCGCCGCCGGCATGACGTGCGTTACGGCCCCGAGCCGCCGCTCGTCTGCGCCGCTGCCCGTCTGTTGCCACAGGGACACGCGGTAGCCCTCTGCCGGCGCCGGGCTTTCGGGCAACACTTTGAGCTCGATCGCGCCGCCGGCCCCCGGTAGCGTGATCACCGCGTCTGCCGTGGTCACACGCTTGCGTAGCACGGTGAACGTTCCCGCGGACGGGAGGATGTTGCCCTGCCGATCCGTCAGCGCGGCCGGAACAGCGGCGATCATCGAGCGCTCCTCAGGCGTGACAAAGCCTCGGAATGTGAGGAGGGCGATGGCCAGCACTCCCACCGCCGCCGCCACGGCGATCCATCGATAGGACCAGTGCGCACCGCGAACCAGCGCATCGAGCTCGCCGCGCTCCTCCAGCACCTGCAGACCCACCTTCAGGCGCGCAATCGCCTCCAGCTCCCGCACCAGCTGCGGATCACGCACCATCTGGCTTTCGAACTCGGCACATTCCGCCTCGCTCAGCCGGCCGGACAGATAGCGGTTCGCTTTTTCGAACCCATCCAGATCGATTCTCGTGACAGACATGTGGAGATGCCTCCCTGCCGCCTACACGGTGAGCAGAACCGAAAACAGGTCGTTCTTCGTCACGCCGCCGGACTCCAGCAGTTTGCGCAGCCGGCCCCGCGCCCGGTGCAGCACCCGCGCGAGCTGCTGGGGCGTGAGGTTGAGATCGCGGCAGATGGTGTCGCCGTCTTCGTCGCGCAGGTAGAAGCGCATGAGGACCTCGCGGTCGCGCGCTCCCCCCA
>JBDZVF010000121.1:0-14595 GCA_040255575.1 Pseudomonadota bacterium | reverse complement strand
AAGTGGATGCGCTGGCTCTTCGTCTTCCTCCGGCTCGTCCTCCGGCGAAGGCAAACCTGCGGAACCGCCTGCGCCGGAGGACGAGCCGGAGGAAGACGAAGAGCCGCCGGAGGGCACACCCGCGCCACCCGAAGGCATGCCGGCGCTCGGTGAGGAGGATCCACCGCTCGGCATACCCGCACCGGGCGACGACGACCCGCCACTCGGCATCGAGCTGCCACCGGAAGAGCCACCGCCGCTACTCGGCACGGAGGTGCCCGAGACGCCGCCACTGCTGCCCGACGTGCCCGCGGTGCTACCCGTCGAGCCCGAAGAACCGCTGGAACCGGAGGAGCCGCTCGAACCCGAGCTGCCGCTGGGCGAACCCGGCGAGCCGGTGCTGCCCGAATCCTTCCCACAACCTGCGACAGCCAGCGTCGCCGCGACGATCATCGCGACCAGGGTTGGACGCAGCCCGCGCCCATCGTGCCCGTCGAGGTTGAAGGGTTTCATCGCGTCTTACCTGGTTTCGAAGTCGCTGCGGCCGTCGTCGGCTGCACGCTGCCTTCTTCGGTGAAGAAACTGCGAAGCTGATCGGCCATGCGACCGCACGCCGCGCTCTGCACGCGCGCGATGAACGGCAGCGGCACGACCGCGCCGATGATGGCGGATGTGCCGGTCACATTCGTTCCCACGCTGCCCGCGGACTTGGCCTGCTTCAGATCCCACACGGTCGCTTCGTAGGCGGATTCCTTTTCCCACCACCCAAACCCGATACAACCCGCGGCGCCCGGGGCGGCACCGCACGCGATGCTGCCACCGCCATCCGTCTTCTGCGTGCTGCCATCCAGCCAGACGACATAACGCACACCCGTGGCAGCAACCTGCTCACTCACGCCGGGCCGCGTGAGCAGCGCCGAGACCGCTTCCGGCTTCGCGGGCGCGGTGCCCGGCTCGAACCACGGAAACATGTTGTCGACGAACTCATCGTTGTTGCGAACCGCGATGTTGGCTTTTCCACCGCGCAGCTCATCGCTCACGCAATCCATGAAACCGTCTTCGGCGCCGGTGCCTTCCACCTGGGGTTTCGCGAGAATGACCACCGCTTCACCCTTGTTGATGTGAGTCGGCATTTCGCGCGACTCCTCCACGCGGGATTGCATGCAGCCGGTCAGGCTTGCACCCAGAACCACCACCGGGAGGGCCGAAGCGAAACAGAGTGAGCGGCGAGACCTGACGTCGTGCGCGTTCATGGTTTTGTCCCTGGGCGTGGCGCCTGTGATGCGGTTTCACGAGGTAGTGCCCCGAGTATGCCACCGGCGCGGAGAATGTAGACCCTTGGTTGCCGAACGTTGTTCCCGCTCGTCGGCGAGATGCGACCGGCAGCGAAAGGGCGACGGCATTCGCCGCCAGCGCGCGGACTGTTTACAGCTCCAGCTGAAGTTGCGAGCCCGCGGGGCCGGGCGGGCGGAACAGCGTTCGATCCAACTCGACGTCCCGAGGTGAATCGAGGCCGAGGCGGCGCGTGGCAACTTTGAAACGAGTGCGCAGCAGATCCGCATACGCCCCCGTGCCGCGCATACGTGTACCGAAGTTGGGATCGTTGTCGCGACCGCCGCGCGCGTCGCGCACGAGCGACATCACGTGAGCGGCGCGTTGAGGGTAATGCTCGGCGAGCCACTCGCGGAACAGCTGCTTCACTTCGTGAGGCAGGCGCAGAAGCACGTAGCCAGCGCCGCTCGCGCCCGCCTCCTTCGCGGCCTCGAGGATGCTTTCCATCTCGTGGTCTGTAATGGCGGGTACCACCGGCGCAACGAGCACGCCTGTGGGCACACCTGCAGCCACGAGCTGACGGACGATCTTCAACCGCGCCTGCGGAGATGCCGCTCGCGGCTCGAGCGTGCGCTTCACTTCGGCGTCCAGCGTGGTGAGGCTGATGACGACGCTCGTGAGTTTCTGACTCGCAAGCTCCGCCAGGAGGTCGAGATCCCGCGCAACTCCGACGCCTTTGGTAATGATCGACACCGGATGGCGGCATTTCGCAAGCACCGTGAGGATCGATCGCGTCACCTGCAACCGTCGCTCGATGGGCTGATAGGGGTCGGTATTGGAGCCGAGCATGATCGGCTTGCATACGTAGCGCGGGCGGGCGAGCTCCTCCTCCAGCACTTTCGCGGCGTCGTGCTTGTAGAAGAGCTTCGTCTCGAAATCGAGCCCGGAGGAGAGGCCCATGTAGGCGTGGCTCGGCCGGGCGTAGCAGTAGATGCAGCCGTGTTCGCATCCCCGGTACGGATTGATCGATTGCTCGAAGCCGATGTCCGGCGAGTCGTTGGTGGTGATCACGCCCTTCGCGCGGTCCGCCTGCACGCTCGTCGCCACGCTCTCGGGCGACTCTTCGCGCTCCCAGCCATCGTCCACCGCTTCGATGCCGGTTCGGTCGAACCGGCCCGCCGGATTCGACAGCGAGCCGCGGCCCTTCAGCGGCGTTTTTCCAATAATTGAGCGTGTCACAGGGGAACTGTACGCGCATACAGTATGTCGACGTCAAGAGCTGATGGAAGGCAGTTGTTCCGCGGGCTTGCGTAAGTTCCGGGACCGGCCCGGTCGGTTAGGCCTGATGGCGCGGAAACTCGCGCATGGTGCGCAGCTCGGGAAAGACCTTCATGTACACGGCCACGACCAGGAGCGTGGCGAGGCCGCCGAGGACGACGGACGGCACGAGCCCGAACGCGCGCGCCGCGAGACCGGACTCGAACTCACCCAGCTCGTTCGACGCTCCGATGAACATCGATGCGACGGCGCTGACGCGGCCGCGAATCGAATCGGGCGTTTCGAGCTGCACCAGCAGCTGCCGCACGAACACGCTCAGCATGTCCCCCGCGCCAAGCAGGAACAAAGCCGCGAGTGACAGCAGGAAGATTTTCGAGAGCGCGAACACGATGGTCGCGCATCCAAAGACGCCCACGCCCGAAAACATCCAGCGCCCGACGTTGCGCTGAATCGGGGAAAACGCCAGCAGCGCTGCAACGATGGCGGCGCCGAGTCCAGGCGATGCGCGCAGCATGCCGTAGCCGACCGGGCCAACGTGCAGCACGTCGCTCGCATAGATAGGCATCATCGCGGTAGCGCCACCAAACAGCACCGCGAACAGATCCAGCGAAATCGCGCCGAGCACGGTGCGCCGGTGGAACACGAAGTGCAGACCTTCGAGCAGGTTGCTCAAGCGAAACGGCTGCGGCGCCGACTTTGCGCGCACGGGTCGGATGGTGAGCATCAGGCCGATCATCACGATGAGCAGGGCGACCACCGTGCCATACGCCGCTTGCGGTCCGCGAAGGAGCAGCACACTGCTCAGCGCGGGGCCTACGATGATCCCGGTGGTGAACAACGTGGAGTTCACGGCGACTGCAGCCGGGAACACCTCACGAGGCACGAGATTCGGGGTCATTGCCTGGCCGGTCGGCATCCAGAACGCGCGGCTCGCGCCGAACACCGTCATGGCGAGGAACACCGGCCACGAAGCCTCCATGCCCGAGAGCGTGAACCACAGCAATGCGAGCGCGCAGCACGCTTCCACCCCATAGGCGCAGACCAGCACCAGGCGTCGATCGAAGCGGTCCGCGACCTGCCCCGCCGGCAACACACACAGCACGAACGGCAGAAATTGCGCGAGCCCCACGAGAGCCAGGGCCACCGGATCACGCGTGAGTTGATAGATCTGGTAACCCACGGTCGCCCCCAGCACCTGCCACGCAAGCGTCGCGCAGAAGCGCGCGATCGCGAAGACCGCAAAGTCACGATGCTGAAGAGCCGCAAGCGCCGACAGGCGCGGTGCGGACGCTGCCGCCGGCACTCCGCTCATGCCAGCCGCGCGAGGAGAGGATCGATCATGGATGAGAGGAGCTTACCAGCCGCCCCACATCGCAACCATCGCGCAAGAAAACTGACCGACGCGCGCAACGCTCGCGCGTTCGCGCCCTGCGGTCAGCGAATATCTGACTGGACGACCCGCAGAAAGTCTTCAAGGACCGCGGGCTCAACCGGCTTCACCATGTGTTCGTCGAAACCCGCCGCGTGAGCGCGACGCCGGTCGGCCGGCTGGCCATACCCGGTCACCGCGACCAGCCGCATGCGGTGCGTGCCGTTCTGCGCGCGGAGGAGCCTGGCGACTTCGTAGCCGTCCATCTCAGGCAGGCCGATGTCGAGCAGTACGACTTCAGGCTTGAACTCCGGAACGGCCAACAGCGCGGCGCGTGCCGTGTGGACCGCCCGGGTCTGGTGTCCCTCCATGCTCAGAAGCATCGCGATGCTATCGGCGGCATCCACGTTGTCGTCGACGATGAGGATGCGGAGGCTGCGCGCGTCCGCGGGCGCCGCTACCGGCGCACGCGACGGTGCTTTCGCGAGCGGCTGTTCGCCCGCACTCGCAAGCGCCGGCAGACGGACGATGAACTCCGCGCCACTGCCGAGCCCTTCGCTGATCGCTTCGACGGTCCCGCCATGCAGCTCGACGATGCGCTTCACGAGCGTGAGCCCGATGCCGAGCCCGCCTTCGGAACGATCCGGCCGCCGCTCCGCCTGCGTGAAGAGATCGAAGATGTGCGGCAGTAACTCGGGGTCGATACCGAGCCCCGTGTCCCGCACGCGGATGGTGACGACGCCGTTGATCACCTCGGCGTCGAGGCGAATCTGTCCGCCCTCATCGGTGTATTTCGCGGCGTTGTTGAGCAGGTTGGAGATCACCTGCGACACGCGCGTGAGGTCCGCTTCGAGCAGCACCGGCTCATCCGGCAACTGCACGGTGAGATGGTGTTTGCGCAGCCGGATCAGCGGCCGGCTGCTCTCCACCGCATCCTGCACGACCTCGGCGAGCTCCACCGGCTTCTTCTTGAGGGTGATCTGGCCGCTGACCATGCGGGAGACATCGAGCAGCCCATCCACCAGCCGCGCGAGGTGCGTGGTCTGGCGCTCGATCACGGCCCGCGCCCATTCGATTTCCGGCCTGCCCGAGGAATGAAGGTTGAGCAGCTGGGCGGCGTTACGGATCGGCGCGAGCGGGTTGCGCAGCTCGTGCGCGAGCATCGCCAGGAACTCATCCTTGCGGCGGTTCACGTCCTTGAGTGCTTCCTCTGCGCGGCGACGCTCGGTGACGTCCAGGCAGATGCCGACGATATGCCGGTGGCCGGCGTGCTCGACGAGACCGGCCTTGCTGTAGATCCAGCGCTCGCCGGCTTCGGGATGCTCGTATCGATATTCGATCTCGCACGCCCGGCAGGTGGCGCACTCCTCGAGCATCGAATACACCTGGCTCAGGTGCTGCGGATGGATGTTTCGTTTCCACTCTTCCTGCAGCGCCGCCTCTGTTTCGGCCTGCAAGCCGAGGAGCGCGCGACTTTCATCCGAGAACCAGGCGATGCGGGTTTCGGGGTCCCACTCCCAGGTGCCGATCTGCGCAACACCCTGTGCAAGACGCAGCCGCTCCTCGTTCATCGTGAGGCGCCGATCGGCCCGCGCCATCTCGAGCGCGGGCCACACGATGTCGGCGACCCGTTTCACCAGCTCCCGGTCGGATTCGCTCCAGTCGCGCGGTGTGGTGCTCACGACGGACAGCAGCGCGATGCGCTGGCCGCCCTTCATCAGCGGAACGCGGATGCTGTGATCATCCCGATTTTCCAGCTCCGAGCCCAGGAACGACTCCAGGGGCACACTCGCTACGTCGATGTGCTCCCCGACGCCGTTGGATTCGCGCAGGACGAGCGCCTCGTTGCGCGCCTCATCGAGCTCCGCCACGGAAACGCGAGCGGCACCCAGTCGCTCCCGCAGACGGGCCATGGCCGTGCAGACCACCTCCTGAGGGCTGCGGATGCGCGCAAGCTCCCCCGCGACCGAAAGCAGGAACGACATCCGCTCGTTCGCTTCAACGATCCGCTGGAGCTCTTCCGGATTTGCAGGCCAGGTAACGATGGTCAACTCCCCAATGTGTGCAAGGCTTCCCGCCCTGCTTCAACGTGTGGAGCTGTTCCAGGTTTCCGTGACCCGCTCTCGGTGCAGTGCTTCCCAATGGCCGTGAAATTGTTTCATGATGGCCTCATTCGGACGGGATGCGCGCGATGAAAATTACAAAGAACGTGCCTTTCTACCTGCCTCGCGCGGCCTGTCTCTGTCTGGCAGCACTTCCCGCGAGTTGCGCACCCCAGGCACAACGTATGCCCGAACCCACCGGACCGAGCGCGGCGGACGTCGCGTTCCAGGACCTCTCCAGGCGCTACTTCGACGAAGTGCTCGCGCTACAGCCCGTGGATGCCACGGCGCTCGGCGATCATCGGCACGATGACAAGCTGGACGACGTGAGTGCCGCCGGCCGCGAGCGCAGGCTGACGCTGGAGCGTGAGTTGCTCTCGGCCGTGCAGGCACTGGACGCGGCACAGCTCTCGCGCGCGCATCAGGTCGATGCGCGCCTGCTCGCGAGCCGCCTCGAATACGACGCGTGGAGACTGACCGACCTGCAGGATTGGCGTTGGAACGCGATCCTCTACACGGATATGGCGGGCGCCAGCATATACACGCTCATGTCGCGGGACTTCGCGCCATTGCCCGAGCGGCTGAGAAGCGTGAAGGCCCGCCTCGATGAGCTGCCGAGATTTCTCGCCCAGGTGCGCGAGTCCCTCGACCCGGCGCGTGTGCCGAAGGTTCATGCCGAGACGGCGGCGAAACAGAATGGCGGCGTCATCTCGCTCATGGACGAGCTCGTCGTCCCGCAGCTCGGCGCACTTCCCGCCGACGAACAGGAGCCGTTCAAGGCCACCCTGAACAAGGCGCGCACAGCAGTGGAGCAACACCAGATCTGGCTGGACAAGAAGCTCGTTCCCGAGGCGAAGGGGGACTTCCGCCTGGGCGCCGCGTTGTACGACCGCAAGCTCGCTTTCGCGCTGGATTCGCCACTCTCCCGGCATGAGATTCGAGCGCGCGCGGAGAGCCAGCTCACCGCCACGCGCGCGCAGATGTACGACATCGCCCGCTCAGTGCTGGCCGGTCGCGCGGGAGCGCCCCCTACACCCGACGCAGCGGACAGTGATACGCAACAAAGAGCGATCGCGGCCGCACTCGAGCTCGCCTACGCCGATCGTCCTGCGCGGGGGGACGTCTTCGAACTCACGCGCAAGACCTACGACTCGGCGCTCGCCTTCGTGCGCGCGAAGGATTTCGTGACGGTGTACGACGATCCGCTCGACATCATCACGATGCCGGAGTTCCAGCGGGGCGTCGCCCTGGCGTACTGCGACCCGCCAGGTCCGCTCGACAAGGGGCAGAAGACGTTCTTCGCGATCTCGCCGATTCCGGAGGACTGGACCGATCCGCAGGTGAGCTCGTTCCTGCGCGAATACAACACCCGTTCCATCAACAACCTCACCATTCATGAGGCGATGCCGGGGCATTACCTGCAGCTCATGCACTCGAACCGCTATGACTCGCCGCTGCGCGCGGTGCTCCAGTCAGGCACGTTCATCGAAGGCTGGGCGGTGTATGGCGAGCGACTGATGGTGGAGGAAGGCTACCTCGACGCCGACCCGCTGATGCACCTCATCCAGCTGAAGTGGTATCTGCGCACGATCGCCAACGCCATTCTCGACCAGGGCGTGCACGTGGACGGCATGTCACGCGAGGCGGCAATGCGCCTCATGACTCACGACACCTTCCAGGAAGAGCGGGAAGCCTCGGCGAAGTGGACTCGGGCGCAACTCACTTCCGCACAACTGCCGACGTACTTCGTTGGCGTGCAGGAACATCTGTCGCTCAGGGAAGAAGCGAAGGAGCGTTGGGGCGCCCGCTTCACGCTGAAGCAGTATCACGACAAGGTGTTGTCCTACGGCTCGCCGCCGGTGCGCTACGTGCGGGACCTGATCTTCGACCTGCCGATCGGTGAATGAGCTACTGCGGTGCCTTGCCGCCGCCCCGACGCCGCAGAAAGCTCGTGCCCTTCTTCTTCGCCTCGGCGAGCAGCCGCTTCGCCCACGCAAACTCCAGCGCAAGAATGGCAAGACCCGCCGGTATCACGAGGAACGCCGGGCCGGGCAGCACCACCATCGCGAGCCCGATCAGCAGGACGGTGAAGCCGGCCACCGCGATGGCGACGCGCTTGATCAATTTGTAAGTGGCGAACAAGGGATGCTGGTCACTGATCATGCGGACAGGCTACGTTCGAGATGGGGTTGATACAGCAAGTTCCGTACGGGAAACCGCAGCAACCCCTGTGCCGGCCGTCGGCGACCTTCAGCGCGTAGACGCGAACTCCACAATGTGACGCGCAAGAAGTTCCGGCACTTCCAAGTGCATCATGTGTCCCGCGTCCGGGACATGCACGATTCGAAGGTCTCGATATAGCGAGTGGAAATAGTCGTCGCTGCCATCGGGACGGATCCGCGGCAGGATCTCGGAGCGATCCGCAAGGAACAGCAGCACGGGCGCTTCGATACGCTTCCAGCAGGCTTCCGCCTCTTCCCGGCGAAAGAGCATGGCGCTGATCCGGCGGTGGCGTGGATCGAACCCCATCATCACGCCGTCGCCGGCCGGCTTCGTCCACGCGCGCGCGAGGAACGTGGCCCGCTCCCGGGTCATGGCCGGATTGCGCGACAGAATGAAGTTGATGACGGACTCGATGGAGCCGTAGCGGCGCGCCTGCACGGGCTCGCGCAACCCGTCGAGCCATTCCGCGTAGCGGGCCGGCGCGGCCTCGGGCGAGGTGCGCTTGAGACCGATGCCTTCCACATTCACGAGCCAGCGCGCCCGTTTCGGGCGGATGCCCGCATACATGCTCGCCACATTGCCGCCCATGCTGTGCGCGATGAGTCGGGCCGGCTCGCCGGGGCAAACGAGGTCGAGCAGCGCCTCGAGATCCGCGAGGTAGTCCGGAAACCAGTAGCCGTCGACAGGCCACTCGGTGCTGCCGAAGCCGCGCCAGTCGGGCGCGACGCAGCTCCAGCTCTCCGGCAGGTGATCGACGAGGAATTGCCAGGTCTCGCCCGTATCCATCCAGCCGTGCAGCAGGATGACCGGCGTGCGCGAGCGTTCGCCCCACCAGGTGAGCCGATGGCGCAGTCCTCGCACCGTCACCGTTTCGTGCCAGGGCGCGCGGCGAATGCCTGAGGGTGTCATCGGATTGCGCCTTCCCCGGCTGCCGGGCGATGATCGGGCCTGGCCCTCTGCCAGCGCGGGGAAAACGGCATGAACATCACCAATCCGCCGTCGAGCTCACTGTCCCAGGAAGATCGCAACTGGGGGATGATTGCGCACCTGTCGTCGCTCTCGGGATTCCTGATTCCCTTCGGGTTCGTCCTGGGCCCGCTCATCGTGTACCTCGTGAAGCGGGACCAGTCCGCGTTCGCGAGCGACTGCGCGAAAGAAGCCCTCAATTTCAACATCACGGTCGCCATCGGCCTCGTCATCTGCCTGTGCCTGTCGCTCGTGTTCATCGGCATTCCGCTGATGATCGCGCTGGGTGTCGCCTGGCTGGTGCTCACCATCGTTGCAGCCGTGCGCGCAAGCGAAGGCACCGCGTACCGTTACCCAGCGACCCTCCGCTTCGTGAAGTAAGCCGCCCTGGGCGCTCAGGCGCCCAGGAAGATCTTGTACGCCGGGTTCGCGGTCTCGTCCGCGTAGGCGTAGTGCAGCTCCTTGATGTGAAGGACGAAGTCCTCACGTTCGCCCAGCGGCACCTGGATGCCGGCGAGCACCCGCCCGTAATCCCACCCGTGGTTCCGATAATGGAACAGGCTGATGTTCCAGCGCGTGCCCACCGCCTGCAGGAACCGCAGCAGGGCGCCGGGGCGCTCCGGAAATTCGAAGCGGTAGAGCAACTCGTCCGTGATGCCGCGCGCGTGGCCGCCCACCATGTAGCGCACGTGCAGCTTGGCCATCTCGTTGTCCGTCATGTCGTTCACGCCGTAGCCCGCGGCGCGAAGCTGCGAGATCACCGCGTCGCGCTCGGCGCGCCCCTGGTTGATGCCGAAGCCGACGAAGATCTGCGCGGGGCGCCCTGGTTCGAGCCGATAGTTGAACTCCGTGACGCTGCGCCTGCCGAGCGTTTCGCAGAATTTGAGGAAGCTGCCGGGCTGCTCCGGGATTTCCACTGACAAGAGCCCCTCGCGTGCGCCGCCGAGGTCTGCGCGCTCGGCCACGTGGCGCAGGCGGTCGAAGTTGATGTTGGCACCGCTGTTGATGCACACGACGTGCTTGCCCTGAGCCTTCTCGCGCGCCACCCATTTCTTGAGGCCCGCCACGGCGAGCGCGCCTGCCGGCTCGACGATGGAGCGCGTGTCCTCGAACACATCCTGGATCGCGGCACAGATCTCGTCGGTATCGACGAGCAGGATCTCATCCACGTACTCGCGGCAGAGATTGAAGGTCTCTTCGCCCACCCGCTTCACGGCCACCCCGTCAGCAAAGATGCCGACGCGCTCGAGCGTCACGCGTTTGCCGGCACGACGGGATTCGTACATGGCCGCCGCGTCTTCCGGCTCGACGCCGATGATCTTCGTTTGCGGATAGAGGGACTTCACGTACACGGCAATGCCTGCGATCAGGCCGCCACCGCCCACGGGCACGAAGATGACATCGGGCGGAGTGCCGGACTGGCGCACGATCTCCATGCCGATGGTGCCCTGGCCCGCGATCACGTCCGGGTCGTCGAAGGCGTGCACGTAGACGAGGTGACGCTCGCGAGCGAGCTGCATCGCGTGCTCGTAGGCCACGTCGTACTCATCGCCGTGGAGCACGGCTTCGCCGCCGAGATCGATGACCGACTGCACCTTGATGCGCGGCGTGGTCTGCGGCATGACGATGGTCGCGGGAATGCGCCGCTCGCGCGCGGCGAGCGCTACGCCCTGCGCATGATTGCCGGCGGACGCGCAGATCACGCCCCGCTTCGCCACCGAGTCCGACAGGTGCGCGATCTTGTTGTACGCGCCGCGCAGCTTGAAGGAAAAGACTGCCTGCAGATCCTCGCGCTTCAGCCAGACGGTGTTGCCGAGCCGGCGCGACAGCCGGGTGGCTTCCTCGAGCGGCGTTTCGATCGCCACGTCATACACACGTGCCTTCAGTATCCGCTCGACATAGGAACTCGCCACACCCGCTCCACATTCGCCTCGTCAAAGAGGCAGGGAGCTTAGCTATTCTCGAGCGCTCGTGCAGGCTCAGGCAGGTGCCGGGAGACGTCCGTCGGCTCGATGCCGGCCAGGGGCAGCTCGAAAACGCGGAATGGCGGCTTGTCCGGAAAGGCTCGCAGCAGCAGGGGCATGGCCACGTTGAACACCGGCACCCCGAGCGCCGTGCGACCTTCGAGCGAGCCATGGTGGGCGTGCCCGTGGAACACGACGTTGACCGGGTAGCGGTTGAGCGGCCCTTCGAGGCGGCTGGTGCCGAGATAGGGAAAGATCTCCGGCGGCTCGCCTTCGACCGTCTCCCGGATCGGCGAGTAGTGCAGCAGCGCCACGCGCTGGGGCGTGCGCAGCCGGGCGAGCGCCGACTCGAGCTTCATGGCCTCGTCGACCGCCTCTTTCACGAACGCCTTCACGCCGCTCTCACCCCAGGCGCCGAGCGTGCCGCGCCCGAAGCCTCCGGGGAAGCCCTTCACGCCCGCGAAACCTATGCCGTGGATCTCGGCTGCCTCGCCGTCGAGCAGCGTCACGCCGGCATCGCTGAGTATCTTGCAGACTTCCTTGTGCTGGCCCGACTCATAGTCGTGATTGCCGAGCACCGCGACGATGGGGATGCGCACGGTGGGCCGCAACTCCTTCACCAGGATGTGCGTCTCCTCAGGCAGGCCGTAGTCAGTGAGGTCCCCGCACAGAAGCAGCACATCCGCGCGCTCGTTCACGGGCGCCAGCAACGGCGCAAGCTGCCCCTGCGAGCTCTTCTTCACGTGCAGGTCGCCTACCGCGGCCAGGCGCACAGCTTGCTTGCTCATTGGTTCGGCCATTGTTCGCATTGGAGCAACATCCATGCCCACTACGCCCACATCAGATCACGATTCGGAGGATCTGTCTCAGGCGTTCTATGTGCGCGTGATGACGCGGCTGACGCAGGCACGCATCCCGTTTCTCGTCGGTGGCGCCTTCGCGCTCGCGCGCTTCACCGGCCTCGAGCGCAACACTAAAGACTTCGACATCTTCGTGCGACGGGAAGACATCGATCGCACGCTCGCGGCGCTCGCCGAGGACGATTGCACGACGGAGCTGAGCTTCCCGCACTGGCTCGCGAAAGCGACCTGTCGCGATGATTTCGTGGACATCATCTTCAGCTCCGGCAACGCCGTCGCGAACGTCGACGATGAATGGTTCGAGTACGCGCCCGAGGAGATGGTGCTCGGCCTGCCGGCGAAGCTCTCTCCGCCCGAAGAGATGATCTGGTCGAAGGCGTTCATCATGGAACGGGAACGCTACGACGGCGCCGACGTGATGCACGTGATCCTCCGCTGCGGCGAGAAGCTCGACTGGGCGCGGCTGTTGCGGCGATTCGGCGATCACTGGCGCGTGCTGCTCGCGCATCTCGTTCTTTTCAACTTCATCTACCCCGGCGAGCACACGAAAATCCCTGTGTGGGTGATGGAGCACCTCACGGCGCGGCTGCAACGGGAGACTCGCTCACCGCCGGCGAATGAGCACATCTGCCGCGGGCCGCTCTTGTCCCGCGCCCAGTACCTCATCGACATCCAGCTGTGGGGATACAAGGACGCCCGACGCGGCCCGGACGGCTTCATGAGCGACGATGAGGTGAAGCGCTGGACGCAGGCGATTCACGAGCCCAAGACAGATCCGCACTTCCCCGATCCGTTGGCGTAGGTGCCCGCAGGCTCCGCGCACGCGGTTATTGCGTGCGCGCCTCTTTCATCGGCCGCACGGCGAAGCGGAAGGTGGTCTTGCCGATCGCCACGTTATCGCCATCCCGCAGCGTGTGCCGCGTGATGCGTTTGCCGTTCACGGCAATGCCATTGGTGCTGTTGAGATCTTCGATGATCGTGTGATTCGGCCCCGCGAGGATCACTGCGTGGTTGCGGCTGATGAACTTCGCGTCGATCTGCAGATCGTTGTCCGGCGTGCGACCGACCGTGGTCTTGCGACCGAGCACGTGCACGACCTCGCTGTCGCCATCCACCCGAATCAGGAGGCGCACCGCGCCTTCGGGCGCGATCTCGTGACTGCCGCTCTGCGAGGGATCGAATCTGCGCATACTCTGCTGGATGTTTCCGAGCAGCGTGGCGCTGTTCGCCGCCTCGGTTTCCAGGCGGTGGATGAGCGAATCGCGCTCGGCGAGTGAGTGACGGGCGTTGTCGATGGTGGTGCGCCATTCGTCCTGGGTGCGCGTGAGCTCGTCGAGCTTCGTGCTCTTGTTGCGCAACTCGGCTTCCAGGCGGTTGATGGCCTCTTCGGCCGCGTTGAGATCGCTTTCGAGCTCGGTGCCGCGCGTGAGCGTGGCCCGCAGCTCCTCCTGCAGCTGGCGGATGAGCTCCGCGTTCTCGTCGAGGCGGCGTTCGAGGTCCACCGCGCGCGCTTCGGCGGCGGCGAGCCGGTTGATCTGCTCGTCCCGCTCGCTCTCGAGGCGCACCATGCTCGCGGCGCGCTCACTGCTCTCGCCGCGAAGAACGGCGAGATCGCGTTCGAGCTCTTCGATGCGGGTCTGGCTGGCGAGCAGGCTGGCCTGCAACGTCGAGTGGCCCTGGGCCGCCGCTGCGGCGGCCGCCTCGCGCGTCGCGATGTCGGCCTTGGCCGCCGCGAGGGCGCTCTCAAGTGCGGAGATCTTGGCGTTGAGCGCCTCACGCTCGCGAGCGACGTTCTCGGCCTGCTTGTCGCGCTCGCGCGTGAGCGTCTCGATCTGTTTGTCGCGTTCGCGCGTGAGAGTCTCGATTTGCTTGTCGCGCTCGCGCGCAATCGTCTCGAGTTGCTTGTTGCGCTCGGCGAGAGATTCGTTCTGTGTGGCGAGGGTTGCCTCCAGCGCCTTGATGCGCTCCGCGCCGGCTGCCAGCTTCTCGTTCAGCGACTGCACCGACTCCTGCAGCTTGCTGTTCGCGCGGCCGGATCGTTCCGCTTCCACATTGCGCTGGCCCAGCGAGCCTGCGAGGGAGGCCACTTCGCGCTCGAGCGACTCCACGCGTTTCGTGCGCGCCGCGAGGTCATTCGCCAACTCCTGCGCACGCTGGCTCTGCGCGGCCAGTTGCTGCTGGAGATCGGCAAGCTGCGCGTCGCGCGAACCGAGTTCCCCATGCAGGCCGAGCAACTGCTCCTCGAAAATGTTCCGCCGGCCTTCGAGTGATTGCAACGTCTCGAAGTACTGCGTGGCTCGTGTTTCCAGCGCGAAGAATTCCTGGCGTGAAGCCGCGAGCTCCCTCTCCTGTCGTGCAAGCAGCGCGAGATGCTCCTGCTTCTGCGCTTCGAGTTGACTGACGGTGGTGGTGCGTTCTTCGAGCGCGGATTGAAGCTCGGCAGCGCGCGACTGAACGGATGCCAGCTCGGCACGGGCCGCGTCGAGGTCTGTCGCAGCGGTGCCCGCACGCGCCTGGGCGGTTGCGACAAGCGATTGGGTGCGTTCTTCGGCCGCGGCGACGAGTGAAGCGGCGCGCTCGTC
>JBDZVF010000646.1:0-2688 GCA_040255575.1 Pseudomonadota bacterium | reverse complement strand
CGCGTGTCCATCCGATCAGGGTGGCGATCTCGGAGTCGGAGGGCTGGTCGCCATTCTCGCGGGCTTGCTGGACAGCGGCCGCAACAAAGGCGCGACGGGCTGCTTCCTCAAAATCGGACCACTTCAAACTCGATGTGAGGTGGACCTTGGCGACCGGTTTGATGACCTTCCGCGTCGCGTGCGCCGCAGCCTTGCGATAGTCACTCATGACGCAAGCGTCCTGCTTGGGGCGAAGTGATTGGGAATGAATACACTGCCAGTCCTACCGTGGGCTTGGAACCATAGTAGACCGAAGTCTCAAAGTGTGTAAATAAAAATCCGCACTTCGTTTTTACGGGCGGCCAGCCTTGCACCGAACCCGGTACAACAGTGCGGTCGACCCCGGTCGGGTGTTTCAGGATGAAAACGCCTGTAGGCGCGGAGCGCGCGAAGCTGAGTGGTCCACGTGCGTGTCGCGGAAGGGGGGCGACTTAACGGGGAGGGGTGACCGTCAGTCCCCGAAAGAGAGGTCTTTACCCCAGAGCGCGACCGCGGCGTCCGAGGACGGGGCTGTTGTCTGCGCGCCGAAACGTGCTCCACTCGAGGTAGAAGGGTTCCACGAACGGATCAGGCGCGAGCGTGAAATCCCGGGGCTAGGGAACGGTTGCGTTCTGGAGGGCTTCATCGGAGGGACGTCAGTGTCCCAGGCATAGAGTGGAGGAAGCTTGGAGGCGGGCACCCCACATCAACGAGTAGGCAGAACGCGTTGGAACCTGGGAAAGGAGGGCGCGAGTGAGAAACTCGCTACGTGGGAGCACTTCTGGGCCTTGCCCACGGAGCTTCGTGCAACGGTCCGACCGCAATCTATCGCAAACGGCAGGTCAGCGAATCTCGCTCATTCGATCGCCCCGTCGAAATGGACGCTAATGGACTGAGGGGACTTATCAGATATCAGCGTCCTTCAGCACTTCCCAAATCTTTACGCCAAGGCCGGTGCAGACGCGGCGCAGGGTGCGGAGAGTGAGATTGGTCTCGCCGCGTTCCAGCGCACCGTAGTACGTCCGGTGCATCTCGATCTTGTCTGCGAACGCCTCTTGACTGATACCGAGCGCCTCTCGCTGCTTCCTAAGCGCGACACCAACCCGTTCAGGTTCTGACAGAGCTCGGCCTTTCATAGGGGCGAACCCTACGGCCGCGCCAGTTGCAGCTCTACAGATATAAATATAGACTACATATATCTAGCATTGACTCGCGAAACTGCGTCGGGGTGCACCCACAAGGCAGCAGATACAGATGAGAACTTGGAAGGAGCGGCGCCCGCCCGTGCTGGTAACACGAGCGGACGCCTGACCACAGCCCTCTAACGAGGAGAGGACAATGGCTGCGAAGAAGTCTAACCGCAGGCAACTCTCGACACACGCCGCCGAGCGCAAGTCCCCGGCGCGCCAGAGACAGACTAGCCACCCGCGTCGAGGCGGTGTTGGTAGGCCACTGGCAGCCTACTCTCGTGAGCGCACGGGTGGAAAGTCCGCGGATAGGACTGCGCTCAATCGGTCGGAGATCATCCGACTCCTGTCGGAGTCCTTGGCTTTACAGCGGACGATCGGGGTGGCGATGCGAGAGTTCGAGGACCACCCGACGTTCGGCGATCTTTGCGTTGCCTTCAATCAGGCATTGGCGGTGCTCGGTAGAGCGCACTCCGAAGTCGGTCGCCTTCTGGAGCGACGCGCGTGAAGCACATTGAGAGCAAGAAAGAAGAGCCGCGAAGGCCTCCCGCGTGCGTCAGTCTCGTAACGCAGCGATTGAAGAGCACGGTCGGTCGCCCACGGAGAGTCACGGATGCTCAGATCAGGACGATTCTGGATTGGCACGAAACGCTGCTGGCGTACCAAGCCAAGCGAAAGAACATAAAGACGATTAGGCAGCTCGCCGCGCAGCTCGGCCTCTCCACAGCCACGATCTCGGACGTCATCAGATTTCGTGGTGAGTTCAAGCAACCTCCTCCGGATGAGCGGGCTAGAAACATCGAAATACGACGCATCGTTCTGGTGGCGAATGCTGGGCAGTCGCGGCTCAACGAAAAGGAGGCGCCGTGAGCATTAAAGCCCAATCGAATGAACCGCGAATCGCCAAGGCGAACACACTTGCAGATCCACGCCCAAAGGACGACTGGCAACCATGACACCTACAAAAGCTCTCCGAATCCTTGACGCGCTTATTCGTGGCGCCGACCCAGCCACCGGGGTCGATATTCCGAATGGTTCCGTCTTGGAGCAGCCCGACGTCATTCGTGCATTGTTGGAGGGAGTCAGCGCGATCAAATCTTGCAACGAACGAGATGCACGACGCGCACAACTGCCTAAGAACATCGGTCGGACTTGGACCGACGAGGAGCACGAACAGCTCGTAGCTGAGTTCAAAGCCAACGTACCGATCCCCGACATCGCTTCAGCACACGGTCGTACGGTGCGAGCCATTGAGGCGCGCCTCGAGAAGGCTGGTCTTCTGAGCAAGGAGGAGCGCACCACCACCGATCGATTTGGCGCGAATGAGTCGAGTGACAAGCAATGAGGGTTCCACTCTCAAAGAACGGCATGGAGGACGCGACCCGTGAGCGACAGCAGTTACGAGTCCGCGGTAGAAGCAACGTTGGAGTTCCTGCAAAGCATCGCGAAGCAGCGCGGACTGCTCGTCGATGGGATAGACATC
>JBDZVF010000120.1:0-14621 GCA_040255575.1 Pseudomonadota bacterium | reverse complement strand
GGCAACTACCGGTTCTATTCAGATTCGTGGGGCATCAGCGCCAATACGCTGGACCTTACGTACACGCACCCATGGCGCTCTCGCTGGATCTTTGACGGGCGGCTGCGCTACTACACCCAGACCCAGGCGGACTTCTACAGCGACTTGTTCCCTCGCCGGGACTTCGCGAACTTCCTGGCGCGTGACAAGGAGCTCGCCAGCTACACGGGCTACACCGTGGGATTCGGCGCGTCGTACGAGTTCAGCGTGCCGTGGGCACCGAAGTGGATCCAGAAGAGCACGCTCAACGCGCGGCTCGATCACATCCTCATCGACTACGACAACTTCCGAGATGCGACCCGCACTGACCCCGGCAATGGCGTGCTCGCCGGCGCGGAGCCGCTGTACCGACTGAACGCGAACGTTTTCCAGTTGTACCTGTCCGTCTGGTTCTGAACCTAAACTCGCGCGGCTTAATGCGGTAAGCTCGCGCGCGTCAGGAAACCTCTGACCATAGGGGATAACCAGCATGCGAAATCGCGTCGCGCTTTCCGCCCTGCTCATGGGCCTCGCGCTCGCCTTCACCACTACTCACGTCCACGCACAAGCTCGTGAGGAAGGCCGTCTGCTCATGGCGACCGAAGTCCTCGACGAGGTCCGCTCGCAGCGTGACTCCGCCATTCCCGATCGCCTCCTCGATCGCGCCTACGGCATCGTGGTAGTGCCCAACGTCACCAAGCTCGCCTTCATCGGCGGCGGTCGCTGGGGCAAAGGCGCCATGGTCGTCCGTGACAAGGATGGCCGCTTCACCAACCCGGTTTTCGTGACCCTCGCCGGTGCCAGCATCGGCTGGCAATGGGGTGGCAGCTCCACGGATATCGTCCTGGTGTTCACCACCAAGGCCGGTATCGAGGGCATCACGGGAGGCAAGCTCACCCTGGGCGCCGATGCAGCGGTGGCTGCCGGGCCGGTGGGCCGTACGGCGTCCGCCGCGACGGATCAGAATTTCGCCGCCGAGGTGTACTCCTACTCCCGCTCGCGCGGGCTGTTCGCAGGCGTGGCGCTCGATGGCACTTCCATCAGCGTCGATCGCAAGGCGAACGCCAACTTCTACAAGAAGAAGGGCGTGCTCGCGACTGACATCATCAATGGCACGGTCACCACGAACGACGATACGGCGCGTCGCTTCCTGGCTGCTGTTGCGACCAGCACGAGCGACTCTGGGTCGACGGGCGTGAGCCATACGGCGTCGGCGGCACCGTCGTCATCTGGCGACAGTACGGAGAGCAGCGGCTCGGCCGAGCCGGCTGCCCCCACGGCAGGTCCGCCTGCCACGAGCGGCGCGCGCACCTTCCCGATGGAAGATCCGGCGCCGGGTGAGGAACCCCGGTAAGAGATGTCGAAGGCGCGCCGCCCTGCCGGCGCGCCACCCGCTCGCCTCGCGCAACCGCCACCCGCTCGCCCTCGCGCAACCGCCACCCGCTCGCCCCGCGCAAACGGCACCCGCTCGCCTCGCTCAACCGCTGCCACGCGCTGGCGTAAGCAACCGCCACTGCTCACGCTCGGGCAAGCGTTACTGCCTTCTCGCCCTACCGCCGCGGCTCCCGGCACTCTTAGCCGCCCGGCGATTGAGGGCTTCTTCAGCCCGCCGCCCTACTTCGAATCGCTACGTGTCAGCACCAGCACACGCTGCCGCGCAAGTATCTCGTTGAACCGAACATTCAGCCCCGCGGTCCCGGCAATCTCGAGCACCGCCTCCACCGAAATCCGCAATTTGGGATAGCTGCTCTTCGTGGTGAGCCACGCCTGCCCATTCCACTCATGCACCACATCCGTCACCCACACGCGCTCCGGCTCGAAATGCAGCACACACTGCATGATGCGATCACGCTCGGCGCGCATCTTGATGACGCTGTCCTGGGGTGACAGATCCCTGGGCTGCTCCCGAAACTGAAGCAGCAGCGCCCCGCCCGGTGCGAGCAGCCGCGCCGCCATGCGTATGAGCGCATCCACATCCTTCATCGAGCGCAGGTGCGCCAGCGTATCGCCCACACACAGGATCAGAACGAAGGGCGCGAGCCCGGCAAACTTCGCTTCGTCGAGCAAATCCGCATGCAATGCCGTGACCGGCAAGCCGGCGCAGACCTCGTCGAGCTCCTTCAGCAGAGTCTCACTCGTATCGACCGCAGTAACCGTGAACCCGCGACTCGCCAACACGCGTGCGTGATACCCGGCGCCAGCACCGAGATCGAGCACCGACCCACTCCCTTCATCAGTGAGCCCCACCGCATCGAGTAGGGCCCCTGCACTGGAGAGGCAGCCATCGAGACCGCCCATCATCCAGGTGTATCGAGACGCGAGCAGCGCGTCGTAGTGAGTAGTGACCGGTGTGACGGTTGGCGAAGCGTCTGCCATTGAACCTGCCTCCATGGAGGTATTTTCTGCGGCTGGAGCCCGAAACCAAGATGCTCCGATATGAACTCCGCAAGAAGCACTACTTTACTCGTTGTCGCAGCGGCGGCGTGCCACTGCACGCGATGACCGAGCTACTTGCGCGGGGTCGGCCCCTGAGCAGGCCGCTTCGGTAACACCCTGCCGCTCGATCGAAACGGGCCGGATACGACTTCGTCGCCCGTCCCGGGCAACTTCACGGCGGCCGCCTGCAGCGGCAGACGCACGGTGAACACCGCGCCCATGCCCTGTCCATCACTGTGCGCGAACAGCCGCCCGCCATGCAGCTCGACGATGCGATGGATCACCGCCAGCCCCAGCCACACCCCAGGCGTGCGGGCGCCATCGGACCGCGCGTGTTGCATCTGCCAGTTGGCCTCGAACACGTGCGGCAGCGTCTCGGCCGCGATTCCCGCACCGTTGTCACGCACCACAATCTCCCCAAACTGACCGCGCCCGTGGCATTCCACCAGCAGATTGCCGCCCGGCTGCGTGCAGGCCAGGGCGTGCGCCAGCAGGTTGTGTACGACCTGCCGCATGCGCGCGGCATCGCCTTCGAAGGCGCTCGCCGCCGAATCGATGAAAGACTCGATCCGCACGCGTCGCGCGCTCGCGACCGCCCGGATGGCATCCACCTCGGCATGCACGAGCGCGCTCAGCGAAGGCACGAGTGCTTTGTCTACCGTGAAGCATCCGGCCGTGATGCAGGAAATATCGTGCACCTCGTCGATGAGCCGATGCTGCTCGCGGGTGCTCGCACGAATGATCTCCAGCGCGCGTCGCGCCTCCTCCGTGCCGAAGGCCTGATCCTTTATCACCGACAGAGTGTTGAGCATCACGTTGAGCGGGTTGCGCAGCGAGCTCGAGAGCATCTGGACCAGCTCGTCCTTCATGAAACTCGACTGCTCCGCGACCTCCCGTGCCACGCGCTCTGCACGGCGCAACCGATTGCGCGCCAGCTGCACGGCCGCGCGTGCCAGCAACTCGCGCGCCGAGAACGGCTTCGCCAGATAGTCATCGGCGCCGGCACTCAACGCATCGATGGAAGCGTCTTCATTCGCCCGCGCGGACAGCACCATCACCGGCATGTCCGCGAGCCGTGGGTCATCGCGCAGCGCCCCGAGCAGCGACAGGCCATCGAGGCCCGGCATCATGAGATCCGCGATGATGAGGTCAGGCGGCGACTTGCGCGCCTTCGCGAGCGCGGCCATGCCGTCGTTCGCTGTCTCGACGCGCCAATTCTCCTGGAGGATGCGCCGCAGGTAACGACGCATGTCGGCATTGTCGTCGACGACGAGAATGCGCTCATCGTTCTCCACCGGCACCGCGGGGTCTCGGGCGGTGCCGCCGCGCTTGCGTGAAGCAGCGTCTTTCATAGCGCGCCGCGCGCGTGAAGGAGGCTCCTCGCCACCCACCCAGCCCGATGCTTCCTCGAGAAACGACGCGGCCGCTGCAAGCGCCGTCGTCCGGCGCGGAACGCCCACGTGCTCCGCCGGCAGATGCTTCGCGCCCCGGCGCACGCGCACGGTAACGGTCGTCCCTTGATTCAGGGCACTGGTCACGTCGATCACGCCGCCGTGCAGTTTCACGAGCTCGTGCACGAGAGAAAGCCCGATACCCGAACCCTCCGCCGTGCGCGCATTCGTGACCTGCCCGCGATGGAAGCGCTCGAACACGCGCGGCAGGTCTGCCTCGGCGATTCCGCACCCGGAGTCGCGAACTTCGAGCACCACCCATTCGTCTTGCGCGCCGAGACGCACGCTCACCTCGCCGCTCAGCGTGAACTTGAACGCGTTGCTCACGAGGTTGAGAACGATCTTCTCCCACATATCCCGATCGACGAACACCGGCTCGGGCAGCGGCGGGCATTCGACCACCAGCCGCAGCCTCGCGCGCTCGAACGTCGAGCGGAACAGGCTGACGAGATCCGCCGTTTCGGTGGCGAGATCGGTCGACTCGAAAGCGGCCTGCATGCGCCCCGCTTCGACGCGGGAAAAGTCCAGCATCGACTGAACGAGCTTCAGCAACCGCATGGCCGCCCGTCGCGATGTCTGCAGAAGATCCCGATCGCTGGCGCTGAGCGAACCGTGCGACAACACATCATTCAGGGGGCTCAGCAATAACGTCAGCGGCGTGCGGAACTCGTGGCTCACGTCGCTGAGGAACAGGGTCTTCGCCCGATCGAGCGCCGCCAGCGCCTCCGCACGCTCGCGCGTGCGCTGTTTGACCTTTGCATTCGCGATCGCCGTGGTGAGGCGCGCGGCCACCGCCGTGGAGAACCGACGGCCCTCTGCCGCGGGCCGCATCGGATTGATGCCCATGACGAGCACGCCGCTGAGCCCGCCGGACGGATCCGCCAACGGCAGGGTGATCGCAACCTGAGGCGCGAACGAAGGATCGCGCAGATGCGGCGCCATCCGCTCGCTCACATGCTCCGTCTCACTAGACACCTGCCGCGCGACGACACCCGCGATGTCCCACATCGTCGAGCCCGGTGCGGCATCGAGCGATACGACGGCGGGCGCGACACTCTCCGGCACCGACGTGAGACCTGAGTACGCGGCGAGACGCGCGCGCTTGCCATCCGCATCCAACAGGTACATGAGCGTGAACGGCAAATCGCGCAGGTAACCATTGGTCACCTCGGCCGCGATCCGGCAGGCCTCCTCTGCCGTCTCGGCAGGAAAGCAGCGCGTGGAGAGCGCATCCAGGCAATCCACGAGGCGCGCGATCAGCACCTTCTGTGTGGTTTCGCGCAAGGTCACGAGCAGCGCGGTCGGCGCGCCGTCGTCCTCGCGGATGGCGCTTACCGCGAAAGATACGTGCGTTTCTTCCGGATATCCGTTGCGTTCGAGCGGGAGGTAAAGATCGTCGGACCCGGCGGGCTCACCCGTGGTGGTCACATGCCGGACCATCGGCTCGATGATGCCGGACCAGATCTCCGGCCACTCGGTCGCGGCCGGCCGGCCGAGGCAGCGAGGATGCTTGCCGCCCACGACGGGCACGCAGGCATCGTTGTAGACCATCACATATTCCTTGCCGAGCAGCACCACCATCGGCACGAAGGAGTCGAGGCACAGGCGCATGGCCGCGCGCCAGGTCGGCGGCCATTTATCAGGCGTGCCCACGCAGGTGCGGGCCCAATCGAAGCGGGCGAGCCGCGCGTCTATCGCGCTGCTCCCGACAAAGGGATGCGAAATCACTCGACGCCGACTCATCAAGGCCCCTTTCATCCCTGACGAGAGGCCGCGCGCTGGCGCGCCAACCCGCTTCAGGCGGCAGTTTCACCGTGCTGAAACGGGGACATCCGCTGGGAGTTCGCCGCCGGCGTGTGGACATCGAGCTTGTGGAACGCGCCGCTGTCCGACTCCCTCGGCATCGCCAGGATCGCCCGGCGCAGGATGCCCAGTTGCCGCTTCAGGTAGGGCAGCAGTGTACTGAGAGTGTCGTCGTTGTTGTATCGGTTCGCGGTCAGGGCGGAATCGCAGAACGCCCGGAAGTAATCGGCGTAGCGCGCTTCGTAGCGGCTCATCGGCGCGCCGAAGGCCCGGTCATCGAGCAGCACGAGGCCCAGATGGTGCGAACACTCGAGGCTCGAGAGCGAGCGCAGGTAATTGTTGTGCTCGCCGATCACGGCCTTGGCGTAATCCTGGTCGCCGTGGATGAGCGAGAAGACGGCGTGACGGTCGCGCCCCGTCACCTTGCGCGCGCGCAGATATTCGAACAGCGCTTTGCGATGGATGAGACCAAAGCAAGCGCTGCGCAGCGCTGCGATCTGATGGTGCGCACGCGTCTCCGCCACGCCGCGCATGAGACGGTCGTGCTCCCATTCCCAACGACGATACAGATGCGGATCTTCGAGCATGCGCCGTGCAACCAGTGCCTGCGGCGTCGAACCTTCGCGCGCGAGAACAGCGATGCGTGCCTCCGACGCTTCCATGAGGAAAGCACGAGTGAGCCCCTGCTGCGTACGCATGTGACTCCTCCCTTGTGTTTCTATTTCGAGTCCCCGGCCGGAGCACACGGTATAGCGGGAGCGCGCGGGAAAAGCGAGTCACTCGAAGCTGAATTCTTCTGAGCCACGAGTCGTGAGGCCGGCGCGCAACAACTTGCCGTGAATGGGGCCGCCCATCCGCTCTTCTTACTGTCGCGACGCGAGCGCGTATCCCCGGCTCGACTCCGCGCCGCGGCAGCGGAGCCTCAGCGTGGCAATGAGGACGTCACCGAGTCCGAGTCTGGGGATTGAGCCTGGTGGATGATGAGCTCGGCGAGCTTGCGATAGTCGCCACCGAAGTGATGACCGCCCGCGAGATTGATGACCCGGGCGTGAGTTGCACCAATTGTGGGACAGAGCGACTCCTCGTCGTCCGCACCATACAGGCACAGCGTGTCGGCCGATGAGAGCTTGTCCGTCTCCGGTTTGACGGCTGCGCCGCGGCTCTCGCTGAACCAGTTGCTGACGTGAAATTCGAACGCCGCCTCCTTGCCGAGCCCGATGAGCACGTTGAGCTGCACCAGGTCCCGCGTCTCTTCCGGCAATCGGTTGATGGCGAACGGCAGCACGTCCGCCCCCTGCGAATACCCGATCAGCAGCACTCGCTTCTTCTTCCACTGGTAGGCGTAGTACCGGACGATGCGATCGATGTCGGCCGCAAGACCTGCCGGCGTGCGCGCTTTCCAGAAGTAGCGAAGCGAATCGATGCCGGCGACTGGGATGCCACGCTCAGCGAGCGCGCCCGCCACTTCCTTGTCGAGGCCCGCCCAACCCCCGTCACCGGACAAGAGCACGGCAAACTCGTCGCTCTTCGCGGCAGCGGGGCCGGAGGCGAGCACCTCGATCAGCGGCAGCTCGGCGAGGCCAGGCGGCGGAGGCGGAAGGCTCTTCGTGGCGGTCGCCATGAGCGCGGCGTAGGACGCCTTGAACTGCGGCATCCAGGCCGGTGAGCGACGGTAGTAGTGGCCCACGTTCGGCAGCTCGACGTAGTGCGCGTTGCGCGTCTGGGTTACGAACTCACGTGCTTCGCCAGCGGGGCATACCTCGTCCTTGGCCCCCTGAAGCACGAACCACGGCGCCCGCAACCTCTCGGGCGGAAGCAACCGGGAGCCGCCTTCCTTGCGCGGGGTGAACCGCAACTGCTCCGTCCTGCAAAGGGGCTTGGTGAGATCGAGGTCCGCGCAGAACGCGAGAGACAACGCGCCGGCAAAGACGCCGCGCGGTGCTTGTGCAAGCGTCGCGTAAGCCAGCGAAGCGCCCGCTGAATACCCCACCAGCACAGGCGTGAAGTAGGTCGGCAGCTTGTAGTAGGCCTGGACGTAGTGGCTCAGGTTCTCGAGGTCCCCGTCGGGGAACACGCAGCTTCCGTCGTCGTCCTCCAGCTCCGCGAAGAACTTGCGCACATCGACGCCGATGACCAGCGAGCCCTGGTTGGCGGCTTCGCTCGCCATGGCCGCCATCCCCCGATCCCAGCCGCCATCGCCGGACAGGAAAAGCGCAACCTGCTTCACAGGCCCGCTCGGATGGTAGATCTGGACGTTGCTGAACCGGCCGTGGGAGAGCGATTCCGCCCGGGCGGGAAGCACGAGAACAACCGCGAAGACGAGGCCCGCGACGATCGGGAGGATGCGATGGAGCTGCATGGGCGTGCATCTTAATGGGCGGCACTCCGCTGTCACGCATCGGCAAGACGCACGTGACCGCGGCAAGGTCTTGCCGCTCGCGTGACCGGGCTCCCGATTCGCACTACCAAGGTTGCGGCGAGCTCAAGCCGGGTGGCACAAGGTCGTTATCCGTCCGATTGTCATAACCTTTTCGCGGTGAGCCGGTGGCCGAAGAGCAGCTTTTGAAGTGGATGCCCGCCGTTGTCGAATACCGGCAGCGACTAGCGTCCCTCCAGGGAGCGTGGGACAACCTTGCGCTGCTCTCCCACCTCGGTGACGACGGCACGAATCTCAGCAGCACCCGCGAGGCGTTCGAGACCCTCGCTTCCCAGCTCGTGACCCATCTGGGCACCGAAACCCACGAGAAGACCGTGCTCGCCTGCGAAGCACGCGCCCAGGTGGCCATCGACATCCTCGTTCGCAACCTGTTCGAACGCACGGCCGACGTGGGCTTCCTCGCGGCGGACGATGCCATTCGCAAGTTCTGCAAGGATGCGCCTGCCCTCCAGGCCGTGATTGCCGAGGGAGGTGACGAAGCCGAAGGGGCCATTCGTACCCTTCAGATGGCCAGGGAAGCGATCCAGCGCCGGCTGGCGGAGTACGTGGCCAAATACTCCGTCTACAACAACGTGGTGCTGGTCGCGCCGAATGGTGAGGTGCTGGCGCAGCTCCCGGGCGGCAAGGCTCCGGAGCACACGCGGGACAACGTGATCAACGCAACGCTTGCCAGCAGCTCGCCCTACGTGGAGTCATTCGCTGCAAGCGACCTGGTGCCCGACGCGCGCCGTGCCCTGATCTATTCGAATCGTATTGCCTACCGGGGCGATACGGTTGCCGTGCTCTGCCTGTGCTTCAAGCTCGAAGACGAATGCACCGGGATCTTCGACAGGCTGCGTCAGGAGACCGACTGGAGCGTGCTAGCGCTCATCGACGATCGGAATCAGGTGATCGCGAGCACGGATCCGTATCAATGTCCGGCCGGCGCGCACATGCCCGCGGCGACGGGACCGCGCGGAGGCATCGTGCGTTTCGCGGGGCGTGAGTACCTGGCTATCACCCGTAGCGCGAAACCTTATCAAGGCTATGCCGGCCCGCCCTGGCGCGGGCACGTGATGGTGCCGGTCGAGCGTGCCTTCGAGACGAAGGATCGCACGAAGGAGCTTCGATGCAGCCCGGAAGCGCTCGCCGATATTCGCCGGAATCCGGCGGTCTTCTCCGCGGCCCTGCGCGAGATTCCGCGCCAGGCCGATTCGATTCAGCGTGACCTCAATCGCTCCGTGTGGAACGGCAGCGTGCGCCTGTCGACCGGCTCCGCCACGAACGTCACGTTCGCCAAGGCGCTGCTGCGTGAGATCAGCAACATGGGGCGCAAGACGAAGGATGTCTTCGAGCGCTCGATCGGTGAGCTGCACGAGACGGCGGTGTCGTCCGTGCTTCAGGATAGCGAGTTCATGGCGGCGCTCGCCGTGGAGCTGTTTGCGCGCAACCTCTACGAGCGAGCGAACGATTGCCGCTGGTGGGCGCTGAATGGCGTCCTCGCCGGCACGCTGACCGGCCGTGAGGGCTGCGACGCGCAGGCCGCGTCCGCTGTGCTCCAACACATCAATTCGCTCTATACCGTGTACTCGAGCATCGTGCTGTTCGATGCGGATCGGCGCATCGTGGCGGTGTCGCGTGAAGCGCAGTCGCACCTCATCGGCGCGCAGATCGACGAGCCGTGGGCCCTCGAGACGCTCGACCTCGTGGACTCACAGGGCTACTGCGTATCGAAGTTCGGGCCGAGCTCGCTGGCAGATGGAAAAAGCACGCTCGTCTACAGCGCCACCGTTCGAGGCATCGATCGGCGCGTGGCGGGCGGTGTTGCCGTGGTGTTCGACGCCTGTGCGCAGCTCAACGCGATGCTGACCGATACGCTTCCGCATGATGAGCAGGGCAAGCTCATCCGCGGTTGCCGGGCCGTGATGCTCGATCGGGAAGGGCGCGTCATGTGCTCCACCGATGCGTCGATCGCGGAGTCGGATGAGATGCTCGAGGCCATTCGCAAGAGCGTCTCATCGAGTGGCGCGCAGGTTCGGCGCGTCGGCGATCAGCACTACGCGATCGGCTCGCGATCAGATACGGGATACCGTGAATATCCCGGGATCGGCGCACATGCGGTGGTGTTGCTGCCGGTCGGCGCGGTGCCTGAACAGGGCATCGCGCAGCGGAAGCCGCTGCCCCAGTGCACCGCTGCGCGCAACGATCACGCGCGGAGCGAGATGCGGGAGTTCACCACGTTTGCCGCGAGTGGAGCGTGGTATGCGCTACCCACTTCGTGCGTCATTGAAGCCGTTGATGCGAAGGCCGTGCAGTCCATCAAGACTGCCGGGGTGCCGTGGGCGGGCGTGATTATGCATGGCGAGGGCGCGGTGCCGGTTGTTGATCTGGCTGCGATGCTCGATACGCCGAACATTGAAGAACCGTCCGCCGTGATCCTGATGCGATTGCCCGGGCGGGAGCGGCCCATCGGCTTGCTGGTCGAGGCGCTGGGGGATAACCCGGAAGTGCCGAGCGACCGGTTGCTGCCGGTCACGGTGCTCGAGAAAAACACCGCCTCACTGCTCGTCGAGCAGGCCATCCAGCCGGTGAATGCGCAGGATGGGTTGGTGCTCGTGCTCGCCGCCGACGAGCTCTGCACGCAGCTGTTCGGAGCACCGACGCTCGCCAAGCCGGCGGAGTGCGAGCCCCGGCGCCAGGTCGCCTGAGTTCTTGCATCGGCATACCCGCCAGTGCTACCGTCCGTAGCACTACACGAGGTAACGAGCATGACCCACAGCGTCTCCGACCTGGGCGACCTCGAACGCGAAGTCCTGCATCTGGTCTGGCAAAACGGCCCCAGCACCGCGGACTCCGTGCAGAAGGCGCTCTCCCGCCCCCTCAAGGAGTCCACCGTCCGCACGGTGCTGAAACGCCTCGAGGAAAAAGGCCATCTCACCCACACCGTCGACAACCGCACTTTCATCTACAAGGCCGCCGACACTCCGGGCCGGGCAGCGGCGCGAGCCGTGAAGCGCATCGTCGACCGCTTCTGCGGCGGCTCCGTCGAGGAAGTGCTCGTGGGCCTCATCGACACCAAGGTGCTCGATCGCCGCGAGCTGCAACGCCTGGCTGACAAGATCGCGAAGGCCCGGAACGCAGACGCGGACAAAGCCAAAGACAAGGACACCAAGGGAGGACGCAAATCATGATCCCGCTGCTCCTGGAAGCGGCCGCAAGGTCGCTCGTGCTGGGCGTCGTCGTGTGGCTCGCCCTGTGGCTCTTGAGGCCGCGCAATCCCCATCTGCAGAAGACCATCTGGATCGCCGTGCTCATCGCTTCGCTCGCCATGCCCTTTGCCCTGTGGGCGCGCATGGCGCCAAGCTTCGACATGCCGACCTACATCATCACGCTCACTCAATCCATGAGCGACAGCGCGCAGGCGGCACCGATCTCGGGTCTGCAAGGGCTGCTCGGCGCAGCCACCGCCGTGTACGGCCTGGTCGCCACTGCGCTCCTGATTCGCTTCGCCATCGGCTGGTTCGCGACCTGGCGCATCCGGCGCTCCGCGATTCCGCTGGCGCAGGCGGGTGAAAGTCTCGACGTTCGCGTCAGCCCCAGGGTCGCGAGCCCGGCGACATTCGGGTCGACCATCCTGCTGCCCTCGTCCTCGGTGGACTGGGACGAGGCGACACTGAAAGCCATCCTGTCGCACGAGCGCTCACACGTGAGGTCCGGTGACTGCTACGTGCAATGGCTTGCTCGCCTGCACGCCTGCCTGTTCTGGTTTAATCCGCTCGCATGGTGGCTCAACCGACGACTTGCGGATCTTGCGGAAACGACCAGCGACGATGCCGTCATCGAGCTGACGCTCGATCGCACGGCGTATGCCGACCTGCTGCTCGAGATCGCGCGGCATCCGGCGCCCACGACGGTGACGGCGGCGGCGCGCTCGAACATCGCCGCGCGGATCGAGCGCATCATCTCGAACATTCCGCCCGCCTCGCCGCCGCGCCGCTGGGTGCGCGCAGCGGCGGTGCTCGCGCTGCTTCCGCTCTTCGTGCTGGCCGCGGCAACGGCGCAGTCGCCTGCCGTGCCCAACCGGGTCAACGGAGTCACAGGGGCTACCGCCAACCCCGCCGAGCCCCACATGGTCGACATCGGCAATGCCAGGGACCCGAGCAATTATCCGGCCGACGCAGCACGCCAGGGCGTGGAAGGTTGGGCGCTGGTCAACGCCACCCTCAACGAGGAAGGCCGCGTCACCTACGTGCAGATTGTCGAAATCTCTCCGGCCGACACGTCGTACGGCTTCGCGGAGGCCGCTACCAGGGTCGCCATGGGCGTGCGCTTCAACAATCCGACGCGACGGCCGCGGCAAGTGACCTTCCGCGTGAAGTTCGCCTTGACCGACCAGCACGCCGGCGACGCGCCGAATCTCGACACCCCACGCGCCGGCGGAACTCGTTAGCGGCACCGGCCCGCGAGCCCATTGGTCCGGGCTCGCGAATCTCGACAGAGCACGCTCGACGGGTAGCTCACCCGGGCGGCAGGCGGCGTGAGTCACGCGCCGCCTGCTGCACGCCTGTCGCGACTGCGGATTGCGGACCCGGTAAGTGATTACTGGCCGCTCCGCCCGCACGACGGGAACCTTTCGTCCAGTTGCGGCTTTAGCCTGCGTGGCAGCCCGATCGTGCCTCGCATTCCTGCTGATTCTGACCTTCGCCTTGTCGGGCTGCGCGACGCTGCCCGACAAGTTACCGAGGGGGCCTGTCGGTTACGCCATTCTGCCGCAGCCCAGCGGTCCGCTCGCGGCGCTCGAGAACAGCCTGCACTCGCGGCTCGGGATGGAAGGCTCCGCCTGGAAGGCGCTCGACTCCAACGAGGACGCGCTCCGCTGGCGCCTCGCCCTCATCGACTCGGCGCAAACCTCGCTCGACATCCAGTACTACTTCTGGTGGGAAGACGAGACCGGCGAGCTGCTGATGAAGCACGTGATCGACGCCGCGAACCGCGGCGTGAAGGTGCGCATCATCCTCGACGACCTCACGACGCTCCTGAAGGACGACCGCACCCCCAAGGTGCGGGATTGGCAGACGGCCCTGCTGAATGCACACGCGAACATCGAGCTGCGGCTCTTCAACGCATTCCGGGCGCGCTCGCTGCTCGGCCGCGGCATCGACTTCCTGCGGCGCATGGACGTCATGAATCAGCGCATGCACAACAAGATGCTGGTGGCGGACAACCGGGCGGTGATCCTCGGTGGACGCAACCTCGGCAACGAGTACTTCGGTTTCGCGCAGGAGTTCAACTTCCTCGATCTGGACGTGCTCGGCCTCGGCCCAGTGGCGCGCCAGACTTCCACGGTCTTCGACCGCTTCTGGAACAGCGACTGGGTGGTGCCCGTGAGCGCCCTGCAGCTCGGCGCAACGGCCCGGGACCTGCGCGCCCAGAGACCGCGCACCCTGCAGTCCCTCGAAGGCACGCCGGTGCTCGACCGATTCCCGCTCGATCGCAAGGACTGGGCGGCGGATCTTGCCGGCTTTGCGAAGAGCGCTCACATCGGTCCAAGCCATGTGCTCACCGACCTTCCCCAGCCCAATGCCGTCCGCCATCGCATGCCGGATGCCATACGCAACTTCATGGCGAGCGCGAAGACGGAGCTCCTCATCACCAACTCGTACATCATCCCTGACGACGTCGACATCAAGCTCTTCCAGGATCTGCAGGCGCGTGGCGTCACCGTGAAGGTGCTCACCAACTCGCTCGCTTCGCAGGACGTGCCCGCCGTCAACAGCCACTACAAACGTTGGCGCAAACCGCTGCTGAAGTCTGGCGTGGAGCTGTACGAATCCCGGCCGGACGCCGAGATCGCGAAGACGCTCGCGGACACACCGCCGGTGCACGCGGACTTCATGGGCCTGCACGTGAAAGCGATCGTGGTGGATCGCAAGCGGGTCTTCGTGGGCTCCATGAATCTCGACCCCCGCTCGCAGGAGCTGAACAGCGAAATGGGCGTGGTCATCGACAGCGAGCCCTTCGCCCGCGAAATCGCGGACATCATGGATGGGGGGATGCTCCCGCAGAACGCCTGGCGCGTAAGCCTCAATGAAAACGGCCACCTGCAATGGATCGCGGAGGGTAAGCCGCTGACTCGTCAGCCCGCTCGCAGCGGCTGGCAACGAGTGCAGGACGTGTTCTTCATGCTCTTTCCGCGCTACCTCTACTGAGCGTCGGGCGAACCCCACACCGGCGCGCGACCTCACCGCCATGGGCTGTGGACCGCCGGGGCGACAATGGGCCGAACCGCGTACACTCCGCCGAAATTTCACCTCCCGGGGCTGCGGCACTTCATGAGCTCATTCCTGCGACAATTTTTCAGCGTTCAGACGGTGAGAGAAGTGCCTGTGGGGGGCGAAGGCCGGTTGCGCCGGGCGCTCGGGCCGCTTGCGCTGATGGCGGTGGGCCTCGGCGCGACCATCGGCACCGGTATCTTCGTGTTCGCCGGGCAGGTGGCC
>JBDZVF010000645.1:0-2690 GCA_040255575.1 Pseudomonadota bacterium | reverse complement strand
AGGGGCGAGCGCATCACCTACCCGCAGCGCCGAGACCCTTGCGGCGAGGGCGCTCACGAAGCGATCGTGAATCCCTTCCGTGACGATGATGCGGCTGGAAGCCGTGCAACGCTGCCCGGTGGCAAAAAAGGCGCCGTCGAGCGCGCACTGGACCGCGCGGTCGAGATCGCAATCATCGAGCACGACGAGCGGATTCTTGCCGCCCATCTCGAGCTGCACACGCGCCTGGTGCGACAGGGCCGCATTCGCTACCCGGGCGCCCACGCTCTGCGAGCCAGTAAATGAAATCGCCGCGACATCAGGATGCGAGGCGAGCACATTTCCCGCCGCGCCGCCGCCGATCACGAGGTTGAACACACCCTTCGGCGCGCCAGCGTCGTGGATGATCTGCGTCATCGCATACGCAATCGCCGGAGTCAGCGACGCGGGCTTCATCACCACGGTGTTGCCGAATGCGAGCGCGGGCGCGCTCTTCCAGGCCGGGATCGCGATCGGAAAATTCCACGGCGTGATGAGGCCTACCACGCCCAGCGGCTCCCGGTAAGTTGCGACATCAATCCCGGGGCGAGTCGAATCCACCGTGACGCCATGACGGCGCAACGCCTCGCCCGCGAAGAACTTGAAGATGCGCCCGGCGCGTGCCACTTCGCCGATGCCTTCCGCAAGCGTCTTGCCTTCTTCGCGCGACAGGAGGCGACCGAGCTCCTCCTTGCGCGCGAGCAGCGTGGCGCCGACCTTGTCGAGCACGTCGCTGCGCACTTCGGGGCTCGCGTTGGACCAGCCGGGCAGCGCGGCCTGGGCCGCCTTCACGGCCTCGTTCATCGCCGTGCCGTCATCCGACGGAGCGCGCGCGACAATGTCCCGCGTATCGGAAGGGTTCAGGCTGTCGAGCGCGGCCTCGCCGCGCACCCACTCGCCGTTGATGTAATGGGAAAGCTCTGCAGTCGTCACGGCGCTCATGTCACGCCCTCCTCGAGGCCGCGCCGAGCAATCCGCGCTTCGCGAGATTGTGCATGAGATCCGTCATGCCGAATGCCCAGGGCGGCGCCTTGTCGCACGTTGTCACTTTGTTCTCGAGCACACCGAGGCGCTCCGTCGAAACGCGCACGATATCCCCCGGCTTGTGCGTGAAGCCGAGACCGGGCGCGTCGCGATCCTCGATGGGCGCGAACATGGTTCCCAGGAACAGCACGAAGCCGTCCGGGTATTGATGATTCCTGCCGAGCGTCTGCTCGACGAGCTCCGCCGGGTCGCGGCTGATGAGCCCCATGGAGCTCTGGCCTTCGAGCCGGAAGCCTTCCTCGCCCACGATCTCCAGCCGCACGACGGCCTTGCGCACCTCGTCGAGCGTGAAGCGCGCATCGAACAGGCGGATGAACGGCCCCAGGGCACACGAGGCGTTGTTGTCTTTCGCCTTGCCGAGCAGGAGCGCGCTACGACCTTCGAGGTCCCGCAGGTTGACGTCGTTGCCGAGGGTGGCGCCGAGGATTCGCCCAGCGCGATCACAAGCGAGTACAACTTCAGGCTCAGGGTTGTTCCAGGCCGAATCGGCACGCACGCCCACCCAATCGCCCCAACCGACCGACGACAGGGGCGGCGCCTTCGTGAAAACCTCGGCATCGGGACCAATGGCCACCTCCAGGTACTGCGACCACAAGCCATCCGCGATCAGCGCGGCCTTGAGTCGCTTCGCGTCTTCGGAACCCGGCTTCACATTGCGGACGTCCGCGCCGACGCGATCGCGCAGATCCTTGCGCAGGCTTTCGGCTCGCGCGGCATCGCCCCGCGCGCGCTCCTCGATGACTCGCTCGATAGCGGACACCGCGAAGGTGACACCCGCCGCCTTGATGCATTGAAGATCGATGGGTGAAAGCAGACGCGGCACGGCTGCGGCGTCCGCATAGGCTGGCGCGAGCGGCAGTTGCTCGAGAGGACCCAGGTCTTCGCCGGCGGGCAACTCGCCCGTCCAGGCTTCGAGGAACTGCGCCACCGTCGGCGCGATGCGCGACACGTCCTGCACCCGGCCGCCACTCACGAGAATGGGCGTCGGGCCCTCGCGCGTCTGCAGGCGCCCAAGCAGGAGGGCGCCCCGCCAGTCGGCGGGAAGATGCTCTATCAACATTACTGACGCTTCACCCACAGCTGGTTGATTTCCTCGAGCGTGCGGCCCTTCGTCTCGGGCACGTAACGCAACACAAAGAACGCGGCGAGCACACTCATGCCGCCGTAGATCCAATACACGAACCCGTGATTGAACAGCGCGTTCAGCCAGGAGTTATCGATGAGCACCTTGAATGTGGTGGAAACGAGGATGTTGGCGAGCCATTGTGCGCACACCGCAATGGCCATGGCCTTGTTCTTCACGGCATTGGGGAAAATCTCGGCCAGCAGCACCCACACGACGGGACCCCACGACAGCGCGAACCCGGCGATGTAGGCGATGACGGCGATGAGCGCGACGATTCCATACTGGTTCGTCGCGAACAGCGTGCCGAGAACCAGCATCGAGATCGCCATCACCACCGCACCGAGAACGAGCAGGGGCTTGCGTCCCCACCTATCCACGGTGACGAGGGCGACCAGCGTGAAAGCCACGTTGGCGATGCCGACGATGACGGTCTGAAGGAGCGAGGCGTTGGTGTCCAGACCCATGTTCTTGAACATGAGTGGCGCGTAGTAGAGCACCGCAT
>JBDZVF010000644.1:0-2690 GCA_040255575.1 Pseudomonadota bacterium | reverse complement strand
GTTTCGTCGGCCTCGATAACGACCCGGAGACGCGTCGTCTCATCGCGGCGAGCGTCGCCATCGAGCAGGTGCAGGACCTGCTGCAGGAAGGCGTGACCGAATTCCATTTCTACACACTGAACCGGGCGGAGCTGACGTTCGCCATCTGCCATGCGCTCGGAGTTCGTCCGGGTGTGACTGACTTCGCTCCGCGACCACCTTTCATGGATGGAACGCGGGTTGCTGGGAGAGCCGTAGCATGAGTACCTGCAATCACGGCGCGCACGCGCACACTGACACATCATCTAAGCCTCAGCCGGCGCGTGCGCTGGAAGGCTCCGGCGCGCGTGCCACGGCAGCGCCATTCAGCATCTCTCCCATCAATGAGAGCGAGCGGCAGGAGCGCATCAGGAAACTGAAGAAGACGCTCGAAGAGCGCATCGTGCTGCTCGATGGCGCGATGGGCACCATGATCCAGCGTGAGAAGCTGGACGAGCAGGCGTTTCGCGGCGAGCGCTTCCGCGATTACGGGCGCGACATCCGCGGCAACAACGACCTTCTCGTGCTCACGCGGCCCGAGCTCATCGGCGCGATTCATCGCGAATACCTCGAAGCGGGCGCGGATATCGTCGAGACGAACACGTTCAACTCGACCGCAATCTCCCAGGCCGATTACGGCATGGAGGCGCTGGTCGCCGAGATGAACTACCGGGCGGCACAGATCGCCCGCCGCACCGTCGATGAGTTCTCGGCGAAGGCGGGGCGCCCCGCGTGGGTCGCCGGTGCACTGGGGCCGACCAGTCGCATGTGCTCGCTCTCGCCGGACGTGAACGATCCCGCATACCGCAATGTCACCTTCGATGAGCTCGTTACCACGTATTCCGAAGCGGCCCGCTCGCTGCTGCGAGGTGGCGTGGATCTGCTGCTCATCGAGACGATCTTCGACACGCTGAATGCGAAGGCGGCGATTTTCGCCGTGCAGACCGTGTTCGAGGAGCTGGGCATGGAAGTGCCCATCATCATCTCCGGCACGATCACCGATGCCTCGGGTCGCACGCTGTCCGGCCAGACAACGGAGGCGTTCTGGAACTCGATCCGCCACGCGAAGCCTCTCGCTGTGGGTCTCAACTGCGCGCTCGGCGGGCGGCAGCTGCGCCCTTATGTGGCCGAGCTCGCGCGTGTCGCGAATACCTACGTTTGCGCCTATCCCAACGCCGGTCTGCCGAACGCGTTCGGTGAATACGATGAGGAGCCACAGGAGACCGCGGAGATCCTGCGCGAGTTCGCCGCTTCGGGCTGGCTCAACATCGTCGGCGGGTGCTGTGGCACCACGCCCGAGCACATCCGGCTGATCCGCGACTCACTGAAGACCATCCCGCGCCGGGAGATTCCGGTGCTGCCAGTGAAGTGCCGCCTCTCCGGCCTCGAGCCGCTGAACATCGGCGACGATTCGCTATTTGTGAACGTGGGTGAGCGCACCAACGTCACCGGCTCAGCGAAATTCCGCAAATTGATCGAGGCGGGGGATTATGCTGCCGCGCTCGACATCGCGCGTCAGCAAGTGGCGGCGGGCGCGCAGATGGTCGACGTGAACATGGACGAGGGCATGCTCGACTCCGAAGCGGCCATGGTGCGCTTCCTGCACCTCATCGCGAGCGAGCCGGACATTGCACGCGTGCCGATCATGCTGGACTCATCCAAGTGGACCGTCATCGAAGCCGGCCTCAAGTGCGTGCAGGGCAAGGCGGTCGTCAATTCCATCAGCATGAAGGAAGGCGAGGGTCCGTTCATCGAGCACGCGAAGAAAGTGCTGCGCTATGGCGCGGCCGTCGTCGTGATGGCGTTCGATGAGCAGGGCCAGGGCGATACGCTGGAGCGCAAGTTCAGCATCTGCGAGCGCGCCTACAAGGTGCTGACCGAGAAGATCGGTTTCGCGCCGGAAGACATCATCTTCGACCCGAACATCTTCGCCATCGCCACCGGCATGGAGGAGCATAACGAGTACGGCAAGGCGTTCATCGAAGCGACCCGCCTCATCAAGGAGCGGTTGCCGCATTCGATGGTGAGCGGCGGCGTGAGCAACGTCTCGTTCTCTTTCCGCGGCAACGACCCGGTGCGCGAGGCAATCCATGCCGTGTTCCTGTACCACGCCATCAACAATGGCATGGACATGGGCATCGTGAACGCCGGGCAGCTCGCGATCTATGCCGAGATCGACGCCGAGCTGCGCGAAGCGTGTGAAGACGTGGTGCTCAATCGCCGCCCCGATGCAACGGAGCGGCTCGTCACGATCGCTGCGCGCTTCAAGGGCGAGGCGGGCAGGCAGCGTGAAGCGGACCTCGAGTGGCGCAATCTGCCGGTCGCGAAGCGGCTCGAGCACGCGCTCGTCAAAGGCATCGACGACTTCATCATTGCGGACACGGAGGAGGCGCGCACGACGTTCGCCCGTCCCTTGCAGGTGATCGAAGGTCCGCTGATGGACGGCATGAACGTCGTCGGCGATCTCTTCGGCTCGGGCAAGATGTTCCTGCCGCAGGTGGTGAAGAGCGCGCGCGTGATGAAGAAGGCGGTGGCGCACCTCATCCCCTTCATCGAGAAGGAGAAGGATGGCGCCCGGCAGACGAACGGCCGCGTGGTCATCGCCACGGTTAAGGGCGACGTGCACGACATCGGCAAGAACATCGTGGGCGTGGTGCTCCAGTGCAATAACT
>JBDZVF010000119.1:0-14645 GCA_040255575.1 Pseudomonadota bacterium | reverse complement strand
AGCGTCTTCGGTCAGAGCGGACCGCTCGCGCAGGAGTGGGGGGTCGATGGCACCGGCGCGGCCCTGTCCGGCCGCACGTATCTCACCGGCTGGCCCGATCGCGGTCCCGTGATCCCGGGCGCGGTGCCCTACGGCGACGTGATCGTGCCCTACGTCATGGCCGCAGCGGTCTCAGCCGCGCTCCTTCGGCGACGGCAGAACGGAGTCGGCGAGCACATCGACGCAGCCATGTACGAGATCTGCGCTCAACAGATGTACGAGGCGATCGCGGCCGCTTCGCGCGGCGAGCGCCCGGAGCGGCAAGGCAATCGCGACGCGGCCTTCTACCATCAGGGCGTCTATCCGGCGAAGGGTGCGGACCGATGGATCGCCATTTCGCTGGGCACCGCTGAGGCGTGGCGTACACTCTGCGCGCTCGCCGGTATCGATCCCGATACGCAGGCTGCGGAGGAGCGCGATGCGCGCCTTGCCGCGTGGACGCAAGGGCAAGAGGACGCGGCCCTGGTCGCGGCGCTTCAGACGCGCGGTATCGCTGCCGGTGTGGTGCAGGATGTGCAGGACCTCATCGAGCGCGATCCGCAGCTTGCATTCAGGGGCGCGCTGGTGCGCCTCGATCATCCCCTGCTGGGCGCCTTTGGCCACGTTCGCACCCCGATGAGCTTCTCCAGGAACCGCATCGAGCCGTATCGCGCGCCACGCCTCGGCGAACACACTGATGCAGTGGCGCAGCTCGCGGGCCTCGGTCCGGAGCGGGTCGCGCAGCTGCGCGAGATGGGAGTCTTCCGATGACGATTCACGCCTCTTCCGGCCACCGCAGTCGCAAGCAGCTTCAATGCACGCAAGCGGCCACCGCTTATCAGCGCGCATTCGTCGCCGAGCTCAGGCGGCGCGTTGTGGAGAACGGCGAGCCCTTTGCCATCGCCCAGGCGGATACGCCGCACGAGATCTTCCATGTGATGGACATCCCGTTGATCACGAATCAATGGTGGTCCGCCTACATCTCCGCGAAACAGCTCTCCCAGCACTATTTCAAGGTGCTGGACGACCTCGGCTACCCGTCCAACAGCTGCCGGTACTGCTCGCTCGGCCTGGCGTGCACGTTGGCGAACGATCCTGCCACCGCCCCGTGGGGAGGCTTGCCGCGCCCCACGGTGCTCGTCGCGCGCCTCACCTGCGACTGTATCGAGCATGTGTTCTCGCAGTGGGCGCGCGCGCTCGGCACCGAGTTCTTCGCGCTCGAGGCGCCTGCCTGGACTCACAAGGATCCGGCGTGGTTCGAGAAGTCGAACACGCAATGGGAAGAAGTCTATGAGCGCGACCGCATCGAGCTGATGGTGGGCGAGATGCGCGAGCTCATCGCCCTCCTCGAGCGGCGCACCGGCCGCAAGTTCGAACAAGAGCGCCTGGTGCAGCTCATGACGGCGATCAACGAGCAGGAAGGCTACATCGCAGAGGCCGCGCGCCTCATCGGCAGCACGCACCCCTGTCCGGTATCGATCACCGACCAGATGCCGAACACGATGATTCCCCAGTGGCATCGCGGCTCCCCCTGGGCGGTCGCGCATGCCCGCCGCTTCCGCGACGAGGTCGCGCAGCGTGTGGCAACCGGCGCCGCGGTAAGCGACAACGAACGCTGCCGCCTCATGTGGATCGGTGCGGGCCTCTGGCACGATCCGGGCTTCTACACCGCTCTCGAGCAACGCTACGGCGCCGTGTTCGTCTGGTCGATGTACATGCCGTTCGCCGGCCCGCAGTACATCCGCGAGGTGCAGGGGCGACCGCTGCACGCACTCGCGAGCCGCATCTGCTCGATGAACGAGGTCCTGCATCTGCCGCCGTGGATGAACTCGTGGATGCAGAGCGAAGCGAAGCGTTGCGGCATCGATGCCGCCGTGATGCTGGTGCCGCCGGACAACCGCCTCGCGCAATCCGGAACGTTGCTGACGAAGCAGTCGCTCGAAGCCGCCGGCGTACCGACGCTGATGCTCTCTGCGGACATGGTGGATGCGAACGGCTGGAGCCACGACCGAATGGTCGCGCACGTGGGTGAGTTCCTCGTTGAAAGAGGTATCGCGTGATCCGTTGGGCGTGGGTCGCGATGTGCGCGCTCGCCCTGGGCGGGTGCGCGCGCGATCCACAGGAGCCGGGTGTAACGGTGCTGACTTATGCGAGTGCCTACTCGCCGCAACATCCGTTCAGCCGCGCCGATATCACATGGATGAAGTGGATCGAGGAGCAGTCTGGCGGCACCCTCCGTATCAAGCCGTATTGGTCCGGGACGCTGCTCTCGTCTGAGCAGTCGCTGATCGAGCTGCGCCACGGAGTCGCGGATATCGGGCTCATCACCCCGATCTACTCGCGCGGAGGAACGCAGTTCACCCGCGCCCAGGCGGGCTTCTATCTCGGAACCACCACGTTCGAGCAGCAAACGTCGCTGTATCGATGCCTGCAGGCCTCGGAGCCCCAGCTTGCTCACGAACTGCGAGGCCTCAAAGTGCTGGCCCTGCAAGGGGGAAATCTCCCGGGAATCCTTACGCGGGAGCGCCAGGTGCGCACGCTGCAGGATCTGCGCGGCCTGCGCCTGCGCGCGCCGTCAGAGCTGCTCGGCGTGCTCGATGACTTGGGAGCCGACCCCGTCGACATGCCCATGGGGGATGTGTATTCGGCTCTCGCCAAGGGCGTGCTGGACGGCGTGGTCGCTCCACTCGATACATTGCGTTCGTTGCACTTCGCCGAAGTCGCGAAGTACTTCAACACCATCCGCATTCCCCGGGGGGCGTATGCGTCCCGGGCGATGGGCGAGCGCAAGTGGAATCAGCTGACCGCGAGCCAGCGCGCCCTGCTCGAACGCAGCGTCACCGTCTGGGAGCAGGCGCTCGCAACGGAAATCTCCGCCGCCGACCTCGCCGGTGAAAAAGCGGGCCGCGAACAGGGGATACAGTTTTTCGACATGCCGCAAGCGGACCAGAACCGTTTCGACGCCATCTACGAACGGGATGCGCAGCGCCGGGCTCTCGGACTTGCACGCTACGGCATCGACGGGATGAGGAGCTTCCGCCGCGCGCGCGCCATCGCGAACGGGTTGGGAGTGAACGGCAGTGTTCAGTGTGAGAAGGGAAATGATCCGTAAACCGCTCGAGGGTATTCGCGTCGCCGACTTCAGTCACGTCATGGCTGGGCCGTATGCGTCCCACCTGCTTTGCCTGCTTGGGGCGCAGGTCATCAAGGTCGAAACGCCGGGCCGCGGCGATGCCATGCGCTACTACGGCAATGACCGGCGCTACGACGGCATGGCGCCCGCTTTCATCGCGGTGAATGCCGGAAAGCAGTCGATCACACTCGATCTCAAGCGCCCGCAGGCCCGCGAGGCGGCGCGACGCCTGGTGGCAAGCTCGGATGTGTTGCTGGAGAACTTCCGCCCGGGCGTCATGGCGCGACTGGGGCTCGACTACGAGACTGCACGGGCCCTGCAACCGCGAATCGTGTACTGCTCCGTATCCGGTTACGGGCAACAAGGCCCCAGGCGCGACTGGCCGGCGATCGACAACATCGTCCAGGCCACGAGCGGCATGATGACGCTCGGCGGTGTAGCGGGCGATGCGCCGGCGCGCGTAGGGTTTCCCGTGGTCGACACGCTCACGGGCCAGACCGCCGCTTTCGCAATCCTCGCCGCACTCTTGCGGCGCGAACGCGAAGGCCGCGGCGAATACATCGATGTGGCGATGTTCGACGCGAGCATCGCATTCATGACCTCCGCGGCCGTGCCCTATCTCGTCACGGGTCGCGCGCTCGAGCGCACCGGCAATACCGGATACAGCGGCCAGCCCACCTCGGCGCTTTTCCAAGCGCGCGATGGCCGCCGGATTTCACTGGGCGTCGTCCAGCAGTCCCAGTTCGAGATGCTCGCGCGCGAAGTGGGCCGCGAACACTGGATCACGGACCCGCGATACGCCACACCCGATCTGAGACGGCGCCACACCGAAGCGCTGCAGGCAGAGCTGCGCCAGGTGTTCTCGACGGATGATGCCCATCGTTGGGAAGAGCGCCTGAGTCGGGCGGGAATCCCCTGCGGCATGGTGCGTGACGTGGCCGAAGCCGTCTCGCTACCGGGGCTCGATGAACGGTCGGTGCGCCTGCCGCTGCACATCCCGAGCCTGCCGGAACGCGAAGATGTGCAGATCGTGAATGCCGGATTCCTCTTCGGCAGCGACCGCCCGCACGTGCAGGACCCGCCTCCGCGTCTGGGAGAACACAGCGCGGCGATCCTCGAAGAGCTCGGCTTCTCGGCCGAGGAGCGCAAGGCGATCCTCGACTGAGCCCGATCGCTCGGAAAAAGGGTACCGGCGCGCGCTCAGTCGAGGCTTTTCGCTACCCGGAAGCCGAGATACTCCCGCCCCCGCGTGGTCGCCGGATAAGGCGCGCCACGCCGCGCCGAGCGCTGCATGTAGGGATTGCTGACATACGTGCCACTTCGGAAAACACGCACCGAGCAGTCACCGTTGGTGTTGGCCCGACCGTCCGTCGCCGCACGCGACAGATCGGCTTCATAGCAATCCTGCGTCCATTCGAAGATGTTGCCGTGCATGTCATACAGACCCCAGGCGTTCGGCGGAAACGAACCCACGGGCGAGGTCTCATTCACCCAGACGTCGCGGCCTTCGGCGAAGCCACCCCGGATCTCGTGGCCGCGCAACCCGAAGTTCCCATAGTTGAAGTCGAGCGTATCGCCCCATGGAAAGGCGGTAGTCGTACCCGCGCGTGCCGCGTACTCCCACTCTGCCTCGCTGGGCAGGTGGTACGCATCGTCACGACCACTCTTCCAGTTGAGCCAGCCGACGAAGTTCTGCGCGTCGTGCCAGCTCATGCCGACCGCGGGGCGCGTGCCGCGTCCGTAGTCCCGATATTGAGCCCTCGGCGAACCATCTGCGTTCTGCTTGAGCGCGAGATCGATCGCGGCGCCCTCGCACCAGCGATCGCGCACGCAGGCTTCCCATTGATTCCAGGTGACGGGCGTGGCGGCCATGGCGAACGGGCGGGCGAACGTCACCCGGCGCTGGGCTTCATTCGGGCGTCGATCGGGCTCTTCGGGTGGCGAGCCCATGAGGAAGCTGCCCGCCGGCAAGACGACCATGTCCGGGCAATTCCGGCAGTCCCGGATGACTTGACCCGGTTTCGGGGGCGGGCCCTCAGCGCGAGCACTGTGCTCCGGCGCGGCCGCGCAGCCCCCGAGGAATACCAGGATCAGGGCCGAGAACGATAGTCTTCCGATGCTCATGTAATGCCGCTCATGAAAAGTCCTCGCGGCAACCGGTGGTTTAGTAACCGCGCTCGAGATCGAACACCGAATACATCTTCTCGCCGGTCGCGAATCGCCTCATGTTCTCGCGAACGACGAGCCAGCGTGCATCCCGCGTCGATTCGCCGCCGTTGCGCTTCGTCCTCGTGGCCTGGTCGGCAGCCGGCGCCGGCCCGGTCCCGGTTCCCGTGCCCGTTATAGCACCGGAACCGGTGCCCGCCCACGGCGCGAGAATGAGGTTCGGCGCGCTCCACAACGGGTGGTCCTTCGGCAGCGGCTTCGAGGTTGCCCAGTTGAGCGCGGCGCTGCCGATGGTGCCGGCCTTCAGCGCCGCAGCCAGATCCTCTGCCACCGTGATTTCCGCGCGCGTCCAGTTGACGAACATCGCATCCTTCTTCATGCGCGCAAACATCTCGGCGTTGAAGAGGCCCCGTGTAGCAGGCGTCAACGGCGCGCAGATGACGATGACGTCCGCCTGGCTCACGAGCTTCGGCGTCTCATCCGCCAGCCCCACGTAACTCACGAACTCCGGCCCCTCGCGGCTCGAATTGCGAGTCGCGATCACATTCATGCCGATCGCATGCGCCATACGCGCGATCTCGACGCCGGCGCCCCCCAGGCCGACGATCAGCATCGTGGCGCCGTTGAGCTGCCTGGAATGGCGGCCGCGACCCGAGCGGTCGAGCTCGCCGCGTACCTGGCTGCGCATGCCCACATCGATCGAGCGGGCAAGCGCGAATACGTACCCCATCGCTTGCTCGGCCATCATGGTGTTCTTCACCTTCTGCCCGTTCGTCAGCAGGATCTCGCCGCTCGCGATGCCGGGCGTGGCGAGGCATTGGTCGGCCCCGCCACTTCCAACGTGCACCCACTTCGCCCGCGGTGCCTTCGCAAACGTCGCAGGATTACAGCCGAAGTACACCAGCGCGTCGGCCTCTGCGAGCTGTGAACCGGCGTCCGCCTCGCTTCGCACCCCGACCACGGTCACGCCCTTCGGCATGGCCTCCTGTAACCACGCGGTGCGGCCGGGCTCGTCGATGGTCACGACGATCTTCCGCGGCGGCGTCCAGTTCTGCATCGTGTCCCGCACCGGTCGGCTGCTTTCGTGCAGCTGGAACTCCTTGACCGCCGCTGCGAGGTCGGCGGACGGCTGCACGTCCTGCGAAGCGGCCAGGACTACGGGAGAGACGGCTCCAAGAGCCATGAGAATGACAATGACAGCAGAGGCAGACCGCATGGGAACTCCCCAGACAAGAACGAGCCGCGCTCAGGCGCCGCCATGCAGGCGGAGCGAGCGTCTTCCTCGGCAGCTGATCCCTAGAGCGGATGATCCGGCATCGAGATCGAGCGCCACATGTGCGCCACCGGGCTGTTGTCGAACCCGAGCCCTTCCTTCGGCTGCTTGAAGTGGCGCCCGATGATGTCCGTGAACTGATCCAGAGTCGGGTGCACGTTCGGCTCGAACGCGTACAGATCGTTCACCGTCACCATGCGGGACTCGTAATACCACTTGTGCTTCTTGGCCGTCTGCCACGCATGCTCGATGTAGGGCTCCGGCTTGTAGTCGACGCCGAACATGCGCCGATAAAGATCCGGATACTCGTAGCCGTATTCCTTGTCTTCGTAGAAGCGCAGTGCCTGGTGATAGCGAAGGGCGAAGGCGACTTTGGGCGAGACATACGGCTCGTACATCTGCGCGCCCCACCAGCCGTGATCGACCTTGATCAGCTCCAGCACTGTATCGTGGAGCAGGCAGGCAAGGATGACCTCCTCCGACATGCCGGTTTTCATGGCGCGATTCGCGCTCTGCAGGCAGTGGTTGGCGGTGCGGGTGAATCGCAGGTTGAAGTAATCAACGAGCGTCGGTTTCGCAGGCAGTGGCGGCAGGCGCTTCACGTTGCCTTCCGCGCTGGTGAAGAGATTGCCCACACCGCGGCGACGCGGCTGGGTCTCGATCTGCTTCTCGACCTCTGCTGCCGTGGGGAACGGCGACTTGTCGGCCGCCATGGCTGCCGGCATCGACCCGGGCGCAGATCCCACCGAGATGGCGGGGCCCGCGGCGGCCATCAGGTAGTGTTCCAGCGCATCCGCGCGCGCCTCGTGCGACATGGCAGCGACCGCCGCCGCACCACCCAGCTTCGCGAAAAAATCACGCCGATCGAGCTTCATGATGCCCTCCCCCTGAAACTGCGGTCATCGGGTCGCAGCAGACGTGACGGTAGGCAAAAACGTCGCTATCTTCAATCGCGCAACACCGATATCGCATATCGTTGGGAGCGATTGACTCACCGTGGCCCGACCCTTCGATCTCAACCTGTTACCTGTACTGATAAAGATTTATGAGCACGGAAGCGTCAGTGCGGCGGCAACCCGGCTGGGCATGAGCCAGTCGGCGATCAGTGGCGCGCTCGCCAAGCTGCGCGAGGTCTATGGCGATCCGCTCTTTCATCGGGTCGGCCATGGCATGCGGCCCACTGCGCGGATGCATGCGCTCATCGACCCGCTGCGCGAATCCCTCCTGCGCGTGGAAGGCACGCTCAACGCGGAGCAGGAGTTCAACCCCGCCACGACCTCGCTCACGTTCACGTTCGCGATGAGCGACCTTGGCGAGATGGTGTTCATGCCCAAGATCCTGCGTCACATCCGCGACCTGGCGCCTCACGCATCCCTGCGCTCCGTCGCGGCCAGTGCGGACCACATCGAGCGGGGACTCGAGACCGGCGAAATAGACCTGGCGGTGGGCTACTTTCCCGACCTGCGCGACAAGGCCTTCCTCGAAAAGCATCTCTTCTACCATCACTTCGTCTGCCTCCTGCGGGCCAACCATCCCATCACCGCCACAACGCTGTCGTTGGCGCAGTTCCTGAGCGTCGAGCACGCAGTGGTCTCCGGCACGGGCCGCTCGTACGAGATCTTCGACCGTTATCTGCGATCGAAGAAGATCCAGCGGCGCGTCGCCCTCGAAACGCCCCATTTCATGAGCATCCCGTTCGTGATCTCGCAGTCCGACCTGATCGTGACCGTGCCGCATGCGGTCGGGGTGTTCGTGAAGAGCGTGCACATGAACATCCGCATCGCGCAGCCGCCGATGCGCACGCCGCGCATCGACCTGAAGATGCACTGGCACCGCAACTTTCAGCGCGACCCGAAGAACCGCTGGCTGAGGGATATCGTCGCGAGCCTCTTCACGGACGAGCTCGACGAATGGCGCAACTGAACCGCGGGCGCCTCAGTGCGTGACGAGCGCGCAGAGCTCGAGCGCACTTGCCACCCCGAGCCGCTGATAGGCGCGCTGCCGATAGGTGAGCACCGACGTTCTCGCAACCCCAAGCTCGAGTGCTGTGGCTTCCACCGTCATGCCGATCGCCGCGCGCGCGCAAACCTGGCGCTCCCTGAACGTGAGAGTGCCGTAGCGCATGGCGAACCGCTCCTCGAGCTGCGCGACCGTGAGCGGCGTCGCCTTTTTCTTGCGGTTCAGCGGCAGCATCGGCAGCACGAGACAGGCGAGGCCAATGAGAGAGCTGAGCTCGTCCTCGGAGCAGCAGCCGTCGGAGGCATGACGGGCGACATTGATTGCGCGCCAGGCATCCGGGCCGCGCTGGATGATGGAGATGCGCTCGACGATGCCGGCGTCTTCGAAGAATCGGCGACGGAAGCCGGTCGAAACGATGTCCGTCGGGCGAATCCGCTGCATGACGACGTCGCTGCACTCGGAGGCCACGCGATACGCATCGCCGACCGGGTCGAGGCGCAGGTACCACTTGCGATACGCCGGGAAGAGCTCCACGAGGCCGGGCTCACCGTGAAAGTACTGCAGTGAGGTGTCTTCCCGACCGGTCGCCTCGAACAGATAGATCCGCCGCGCACCGGAGGTCACCGACATCACGGAATGGCGCACGGTCGGACCGAACTCGTCGGTGCCGATGGCCCCGAGCAGCCGTTCATACAGCGCGCCGACCCTCGTGGGTACCTGCCAGCCCCTGATCTGCCTGATATCGGCCATTCGCCCCCGCCTCCGCCGAACCTGTGGCCCCCCGATGTTGCACTTTTTCGGGACCGCCGTCTGCTGGTCGTGTCCGCAGCGCTGTCCTGTGCCGAGAGGACTGACGCCAGCGGAGCGGACGCTAAATTGCGGGTCTTTATTACCGCGTCAGCGGGAGGACGGATGCTCGCCGGAAACAAAGTCATCATCACGGTCGCGATCAACGGCGGCATGCAGCAGGATCGCGACGGCGCGGTCATTCCCAAGCAACCGGCGGAAATCGGCGAGGCCGCGGCCCGCTGCTACGAGGCGGGCGCCGCGCTCGTCCACGTGCACGCCCGCGATCGGGACGGCAGGAACAGCGGCGATCTCAGGATCTATGCGGACATCCTGCGCGAGATCCGCGCGCGCTCGCCGATTCTGGTGCAGACGACCAACGGCATCGGCGTGCGGCGCGACCCGGAGACCGGCCAGTTCATCTGGCCAACCGACAGTGAACGGCTCGGGCTCCTCGACCTCGAGCCGCGCGCGGACCTCTTCGGGATTGCCGCGGGCTCGGCGGATTTCTACAACCCCGAGGGCGGCTATCCGGAAGAGACACCCTATGTGAACTCCCCGGCCCTCCTGCGGAAAACGATCCAGGCCGTCTACGCAAAGGGCTCCGCGCTCGAATACGAGGTGGTGGAGGCGAGCTCGCTGCATCGGCTCCTGCGTTATGCCAACGAGGGGCTCTTCGATCGCCACCGCGACAACATCTGGCTGCTCCACGGCGGCGGCTTTGGCTCCACACCGCCGATTGCCCGGAACGTGCTGTTCGCCATCGATGAAGGCCTGCGCCTCTTTCCCCAGGCGATCTGGGGCGTCACCGCGACCGGACGCGACATGTTTCGCATCGTCACGCTCGGCCTTTCGCTTGGCTGCGATCTGGTGCGCGTGGGATTCGAGGATGGAATACACCTGCCGGACGGCCGCGTCGCTCGCGACAACAGCGAGATGGTGCGCGCCGCGGCCAGCATTGCCGCCATTTATGGCATGAAGCCCGCGACCCTCGAGGAGGCGCGCGCGCGGTTTGGCATCTAGCCCGCGCGAGAAGCTGCAGGCTCTGTACACGCGCGCGGAAAGCCTCATCGGTCTCGCGCGGGAAAGCGACATTCTGTTCGTCGCCAGTCGTGCCGTGGCCGCGAATGCGGGGCAAATTGACGGCGCCGTGCTGGAAGCACTCGGGCCCAGGGGCGTGCTGATCAATGTGTCGCGCGGTCTGCTCGTCGATGAGGCGGCGCTGATCCGTGCACTGGAGAGCCGCATGATCGCCGGGGCGGCGCTCGATGTGTTCGCTCAGGAGCCCACGGATACCACGAAGTGGCGCGGGTTCGAGAACCTCGTGCTCAGCCCGCACGTCGCCGGATATACACAGGAAGCCGGGGTTGCGATGTTCGGCCAGCTGCGCGAGAACCTTCGGCGCTACTTCGCGGGGGAAGCACTGCTGACGCCGGTCGAAGATGCGCGGTCGGCCGCCCGGTCTTTGGTTTTGACTCGTGCAAATCAGCGGGGGGATGTGGAGGGGTCTGTCCAAGGCGCAGAGGACGAGGGATGCACGTTGTCCTTCGGCCAGAGGACCGGATCGGCGCACACCATGGGTTACAACCCCGCGATGTCGCAATTCTCAGCGCCCGTCCTCATCCTGACCGGCCTCTGTGCGCTGGTCTATTTCCTCGATGGCCTGATCCACTCGGTGCTGGGACCGCTTGCGCCCGACATGGCGCGCTCGCTGCAGCTCACCAACACGCAGCTCGGGCCCATCTTCTCGGCCAATCTCATGGGCCAGTGCATCGGGCTCATGGTGTTCCCGCTCCTCTCCGGACGTCTCGGGCAGCGCCAGATCGTGCTGATCTGTCTCGTTGGCTTTGGCATCGCGCAGGCCGCCACCGCGCTTGCCACCGGGCCGGTGACGCTCGTCGCCTGGCGACTGATCACGGGCGCGTTCCTGGGCGGGTGTCTTCCAAGTTGTCTCGCTCTCGTGACTGCCGCAGCGCCGGCGGCACGGCGCGGGCTTGCCATCATGATCCTCTTCACCGGCTACGGACTTGGCGCAACGGTCGCGGGACTCGTCGCCACCGGCTTCGCGGAGCTCGGCGGCTGGCGCATGGCGATGGTGGCCGTGGGCGGCGCGTGCCTCGTCACGGCCATCTTCGCGTGGCTGTGGTTGGTGGAAGTGCGTTCCGGGGACGGCGGGGCGGCGGCGCGCCCCGACGGGCCAGCGGCCAAGCCGAATGCCCTGCTCATCCTTTCGCCGCGTTACCTCGTAGGCACCCTGATGTTGTGGCTGCTCTTCATCTCGATGCTGACGATCAGCTACTGCCTCAACTCCTGGCTGCCCACGTTGCTGGTCGAAGTGGGTCGCAGCGAGCGCTTCGCGGCCATGTCGGTCTCGGTGTTCTCGCTGGGCGGCATCATCGCGGCGCTCGGCGTGGGCGTGCTCATCGACCGGCTGGGCGCCATGCGCACGCTCGCTTCGTTTCTGGTGATTTCAACCGTGATGCTGTTCGTGATCGGCCAGGTGCTCGCGACCGCTTCCGCCGAGATGCTGATGGCGCTGCTCGTCGTGTGCGGATTCTTCATCCTGGGCGCCTACGGCGGCGTCAATGTCGTGCTCGCGAGCTTCTACCCGGACAGGTTGCGCGCCGTGGGCATCGGCTGGACCAAGAGCGTCGGGCGCATCGGCACGCTGATCGCGCCCGTGCTGATCGGCGCGGGCCTCGCCGCGGGCATGGCGGAAACGACGATCATGTCGCTGTTCGCGGTGCCGGCAGCGCTGTCCGTCGTCGCCCTGCTTGCCATCGGGATGTCCGCCCGACGCGCGAATGAGCCGCATGAGCCGAGCGCGATACCGATTGCGCGCGATGAATGTCCGTCGGCGCTTAGCGAACAGCCGCCGGCACGATAACCCGGATCCGCGGCCCTCCCCGCGTCAGTCGGTAAGGCGGGCGGGCCTGGCGCCGCCCGCGCGACCTTCGATTATTTCTGCGCCACGATGTTGTGCCGCTGCTCCCCGACGCCTTCCACCACGCACACACCGACATCGCCCGCCTTCATCCAGCGCTGTATCCCTTGCGTGTCGATGTTCGTTCCCGACGGCGTGCCCATGGCCAGGACATCTCCGGGATTGAGCGTCATGACGTTCGACGCGTACGAGAGCATTTCCGAGATGTTGTATTCCATCTGGCTCGTGTTCGCGTCCTGCTTGAGCTCCCCGTTCAGCGTGAAGTAGTGGCGGGTGTTCATCGGGTTCGGCAGGAACTCCTTCGGCACGATGAAGGGGCCGATCGGCGCGAAGGTGTCGTGGTTCTTCTGCACGAACCAGTCCGGGCCGCCGCCCATCTTGCGATCGTTGCGGCCGCCGCGGTCGGAGACATCGAACTCGATCGAGTAACCGAAGATGTATCTCGTGGCGTCCGCCGTGGAGACATTCTTCGCGGGCGCGCCGACCACCACGGCGAACTCGCACTCCCAGTCGATCTGCTCGCGTCCCCTGGGAATCACCACGTCATCGTTGGCACCCACCACGACACTCGGGGATTTCAAGAAGAGATACGGATTGTCCGGACGCTTGTCGTCTTGCGAACGCTCCCACAAACCGGGCGCCGAGCTCACCGGCGCGGGCGCGCGCGCAGCGTTGGCGTTGGGACCGCCGGGGGGAGCCGCGCCCGCGGCCGCCGCTGCGCGCGCGCCCTGCTGGATGATTCCCCGCGCGTGGGCGGGATAGTTGGCGCCTGCATTCAGGATCACCGCGGGGCGCACCGGAGGCAGGATCTTCACGGCGCCCAGCGTGTATTCGAAGCTCGCCGAACCGGGCTGCGCGGTCGCGTTCGCGGCCGCGAGCTCACGCAACCGCGGGCCGAGATCCCGCTCGTAGCGCGAGATCAGCTCCTTCATGTCGCGGGGCGCGGCAACTTTCGCCGCGCTCGCACGGCTCTTTTCGTACGCCGCGTTGGCTGCGGCGATATCGAGCACACGCTTGTCCTGCAGCACGAGACCGACGAACTCCCTGCCCTTCGCCTCGAACGTGCCCACCTTGAACGGCGTATCGTCGGCGGCGCTCACCGCGGTGGACACGCAGGCAGAGGCCACGCACATCGCGAGCATCCGCGCGTTGCGTGTTGCCAAAGAGATCATGGTTGTCGCCCCCTGTTTGCGCATGCTCACTGGACTCCCGGAACCCGCAGGGCCCCCGGAATCGCATCACCGGTACCGAGCTTGCGACCGTCCGCGAGCACGAGGTGATCGATACTGCCGCCGGGCCGGCCATTCTTGTAAGGGTGACCGACTATCGTGACCACATCACCGGCCTTGATCGAGTCCCGTGTCCAGCCCACGCGCTTCAGCACCGCGATGGCGGCGCCCTCGAACGCATAGGTGACCGGGCCGTCCTTCTCATCGACGGTCAGCTCGATCCACACGTGGGGGTTGGTCCACTGCAGCTCCTTGACCTTGCCTTTGTAGCTCACGGTCTTCGACATATCGAACATCGCGAAGGAATGGTGTGCGTGGGCGGTGGCCGCGAAAGTGAAGAGGGCCGCGGCGGCCACGAGCGTGACCCGCTTGATGGATTTCATGTCAAAGATCCCGGTTGTTCTCACAGAGGTACTCCTCGAAGCGGCTGCCGGGCGGCATCGGCACGTAGGCGCGCTTGAGCGTGAACGGCTCGGCGAACGCTTCGGGGTCGGTCAGTGTCGTCTCGATTTCAAGACGCGTGGGGCTCACGCGGCGGATGCGTTCGACGGCGGTCAGCTTGTCCGAATACGGCACGCCGTCGCGGTCGAGCGTTCCGGCCCGCACGTTGTTGGTTTCCACCACGAGCGTGTCGCCGTCCCAGTGCCCCACCGAGTCGCCATTGAAGCTCGGGTCGGCGCCCACGGTGTGGCCTATGCCATCGAGATAGATGCGGCGGATGTCGTGCAGCACGCCGAGGTTCATCGTGATCTGGCCGGGCGTCTGGATGATCTCCACGGGCATCGTGCCGAAGCGCGCGACCCCGAAGGCCAGGCAGCGCGTGACGGTGTCGGGGTCCTGCTCACCCGTCTCGAACTTCTTGCGCCACTCGGCGTACTTTTTTGCGTACGCCGGAGTGAGCTTTGGCATGGGCGGCCGGTAAGCGAATGCAGGCGGCGCGCCCGGCGGCGGCCCGCCGGCGCCCGGCGGTGACTTGCCCTGGCCTTGCGCTTGCCCGCCCCCTCCTGCGCCAGCGGCTGGGGCACCCGCGCTCGGAGCGCCGACCGCCGGAGCGCCCGGTGGCCGCCCCACGGGTTTGCCATCCTCCCCGAGCGGCGGGCCGAAGTACGCGTACTCCGGGTTCCACATGCCCGAGAT
>JBDZVF010000118.1:0-14660 GCA_040255575.1 Pseudomonadota bacterium | reverse complement strand
TGCTCGCTCTTCCAATGTTCCCGACATTGGAAGCCCCCGCCGAGGTCCCTCTCGAGCGAGCCACCGCTTTGAGGTGGGTGGCGTTCATGCAGCTGGAGGGCGGCTAAGAAGCGCCCCGGTCGCTCATGGGCGGTCGTGATGGGAGGTTAGTAAGAGAAGGGCTTGCGTTTGAAGTCGGATCCGGCGGGACGCGTGGGGAGAGATTAAGAAGAAGGGAGCGCTTGCTCGTGGGGATGGTCGGGCGGTGCAGAGTCTTCGTGTGGGGTGGCGACTGCCTCTTCTTCTGCAGGGTCGCTTGCGGGGTCGCTCGTGGGAGGGGGCGCGTTGGAGTGGGCGGTGGTCTCGTCGCCGGACGCGGGCGCGGCGGGGGTGGGGGGCTGTTTGGCTTCTTCTTCTCGGCGGATCATTTCGCCGGCGAGCGCGAGATAAGCCAGGGCGCCGCGGGACTCCTTGTCGTGGAAGAGCACGGGTTTGCCGAACGAGGGGGCTTCGGCCAGGCGCACGTTGCGGGGGATGACGGTGCGGAACACCTTGTCGCCGAAGTGCATGATGAGCTGCGCGCTCACTTCGTTTGCGAGATTGTTCCTCGGGTCGAACATCGTGCGCAGGATGCCTTCGAGCTCGAGGCCGGGATTTACGGCGGAGCGGATCTGATCGATCGTCGACAGCAGCGCGGACAGCCCTTCGAGCGCGTAGTACTCACACTGCATCGGGATGAGCACGCTGTCCGCGGCCACAAGCGCGTTCACTGTGAGCATGTTCAGTGACGGCGGACAGTCGATGATGATCACATCGAACTGATCGCGGATCGGCTTGAGCGCGTTCTGCAGTTTGGTCTCGCGCCCCACAGTCATCGTGAGCAGGCGCACTTCGGCTGCGACGAGATCCTGGTTCGTTGGCAGTATCGCGAAGCCTGCGGTCTCCAGCGGCACGAGCGCGGACTGGATATCCGCTTCGCCGAGCAGCACTTCGCACGTGCCACGCTGAAGCTGCGACTTGTCGATGCCGCAACCCATGGTCGCATTGCCCTGGGGATCGAGGTCGATGAGCAGCGTGCGGCGTTTGGTGGCGGCCAGCGAAGCGGCGAGATTGACGGCGGTGGTCGTCTTGCCGACGCCCCCCTTCTGATTCGCTATAGCCATGACCCGCTTCATGAGGTGCGGGAGTGTACTGCACGCGCGCCGCCGGAAGGCGACGCATGTCGCCCGGCGGCCTCCGGAGCGTCGCCGTCAGGCGACGAGGCGGTTCTGCGCGGTCTCGATCCGCTCCTGCGCGAGCCGATCGGCGATGACGTTCGTCGGTTTGTTCTCGCGGCGAGCCCGGTCGAAGATTTCGGTGAGGCGATCCGCGATCGCGTGGATCTCGGCGTTCACCTGTGCTTCGCTGGTGCCGCCGTGGTATTCGCGCATGACGCTGATGACGCCGCCCGCGTTGATGACATAGTCCGGCGCATAAAGAATGGAAGCGGCCTGTAGCGCGGCACCATCCGCATCCTTCGCCAGCTGGTTGTTCGCGGACCCGGCCACGATGCGTGCCTTGATCTTGCCGATGGTGTGCTCGTTCAGCACTGCGCCGAGGGCACACGGCGCGAACACATCCACATCTTCATACATCACGCTTTCCACCGGGACGATCATGGCGTTGAGCTCGTCCCGCGCGCGCTCGGCGGCGGTGGAGCGCACATCCGCCACTCGCAGCACCACGCCGTCGGCCGCGAGCAGGCGGCAGAGGTGATAGCCCACGCCACCGACACCTTGAATGGCGACGCGCAGTCCTTCGAGATCGGTACGGCCCCAGCGGAATTTCACGGCGGCCTTGATGGCGAGGTACACCCCTTGCGCGGTCTTGGGGGACGGGTCCCCGCCGAACTCGCCGCCGCGGCGATGAATGCCGGTGACGAAGCTCGTCTGCTTCGCGACGCTTTCCATATCGGCGACCGTGGTGCCGACATCTTCGGCCGTGATGTAGAGGCCGCCGAGCGTATCGACGAAACGGCCGAAGGCCTCGAAGAGCTGCGGTGTCTTGCGCCGGGAGTCGCCGATGATCACCGCCTTGCCACCGCCGAAGGGCAACCCTGCGAGCGCGTTCTTGAAGCTCATGCCGCGCGAGAGACGGAGCGCGTCGGTGATCGCTTCATCCGTGCTGGCGTACGGCCACATGCGGCATCCGCCAGCGGCGGGACCCAGCGCGGTGGAGTGCACGGCGACGATGGCGCGGAGCGCAGTGGGTCCGTCGTTGCCGAACGTGACGAGCTCGTGGCCGTTGAACTCCCGATTCTCGAAGACACTCATCGCATGCGCTCCTTCGAAAGTGCGGCAGCCTACGCCCGCTGCCGCGCACTACACGTTACAAAACTTGCTTCATACCCGCTTTCGATGAACTATTCATACCATCGAAAGCCTCGAGGTGGTACGTCCCATGCACGTTGAGCTCGACAAGGCGGACATTCGCATCCTCGAAGTGCTGCAGCTGCATGGCAACCTGTCGGCCGCCGAGGTGGCCGACAGGGTCGACATGACGACCTCCACCTGCTGGCGGCGGATCACGCGCCTGGAGGAAGCCGGGGTCATTCGCACCCGCGTCACCCTGCTGGATCGCGAGAAGGTCGGCTTGAACGTCACGGTCTTTTCGCGCGTGAAGCTCGCGGCGCACGGGCGCGACACGCTCGGCAAGTTCGAGCAGGCGGTGCGCGAGCACCCCGAAGTGCTCGAGTGCTACACGCTGATGGGCGACACCGATTTCCTGTTGCGCATCGTCGTGCGCGACATCAAGGCCTACGAGGCGTTCTTCCTCGATCACCTGACGCGGTTGCCGGGCGTGGAGTCCGTTCACTCGTCTATTGCGCTTTCGACTATCAAGGAGACGACGGCGCTGCCGCTGTCGCGTCGCTGATCAGGTTTCGAAGAGTTGTTGTTCAATGTCCCTGAACGCCTTGAACTCCAGCGCGTTCCCGGACGGGTCGAGCAGAAACATGGTTGCCTGCTCACCCGGCAGGCCATTGAAGCGCACGTAAGGCTCGATCACGAATCGTTCGCCGGCTTCGCGGATGCGACGGGCGAGCGCGTCGAATGCCTCCATCGTGAGCACGACGCCAGCGTGCGGCACGGGCACACCGTGGCCATCCACCGCGTTGTGAATCTGGCTGATCCGGCCATCTTTGCCGAGCGCCGCGTTCAAGTGAACGACGAACTGGTGGCCGAACAGATTGAAGTCGACCCAGTGCTCACTGCTGCGACCTTCCGAACATCCGAGCGCACCCTTGTAGAAGCGACGCGCTTCTTCGAGGTCACGAACCTGAACGGCGATGTGGAAAGGAGTCAGTGTCACGAGGTAGCCCGATCCAATCTATTGGCGAGACTAGGATCGGGCGTTTCAGCCGTTTCGGCAAGCGCCGCGCAGGAGCTCAGGCCGACCGCGCTGTCTTCGCGTGCTGCGCGTACTTCGAATCGATGCCACAGATGTGCGCACTCAGCCACATCTTGAAGAACATGAAGAGATCGTCCGATATCACCTGCTGCGCTTTCGCGCTGGCATGGTAGTGCGCGAGCTTGTCGAGCAACTGAACGTGCACGCCGCGATGGATGCGCAGGCCCGGAAAGCCGATGCGCTCCATGTAGACCTCTTCTTCCGCGAAGTGTTTCCGCGTGGCGGCCAGCAGATCCCCGAGAATATGAATCTGCTCGCTGACCCGCGCGCCGACCTCATGCGCGGTGTGCAACCGGTTCATCAGGTCGACGAGCACCTTGTGGCCGTCATCCATCTCGCGGATCTCGAGGCCGAGACGGGCCGGATCCCATTTGAAGAAATCGCTCAACGTGGTCACCTTCAGCTTCGCGTACGGCTCATTTATCGGCGCGGCCGCAGACGAACTTGAGGGGTCGCGGCGCGCAGCGCGCGCCGCGACCTCACGCTGGATGCTGCTGCTTCAGCTCATCTTTCAACGCGCGGCGCAGGATCTTTCCGACGTTGGTCTTGGGCAGCTCGTTGCGGATGTACACGTGCTTGGGCACCTTGTATCCGGTGAGCGATTGCTTGGCGTGCGCGATCACGCTCTGCTCGGTGAGCCCCGGCCCCTTCGGCACCACGAACACGGCGACCACCTCGCCGGAGTGCTCATCGGCCTGCGCCACCGCGGCGGCCTCGAGCACGTTCGGGTGAGTCGCGACCGCCGCTTCGACTTCATTGGGATACACGTTGAAACCGGAGACGAGGATCATGTCTTTCTTCCGATCCTCGATGTAGACGTAACCTTCCGCGTCCACATGCCCGACGTCTCCCGTGCGGAGCCAGCCATCGGGCAGCATCACCTTTGCGGTCTCTTCCGGCTGCTGCCAGTAACCGGCCATCACCTGCGGCCCGCGTACGCAGATCTCGCCGACCTGGCCCTGCGGCAGCTCATTGCCGTCATCGTCGCGAATAGAGAGGTCGGTGGAGGGAATCGGCAGCCCGATCGACCCGTTGTAATCGGCGAAACAAGGATTGATGCAGGCGGCCGGTGAAGTCTCCGTGAGACCCCATGCCTGCGTGAGCGGGCGACCCGTCACCTTCTTCCAGTGCTCAGCCACGCTCTGCTGAACGGCCATGCCACCGCCGAGCGCCACGAGCAGTTCCTTGAAATCGAGCTTGTCGAAGCCCGGCGTGTGCAGCATCGCATTGAAGAGCGTGTTCACCCCGGTGATGAAGGTGAAGGGGTTCTTCTTCAGCTCTTTCACGAGTGCCGGAAGATCGCGGGGGTTCGTGATCAGCACGTTCCGCCAGCCGAGCAGCATGAAGAGCAGGCAGTTCGCCGTGAGACCGAAGATGTGATACAGCGGCAACGGCGAGATCAGCGTGCGGCCATCCTTCGGGAAGAACGGTGTGATCCATGCCTGGGCCTGCAGCACGTTGGCGATGATGTTCCGATGGGTGAGCATCGCGCCCTTGGCCACACCAGTGGTGCCGCCGGTGTATTGCAGAAACGCGATGTCCTCGGGTTGCAGGGCAACTGCGTTCAGCGCGTGCCGCTTGCCCGCGGCCAGTGCGTCCCGAAAATCGATCGTCCCCGGGATCTGCCAGGGCTTCACCTGCTTGCGCTTGTGGCGCACTACGTAATTGACGATCCACGACTTGGGCGCACCCAGCATGTCGCCGACCGCCGTGACGAGCACTTTCTTCACAGCGGTACGGTCGATGACTTCCTGCAGCACATGCCCGAAGTTTTCGAGGACCACGATCGCCTTCGCGCCCGAGTCCCTGAGCTGGTGCTCGAGCTCCGGAGCGGTGTAGAGCGGGTTGGTGTTCACCACCACCATCCCGGCGCGCAGCGCCCCGAAGATCGCGATGGGGTACTGCAGGAGGTTCGGCATCATGAGGGCGATGCGATCGCCCTTCTGCAACCCCGCCTCGCTCTGCAGCCAGGCGGCGAAGTCACGAGTGAAGGCGTCGAGCTGGCGATAAGTGATCTCCCGACCCATCTGCACGAACGCCACGCGATCCGCATACTTTGCGAGACTCTCCGCCACCATCTCGTTGAGTGACGAATAAGCGGAAGGATCAATCTCGGCGGGCACGCCGGCCGGGTAGGACTTCAGCCAGATCTTCTCCAATTCGACCCCCTCAGCGTTTCAACATGGGTTTGAGCTGCGGCCAGACGGTGTCGAGCAGTGCGGGCTGCGCCGGCGCCGTGGGATGCAGGCCGTCGGCCTGCAGCAGCTCCGGATTCAACGCCACCGATTGCAGCAGAAAGGGCACCAGCGGCACCTTGCTCGCCGTCGCGATTTCCCGGTACATCTTTATGAAGTCGTTCGTGTACCGCGGACCGTAATTGGGCGGAAGCCGCATGCCGATGAGCAGCACCTGGGCGCCCGCCTGCTTCGATTCGGCGACGATCTTCGTCAGGTTGTCGCGGGTGAGCGGCACACTCAGGCCCCGCAAGCCATCGTTCGCGCCCAGCTCCACGATAACGACCGCGGGCTGGTGCAATTCGAGTGCGCGCGGCAGCCGCTGCAACCCGCCGCCGGATGTCTCGCCGCTCACGCTGGCGTTCACAACGCGGTATCCGTACCCTTGCTCGCGCAGTCGCTGCTCCAGCAGGGCGACCCAGCCCTGAGCGGGCTTGATGCCGTAGCCGGCACTCAGGCTGTCGCCAAGCACGAGGATGGTACGTTCCGACGCGCCTGCCGCGTTGGCCACGCTGATGACAATAGCGACGATGAGCCAGCAGCACGCTCCGAGCGCCCACGCGCAAAACAGTCTTGAAGTTGTTCTCAAGGTTGAAAACCTCACCAAGCAGGTTAGCAGCCCAGAAGGTTTGCTGACCATTGTTCGAGACGTCTCATTCGCCATCGAGGCCGGCGAGCGGGTAGCGATCGTCGGTGCCTCCGGCGCCGGCAAGTCCACGCTGCTCGCGCTGCTCGCGGGCTTGGACACTCCGACCTCCGGAAGAGTGCTGCTCGCGGGCACGGATCTCACGGCTCTCGATGAAGACGGCCGCGCCCGGCTGCGCGCCGCGCGCGTGGGGTTCGTGTTCCAATCGTTCCATCTCGTGCCCGCGCTCACCGCGCTCGAAAACGTGATGCTGCCACTGGAGCTCGCCGGCCGGGGCGATGCGCGTCGCACGGCGCGGGAAGCACTCGAGCGCGTCGGCCTCGGGAGCCGCACGGGCCACTATCCGCGCCAGCTGTCGGGCGGCGAGCAGCAGCGCGTGGCGATCGCCCGCGCGTTCGTCACGGAGCCGGCGGTGCTGTTTGCGGATGAGCCGACGGGCAACCTGGATACCGCGACGGGCGCGCGCATCGGCGACCTGCTGTTCGACACGAACGCCCATTCGCGGACGACAGTGGTACTCGTCACGCACGACAACACTCTCGCGGCGCGCTGCGACCGCATTCTCAGGATGGAAGCCGGAGGGCTCGTCCAATGAGTCGCGCCCTCGCGCTCGCGTTGAGAACGCTCGGGCGCGAGTGGCGTTCCGGCGAGCTGGGGGTGCTGCTGCTCGCGCTCACAATTGCCGTGGCCGCGCTCACGGGCGTGGGATTCCTGGTGGGGCGCATCGGCGCGGCGGTCGACCTGCAGGCGAGCGAAGTGCTGGCCGCGGATGTGCGGCTCGGATCCCCCCAACCCATTTCGGAGCGCTACTTCGATGAGGCCCGCGCGCGTGGCATTCGCTCGGCACGCGGCATCAACCTGCTGAGCGTCGTCTTCAACGGCGAGGAAAGCCAGCTCACCAACGTTCGCGCCGTGGGTGAGGGTTTTCCCTTGCGTGGGAAAGTGCTGGTCGCGAACGAGCCCTTCGTGACCGGCGTCGAGGCAAACGGAATCCCGGGGCGCGGCGAGGCCTGGCCGGATTCGAGGCTGCTCGTGGCGATCGGTGCGCAGGTGGGCTCGCAGATCTCGATCGGCTCGGCGACGTTCCGCGTCACGCGCGTGCTCATCTCCCGACCCGACCAGGGTGGCTCATTTGCGGAGCTCGCGCCGAGCCTCATCATGAACATCGAGGATGTGCCCGCGACCGAGCTCATTCAGCCGGGCAGCCGCGTGAGTTACGTGGCGCTGTTCGCGGGGGCGCGCGATCGCATCGAGGCGTTCAAGGAATGGCTGCGGGTGAGCCGCCAGCGCGGCGAGCGCCTGATCGATGTGGCCCAGGCGAGCACGCAGATCAAGAACGCGACGGATCGGGCGAGCCGCTTTCTCAGCCTCGCGAGCCTCGTGAGCGTGCTTCTCTGCTCGATCGCCGTGGCCATGTCCGCGCGCCGCCACGTTCAGCGCCACCTGGATTCGGTCGCATTGCTGAAGACGCTCGGAGCCACGCGCGCTTTCACGCTCTCCGTGAGCATTCTGCAGCTCCTTGCCATCGCCATCATCGCGACGATCGTGGGCTCCGCGCTCGGCTTTCTCTCGCAGGAGTGGCTCATTCGCGCAATTCGCGGGCTGCTCAACGCAGAGCTGCCGCCGGCGGACCTGAAGCCGCTGCTGATCGGCTTCGTCACCGCAGTCGCGGTGCTCGCGGGGTTCGCGTTGCCACCGCTGCTCCAGCTCTCGCGCGTGCCAACCATTCGCGTGTTGAGGCGCGACGTCGGGCCGCCGTCCCCCGCCGTCATGCTCGCCTTCGGGCCTGCGGTTCTCGCTGTCGCGTTCCTTATTTATTGGGTGGTTCGCGAGTGGTTCCTGTTCTGGGTGTTCACGGCAGGGCTGGCCGGCTTCCTCGCATTGCTCGCGGGCGCGGGGTACGTGCTCGTGTCGCTGGCGGGCAGGCTGCGCGGTAGCGTCGGCGTCTCGTGGCGCTATGGCGTGGCGAATCTCAGTCGTCGTCGCGCGGAAAGCCTCGTGCAGATCGTCGCGTTCGGCACGGGCATCATGGTGCTGCTGCTCCTCGGGCTCGTGCGCAATGACCTCGCGCATGACTGGAAGCTGAGCCTTCCGGAGAACATTCCCAACTTTTTCTTCATCAACATTCCCGACGACCAGCGCGATTCGTTCATTGCCGATCTGCGTGCGCAGGGGGCGCTGCCCTCGCGCGTGATGCCGATGATTCGCGGACGGCTCGTCGCCATCAACGGCACGCCGAACGAGCAGCTGCGCTTCCGTCGCGAGGATGGCGAGGAGTTCGCGGGCCGCGAACAGAACCTGACGTGGGCAGACCAGCTCGGGCCCGACAATCGTGTTGTCGAGGGCCGGTGGTGGACGCCCGAGATGCACGGCGAGCACCTCGTTTCGATCGCGACCGAGTTCCAGGAGTCCATGGGCCTGAAGCTCGGCGACAAGATGACGTTCGATATCGCGGGGGAAACCATCGAGGCGAGGATCGCCAATTTCCGCAAGGTGAAGTGGGACAGCTTCCAGCCGAATTTCTTCATCGTGTTCGCGCCGGGCGTCATCGATAACACTGCCGGCACCTACATGACGAGCGTGCACTTTCCGAGCGGCGAAGCGAGGTCGCTCGCGTCCCTCGCGCGCAAGTATCCGAGCGTTTCGATCTTCGATATCCAGGAGCTGCTCGATCGGGTGCGCTCGGTGATCGACAAGGCCGTGCTCGCGGTGCAGAGCGTCTTTCTGTTCACGCTGTTCGCCGGTCTCACGGTACTGATGGCCGCGGTTCAGGCGAGCCGCGACGAGCGTCGCTATGAGAGCGCGATGCTGCGCACTCTCGGGGCGCGCCGCGGCACCGTGCTGCAGGGTGTTCTGGCGGAGTTCGTCACGCTCGGTGCGCTCTCGGGTCTGCTTGCATCGGTGGGCGCATCGCTGGCCGGTTATTTCGTGGCGACGCGGGTGCTCGAGATGAAGTATGGCTTCGAGCCGAATGTGTGGCTCGTTGGCATGCTGGGCGGCGCGTTGCTCGTGGCGATCAGCGGGTGGCTCGCCACGCGCTCGGTGATCAACACGCCGCCCGCGACTACTTTGCGCGCGGGGTAATCACGCCGGCGTCGCTGACGCCCGTATGCTTTGTGGTTTCGGCTCGCGGCTGAAGCCGTCACAGCTCGCGCTCTCGGCTCTCGGCTCTCGGCTCTCGGCTCTCGGCTCTCGGCTCGCTCACAGCTCCGGCTGAAGGACAGCTGTCGGCCGTCGGTTGACGCGCCCAAGCTGCTGCATGCGGCTGGCAGCCGCGCTGGCCTTCTGTCCCTGAGCGAGCTGAACGTCCCGGCAGCCACCGCCCCTCAGCTGAAATCGAGCCATTCCTGTGCTGGGCTGAACGCGTTTTTCGCGTTGCTACATAAACAGGTTGATGACAGCAACGCCCCGCGCGCGTACCTGTCACGCCTCTCCCGGCGTCCCCACCACACACACTCTTCCGAAACTGCTCGTGGAGGTACCTATGAACACGCTCCGGTTCCTCGCTCCCGTGCTGGGTGTCGCGCTTCTCGCCAACACGTCCGGCGCCTCCGCCAATGATTCCGATCAGTCCTCTCACGCGAACTGTTCCGGGTTACCCAGCTTTTCGACACTCCGCGACGCGCTGAAGAGCGCACGCGCGCAACCCAATGGAGGGTTCAATCTCGACATGTGGGCCACGGTCGTGAACCGCGACGGGCAGGTGTGCGCGGTGGCGTTCACGGGCGCGAATCGCGGCTCGCAATGGCCCGGCAGCCGCGTGATCTCGGCGCAGAAGGCGAATACCGCCAACGCCTTCAGCTTGCCGGCGCTCGCGCTCTCCACAGCGAATCTTTATTCGGCGGTGTCGCCGGGCGGCAGTCTTTACGGGCTCCAGCACAGCAATCCCGTGGATACGCTGGTGGTTTACGCGGGGCCGGCTTCGGCTTTCGGAACGCGGAACGATCCCATGGTCGATGAGCGTCCCGGTGGCGTGAATGTGTTCGGCGGCGGGCTCGCGCTCTACAACGCGGTGGGCACGCTCGTGGGCGCGATCGGGGTCAGCGGCGACAGCTCCTGCGCGGATCACAACATTGCGTGGCGAACGCGCAATCTGTTGAGGCTCGATTACGTGCCAGGCGGTGTCTCGGGCGATACCACCCGTCCGGACAACATCGTCTACGACATCACACCTCAGGCCGGGCAGCAGGAAGGCGTTTCCGCGAGCGGTTGGGGACACCCGGCGTGCAGTGAGACAGCCACCACGATCGCGGCCGGGCTGCCGAAGGTGCGTGTGAAATAGGCGCGGGGCGCAGGTGCAATGGCGGCAGGCAGGAAAGGGGCGCGGCGCCGGTAGCGGCGTCGCGCCCGCAGAGCGCGGCTGCGTCGCGAGAGCGCGCGGATTACTTGCGGTGGATCGCTTCGCAGAGCGCTTCGGTCGCATCCACGACGCTCGGGCCGAGAAGGGTCAGCCGCCGGTCCTCGAAGGGGATGAGCCGGTCATCGCGCACCGCTCGCAATGTGCCGAAGCGCTTCCATTCCGCCGCCCATTCCTGCGCGGTGCCGGGCGGCGCCACCGCCACGATGATCTCAGGATCGCGCGCGATCACCGCTTCCGTATCGACGGACGGACCCTGCTCCTTCAAATCCTCGAACACGTTGCGCGTGCCGCAGAGATGCAGCGCGTCGGTGAGCATCTGTGAGCCACCCACGGTGTAGAGGGGCCGATTCCAGACTTCGAGGAATACTGTGGGCTTCTTCACTGCCTGCCCATAGCGCTTCTGAAGCGCATCGAGACGCGTCTCCACGTCGCGCGCGGCCTTCTCGGCAATTGACTGCGTGCCCGCAAGCACGCCCAGTCGGCGCAGTGACTTCGGGATGTCGCTCAATCGCGAGAGGTGGTGCCGATACAGCGGCACCTTCAGTGTCTCAAGCCGATTGATCTGCGCGACGTTATTGCCGCCTTCCCAGACCACGACCACGTCGGGGCGCAGAGCGACGACTCGCTCGATGTCCACGGCGTTACTGTCGCCGATGCGAGGGATCTTCTTCGCCTCGGCGGGCTCGTCGGAGAACTCCACTGTCGCGATCACGCGTGAGCCCGCTCCGGCGGCGAACAGCATTTCCGTTGCGCCCGGCGCGATGCTCACGATCCGCTGCGGGATGCGGGGAAGCGTGACGTCGCGACCCGTGTCGTCGACAACGGTCAGGCCGCTCGCGACCGCCCTTGCAGGTGCGTCGACACTGGCGTCTCCGGTAGCCCTGGCACCTTCCGCAGCGCTGGCAGTTGCGGCCGTCCCGGCACCTCCGGGGGCGGCAACAGCGGTAGAAGCGGCGGCAGTAGCGGCGGTGGCAGTGGCAGTGGCGGCAGTGGCAGTGGCGGCGGCGACTGTGGCCGGTGAAAGTGCCGCGGCAAGTAATGCCGCGAGTACCGCGAACGATCGGATCATGAGTTGAGTATCAGGTGCGTGCGCCAAGGTGGTCTGGCAAGCGTGTGCGCCCTGATACGTATCGCGCAAGAGACCAAAGAGTAGACCCGCCATCCGTGGCGGGCCCGGCAGCAATCTCGCGGCGCTGGCTTCGAAGATGAAGTACCCGCCGACCGCGGGCTCATTTGGTGAGGATCAGCTTCCCCAGCCGCGTAATACGCAACCGGTAATCGCAGCCGGCGTGCCGTATGAGCACTTCGCGTGCGGCGCCGATGAGCTCATCGCTCGAGACTCGCCGGGGCTCTCCCGCGGACGCCCTGGAGCCCGATGTGGAATGACGATTCGAAGACTGCCGAATGTCGCGCATGAGTTGCTCGGAGCGTCGGATGACGCGCAGGGGTCAAGATGATAATTATTCTCATTTAGACGTCAAGCGTGCCTTTGGTCTCTGCGGCAACCTCGAAGTGAAGCTCGTCGCCAAGCCCATCAGCGCGTGACCTTCAAGCCCAGACCTAGGCATTCATTTAGTTATTGACGCTGTGTCAACGCGATCGCTAGAGTGCGCGCCCTCATGAGCTACATCGCCGAACGCCGTCAGGAAGAGAAGGAACGTCGCCGTGCCGAGATCATCGACGCGGCCGAGGCCGTTGCCGCAACGGTAGGCTGGGACTCGATGACCATGGATCAGGTCGCTCGCAAGGCACGGCTGTCGCGTGCGCTGCTCTACGTCTACTTCAAGGACAAGACGGACCTTCTCTTCGGCCTGTGCGAGCGCGCGCTCGCGACCCTCACGCAACGCTTCACCGAAGCGGCAAGCCGGCACAAGCGCGGCATGGATCAGCTGGTCGCCATCGGGCGGGCTTACATCGCCTTTTCGCAGGAATTTCCCGTGTATTTCGAAGTCGTGGCCCGCTGCGAGCTGCTCTCCCCCGAGCCCGACGCGGCGAGCAATGAAGGCGCGGCCATGATGAAGGGTGACGACTGTCGCAACCTCATGGTGGCGGTCATCGAGGCGGGCATTCGCGACGGCTCGATCCGCGCCGACGCGGGCAACCCGAGGATCGTCTCCACCGCCCTGTGGGGGTTCATGCACGGTGTGCTGCAGCTGGCGTCGACCAAGGCGAATCACCTGGCGCATGACGGCATCGCGACGCGGGATCTCGTGGAGCAGGCGTTGCTGATGGCCACTCGGTCGGTGGAAGCCGTGCGTTAGCGTTTTTTTCAGCTCTGTTTTGACAGGTGTCCAGTGACTAAACAGCTGAAAGCAGGGATGAGGGAGGCCGCAGTCGCCGCGGGACTCGTAATGGCGGGGTTGCTGGGCAGAGCGGACGAGGTTCACGGGCAAACGCGAGCAGTGACCCCACCGCGCGTGTCCGACATCTATTCGGCGCCGGCACCCGTGGTTGGCGAGCCCTCGGCCGTCGCGGCCTCGGCATCGCCCCCTGCCGTTCCTTCGGCGGCCGCTGCCCCGGCACCGACGCCAGCTGCGCCCGTCGATGCTGCGGCCGACGCGAGCGGGCAGCCTTCGCAGCCGCTCGGCGAGGTGCTCGATCGCTACGTCCGCGACGCCCTGCGCTCGAACCTCTCACTTCAATCCCAGTCGCTCGAGGTCGAGCGCAACCTCGCGCTCCTCGACGCGGCCCGCGGCCGCTTCTTCCCGGAGCTTGCGTTCGCCGCGCGCTACACCCGTGCCGAAGGCGGCCGGGAAATCGACGTGCCGCTCGGGCAGATGCTCAATCCCATCTACTCGACGCTCAACGATCTGCTCGCCGCGCAGGGACGCACCGGCTCCTTCCCGACCGTGAGCGACCAGACGATCAACTTCGTTCGCGAGCGCGAGCAGGACACCCGGCTCACGCTGCGCCAGCCGATCTACGCGCCCGCCATCCCGGCGGCGATTCGAGCGCAACGCGCCGCGCTCGAAGCCTCCGAGTTCGGCCGCATCGCATTCGCCCGCCGCCTGAAGCGCGACGTCACCGTCGCGTACCTCGACTGGCTCAAGGCAACGAAAACCCTCGACATCGTCCGGTCCAGCGTCGCGCTCCTGCAAGAGAACCTGCGCGTGAACGAAAGCCTCTTCCGCAATGGCAAGGTGACGCAGGATCAGGTGCTGCGCGCACGCGCCGAGTTACTGGCAGTCGTGCAGCAGCTGCGGGAAGCGCGCAACGGCCAGTCGCAGGCTCGCAGTTATCTCAACTTCCTCCGCAACCATCCGCTCGAAGAGGAGCTGATCCCGGCCACAGTGAATCGGGAAGTGACCCGCGCCGTGCAGGATCTCGCCACGCTGCGCGCCGCCGCCCTCGAGAATCGCCCCGAGCTCGACCAGCTCGACCGCGCCACGCGCGCCGCCGAATCCCGCGTGCAGCTGGCGCGCGCGGATCTGAAGCCCACGCTGTCTCTCGGCATCGATGGCGGCATCCAGGACGAGCGTTATGACTTCGGCCGCGGCAGCAACTTCGGCACCATCTCGCTGCTGCTCAACTGGAAGTTCTTCGATGGCGGCGCCAACCGCGCGCAAGCGCGCAGCGCCCGCGCCGAAGCGCGGCAGGCCGCCACGCGTCGCGAAGAAACGGCGCTGCAGATCCAGCTGGAAGTGCAGCAGGCGCTCGATCGCCTGCAGGCCACCAGCGACTCCATCACCACGGCCGAAGCGCGCGTCGAAGCAGCGAGCGCGGGCTTTCGCATCGCCGGTCGCAAGCGCGATGAAGGCGTCATCAACCAGGTGGAGTTCATCGACGCGCGCAACAGCCTCACGAGCGCCGAGCTTAATCTCAACGTCACGGTATTCGAAGTGCTCGCGCGCCAGGCCGAGCTCGATTACGCCACGGCGTCCGGCACCCTGCCGCTCGACCCCGGCACGGAGAACGCACAGTGAAAACGCTCACTCTCCTCCCGACACTCATGCTGGCACTCGCGCTTGCGGCCTGCTCCAAACCGCAGGCACAA
>JBDZVF010000117.1:0-14696 GCA_040255575.1 Pseudomonadota bacterium | reverse complement strand
GACCCCTCCCACGGCGTCGGAGCCATACGCGGCGGAGGCGCCGCCGGTGACCACTTCCACGCGCTGGATCAACGCCGTGGGAAACACACCGATATCCGTCGCGCCGAGTCGGGAAGAGGAGACCACGCGACGTCCATCGAGCAACACCAGCGTGCGGTTCGGCCCGAGGCCCCGCAGGTTCAGAAAGCTCTGCCCGGCACTGGTCGCAAACGAGTACGCATTGCTCGGTGTCGAGTTCATGAGGAATTGCGGCATCAGCGACATCGCATCGATCAATTCGCCCGCGGATAGCGACTGAAGCTCGCGCGCACTCATCACGCTCACCGGCATGGGCGAAGCCATGCCGATCTCCGTCTGGATGCGCGAGCCGGTCACGACCACTTCCTGCTTCGGCTCGAGTGAATCGGAAGACGTCGAATCCGAAGCGGCCGCCACCGGGCCCGGCGCGATGGGGCCGGCGACGCTCGCCACCGCTTCGGCCCGCGGGCTGGGTCTTGCGGGACTGTGCGGCCCCGTGGAACCGGCGGGAGACTCGTCCGAATCGCGCCTCACGATGGCGATCGTGCGGGAGTCGACCACGCGATAGTCGTAGCGGGTGCCGCGAAGCAGCCGCTCGAGCGCCTGGTTTGCTGTGTAGTTGCCGACGAGGGGGCCGACTTCCGGGTCGTCGCCGTTCTCGTCACTGAGACGCGCGACCTGAAGGCCGGTCTCGAGCGCGAAGCGCTTGAGCACCGCGCTCAGCCCCTCGCGCGGAATATTCAGGGTGTAACGCGCATCGGTCAGCTGCAGCGGTGCCGCGGCCACAAGGTCGGCTGCGCGGCCGAAAGACAGGCACACGAGCGCCGCCGCGACCACTCGCGCGACTTTCATCGCAGAAACCCTACGCCCTGGTACGCCCCCGGTGCGCAGCAGCTCGCCCCCCTCTTTCAAAGGACGCGACCGGACGGCACCTCTCGCAGTTTTCGGATGACTACGTACTCCGCGCGTTCTGCTCTCCCTGCTCGCACGGAGTCAGGGCGCCAGCGCGATCGTGATGTCCTGCCCGGCCCGGCGAACATTCACCGGTGCCACTGACTGCATGAATCCAATGAACGACTCCGGCTCGGCCGCATCGAACACGCCGCTCACGGAACGCTGCGCAAGCTGCGGGCTCGCGACATGCAACTGCACGACGTTGTAACGATTGAACTCCTCGACCACGTCCGCAACGCTCTCGTTATCGAAAACCAGCCTGCCTGCGACCCACGCGAGCTCGCGATTGGTATCCACCGCGCGCACGGCCTTCGCGGGTCCGCGGCGAGGAACTATCACTTGCTGGCCGGCGGTCAGCAACACTTCCGCGCTCGATCTCGTCTGCGCGGTGCCGGAACGGCCGGCTGGCGGCGGACCGCTTCCCGACGCTGAAGCCTCTCCGAGTGCCTCGCCCGCGAGGACCGCCACCTTGCCTTCGGCCACGGTGACGACGATTCCCTGTCGCGATTGCTCCACACCGAACTGAGTGCCAACGGCCCGCACCTGCGTCGCCCCGGCATGTACCACAAACGGTCGCCCGGGGTCCTTCGCCACGCGGAACAGCGCGCGGCCGCGCTCGAGCGCCACGTCGCGCTCGTGCCTGCCCAGACGCACGCGCAGGCGCGACTCTGGATCGATCTGCAGGACGCTGCCATCGGCGAGCGTGAGGCTGCGCCGTTCCGCGCGACCTGTCTCGATGACCTGAGCGCTGAAGAAGAGCGCCAGCAGAACGCCGAGCACCGCGACGGTTGCGGCCAGCGCAAGCCCGGCGATCCACCGTCGGCGCGGAGTGCTGATGGGCTGCGCCACGTGATCCGGCACTTCGCTGGCCGACTCATGGGTCAATTCGTGGACCGCGTGGCCCGCTGGCTCGCTGGCCGTGTGAGCCGTCGGTTCGCGGGCCCGGTGACCGGTCTCCTCGCTGGCTGGTACGAACGCGACTACGTTGCTGGCCTCGCCTTGCGCGGGGCTCTCATCGATCGGGATACGCGCCCACGCCTGAAAACGCTCGAGCGCACCGTGCACCTCGGCCATGCGGAGCATTTCCGCCACGTGCACCGCGGACTCGCGCAGCCAATCGACGAACTGCTCGCGCTCCTTGCGCGTGAGGTCGCCCGATTCGATTCGGACCCACCACTCCGCCGCCTCGGCGGCGGCACGCGCATGACGACTATTCGCGTTCATGGCCCAGCATCCGTAACAGGTCCGTGTTCAATTCCGCTCGCAGTTTCTCGTAGCTCTTCATCAGGTCGCGCTTGACCGCCCGCTCGCTCACGCCGAGCCGCTGGGCGATCTGCGCGCGCGCCAGCCCGTCGCTGAACTGCAGCTTCAGGATGGCGCGCTGGCGCGGATTCAGGATGCGCAGCGCGCGCTCGACTTCGGCGCACACTTCCGCCTGGGCCGCCTCGTGCTCGGGGGAGTCCTCCGCCAGGAGCCCCGTCAGCCACTTCGACTCGTGCGGCCGGCGGCTGCGGGCGCGGATCGCCCACTCGTTGGCGACGTTGGAGGCCATTTTGAACAGGTAGGCCTGGGGGTATTCGATGAGCTCGTCCCGGTCATATCGCAGAAGGCGCAGGAAGACCTCCTGCGCGACGTCGTTCACATCGGCGTCCGAGACCGCGCCGTGGCCGAGCAGGAACTTGCGCAGGGGCACGCGCCAGAGGCGAAACCATTCGGTCAGGCGTTTTGCAGTGTCGGGGCCGCTCATTTGGACTGGGTCGAGCAAGGGGGCCGAGCCAAAGACCGGACGAGAGCGGATTCTGGACCCCCAATGCAGCGAACCGCCCGGGTGGAGTCTACCCGAGCGGCACGCGGGAACGCGGCGGATCTGGCGGGGGTACTACTGGGTGGCAGGTGCGAACTGGCGGAGCCATTCGACATAGCGATCCATCCAGCCCTGCAGGAAGCTCCTGGTATCCGCGCGGGTCAGCTCGCCACTCGCGTCGAACGTGTCTTCCGTCACCTGGAGGAAGACTTCGGGCTGGCCGAGCGCCGGCACGTCGAGATAGGCGAGCACGTTCCGCAGGTGTTGCTGGGCCATGGATGCGCCGGGCGCGCCGATCGAGGCGCCGATGACACCCGCCGGCTTGCCGCCCCACACGCTGTGACCATACGGCCGCGAGGCATGGTCGATGGCATTCTTCAGCACGCCGGGGATTGACCGGTTGTATTCCGGTGTCACGAAAATGAGGCCCTGGCACGCGGCGATCTCACGCTTGAGCCGCACGACGTTCGGGTGCTGGTGCCCGTCGTCGTCCTGGTTGTAGAGCGGAAGATCGTCAATGCGCGGCCACACGATCGACAGATGATCGGGTGCGAGCTTCGCCACGGCTTGGGCAAGCTTGCGATTGAAAGAGTCCTTGCGGAGGCTGCCAACGAGGATCGCGATCTGAGTCATGGAAGTGCTCCATGCCGGGGGGAAGGTGGGCGATCGATTCTACGCTCGGAGCTCGCGCGAATGAGACTAGATGGAAGCGCTCCCGGGTAATGCGGCGCTTTGAGCGTTGGCGCCGACACGAGCGATGTCGCCGAACCGAACGACATCGGCCAGGTTTCGGCAGCGAAGCTTCTCCATCATCTTGGCTTTGTAAACCTCGACAGTGCGTGGGCTGATTTCGAGCCGCTCGGCGATCTCCCGGTTCTGCAACCCTTCAGCCAGAAGCTCCAGCACGTCCCGCTCGCGCGGGGTGAGGCGCTCCAGGCGCTCGAGCGCTTCGAGTCGCTGGCGCTCCGCCTGGAAGCGTTCCGCATCGATACGGATGGCATTGCGCAGGACGTCGATCAGACCGTCGTCTTCGGCGGGCTTCTCGAGAAAATCCACTGCGCCATTTCTCATCGCGGTCTTGGTTGTCGCCACATCGCCGTGCGCCGTGAGCACGACAACGGGCAGGATCACGCCCCTCGCACGCAGGGTCTCCTGCAACTGCAGGCCATCCATGCCCGGCATTTGCAGGTCCGTCAGCAGGCACCCGCGCATGTGCGGCTCATAGGCCGCGAGAAACTCATCGGCCGAGCTGAACACGGCGACGCGCAAGCCCTTCAACGTGATCTGCAGCGTCAACGCATCTCGAATCGCCGCGTCGTCATCCACCACGAATACGGTTGGGTTCGTCATCAGTAGCGCCTATTGCTCTTTACAAGGAATGCGGGCCGTGAACGTGGCCCCACCCAGCTTGCCGCGCAGCTCATGCAGCAGATCGCCACCCCGCGCGCGAACCAGCGAGCGACTGATGGCGAGCCCCAGGCCCATGCCGCCGGACTTGGTCGTCGTGAACGGCTCGAAGAGATGCGCCAGCACATCGGCCGACAGCCCGGGACCTGAGTCGGACACATGAAACAGCACACTGCCCTCCGAGCTTTCCGCGCACAACTCGATCCGGCGCCGCGGCGGTTCCCTCTGCATCACCGCGTCCAGCGAATTGCCCACGAGGTTATGAAGCACGATTTCGAGTTGTGTCGTGTCCCACTGCACGGGAGCCACCGCGGGATCGACGCGCACGACAAGCTCAGTCGATGCGCGTCGTGCGCGTGCCTCGAACGCGGTGGCGATCGCCCCGCACAGCTCCGCCACATCCACACTTTCGCGCTTTGAGGTGCCACCGCGATAGAAGTCTCGCAGCCTCCTCAGCACCTTGGCTGCGCGAATAGCCTCTTGCGTCGTCTTGCCGAGAGTGCTGCCAATGCGCTCGTCCTGCGCCACATAGGGCTCGGTAAGCGTGGCAAGTGAGCGAAGATAGGAGACCACTGCAGTCATGGGTTGGTTCAACTCGTGCGCCAGCGCGGAGGCAAGCTCTCCCGCGACGGCGAATCGCATCGCGCGCGCCAGCGCGGTCTCGCGTGCGCGAAGCGCCTCCTGCGCGCGACGTCGCTCTGACACATCACGCACCGTGATCAGGAAACCTTCGCCAGCGGGTGCATCCAACTTCGCCCAGGCGACTTCTGAGGGGAAGGTGGTGCCGTCGTGCCGACGGCCATCGATTGCCGCCCGCCCCTCCTCGCCGTGGAGCGCAAGCGCGGGGAGCAGCGATTGCGCGGATACGTGAGCGCCCGGATCGTCGGGTTCGCCGAACAGCTTGTGTGCCGCGGGGTTCGCGCTCCGGATGCGGCCGGCACGATCGATCGCGAGCACCGCGTCGGGTGCCATCGCCAGAAGCGCTCGTTGCTGAGCCTCGCTTCGAGCGATACGGCGGAGCACGTCGCTGCGTTCGGTGATGACTGCTCCCAGCAACAGCGCCGTGGCACTCATGGTGAGCATGAGGAATTGCAGATCGATCAGCGGTGGGGAATGCGCCTCATCCTGCGCGAGGATGACGAGCGCGACCTGGATGCACAGCGCGGCCAACATCGTGCCCTGCAGACCCCATCGCAGTGAGATCCAGATGACGGGAACGAACAGCAGATAGAAGATGCGAAGCTCATCGGTCGCCGAAGTACCGAATGCAATCCACAACGCGATGGCAACCGCGACGAGCTGCGCCACAACCTCCCAGGATCGCCCGGCGGCAAGGCGGAGCCCTTCGCGCCACGCGGGCAAATACATCAACAGAGGAGTCAGCGTGAGGATGGCGGTCAGATCTCCCACCCAATAGCGCGCAATGCTTCCCATCGCATCGGCGCGCGGTAATTCGCCGCCCGCCGCGACGATGGCGACGTAACCTGCGGCGACTACCGCAGACGTGCAGGCCGCCAACCCAACGAACCACGCAGCGTGGGCGGCGCCCCGAATGGGCTGCGCCAACTTCCACCTCCGCAGCACCGCGGCGAGCACGCCGTAGCCGAGCCCGATCCAGAGCGAGCACGCCAGCACGGTCGGCGAAATTGGGGAATGTCCCCGAACGAGAACATCGGACAGCAGCGCGGCGACCGCCGTTACGCCGAACCAGCGCGGGCCAAACACCAGCAGATAGGCAAGCGTGAGCCCGGCGGGCGGGTTCCACGGCGTGATCCCGAGCTTGAGGACCGGCTGCACGTAGCTCAGCCAGTCGAGCAGGAGATAGGACGTCAGGTAGACGGCAGCGGCTCCCACATTTCGGGACGTGGCCGCCTGCCGCAACCCTCGAGTCACCGGCCCCTCATTTATGCCAATGGCCGAGCTCACCGCTCCTGGATCTCCGGAATGCCGAGACATCGGTGAATGTAACCCGCTCTGGACGAGGGAGAAATCCCTGCCCGAGCGGCAGCCGATCAGGCAACGTTCTGATTGGATCCGAGCCGAGCGCGTGGCGCCACGGCCGAGGCAATGCGCGACCCGTTCGCTCTTGCCGCCACGACGAACATCGCCGCGAACGTGCCAACGATCATCAGCAGCTCATATCGCAGGGATGTTCGCAGACTCTCTTGCGAGATCAGCGCGACACACACGACGCACGCCGCAACGTGCGCACAGAAGACGTGAAGAGACGCACCGCCCAGCTGCGCCAGCCAGCCGAAGCGGGCCGACTTCAGCAGCGGCACGAGCCAGCAGCTCGCAATAAATGCCACCGCGGCGAAGTTCACGACGCGCAGGAATCCCATGCGCCACTTGTCGAAGGCGTTGAGACTGATCCATAGCTCACCCGCGCCGCGTGGGCCCAGGTGCCTCCAGAAAAGGAACAGGCAGGCGAGCATCGCCGCGCCCGCGAGGAGCGCAACGCGACGACGGCGGCCTTCCGGTCCCGCCAAGGCGCTTTGGACCGCAGCGCTGTTCAGACCGACGGCAAGCCCGGCGACCCAGACGATCTGCCATGCGAACCAATCGAAGGCGCCCAGGGATTCGAACCCCATAGGCCATCCGGTCAGCGACACGAAGCTGCCGAAGAGAAGTGCCCGGCCACCGACCTGCGCGAACAGCCACAAGAGGAAAGAAAGGAGGAGCACCTTTCCCCACCCCTCGCGCCGGCTGCCCTGAAGGATTGCCGGAGTCACAGCGAGAAACACTATGTACATGGGCAGGATGTCGAAGAGCGGTGGCTGATACGCCATCACCACCGAGCCGAGCATTGCGGGCAGCGGCTCCGCGAAGAAACCCGAGAGAAGATTCTTCAATCCGGGCCGGCCGGTCACGAGCGCAAAGCCCGCGCCGAGCGTGAGAACGAGCCCCAGCATTCCGATGTGCCAGTAGTAAAGACGTCGCGCGCGCTGCCAGGCCTTGCGTCGCATTTCAGCGAAGAGTCCCTGCTGGTGCAGGCGCGAGTAGCCTCTTCCGACGAGAAAGGCACTGAGGAAGATGAACCCTTCGGCCGTTGAGACGAACCCCAATGGCTGATCGGCGTAGTGGCTGAAACGCGTCGGCAGGTGAGTGAGCGCCATCACCACCAGCAACCCGCCGCGCAACGCGTCGAGTTCGTGAGATCGGGATCGGGACATCATCGTGCTCTGGGCCGGTGCATCCAAAACCGATGCAAGCAACCCTTGTTCCGCGACGACGAACTCTGCCTCAAAAGAGGTGACGGCGAGTACCGAGCAAGCGCTTAAGGGCTGGCCCTTAGATGACCTCGCCCGGGCTCAGAAAGCGCGCCGGTCTGCCGTCAGGTTACGACGGCCTGATGTTCGCATTGAGGCGGAAGCGATTCCCCGGGTCGTACTTGTTCTTCACCTGCCGCAGGCGCGCGTAGTTGTTGCCATAGGTTGCGCGCACGCGAGCGTCATCCGCGCCGGGTTCCGTATTCACATAGAAGCCTTGCGTGAAGCGCTCCACACCACTCCAGAAGCTACGCAGTGTCCCGATGTGGCTCTCGTCGTGCGAGCCGTCCGTCCAATTGCCCATGATGATGAGGTCATGCTCCGCCATCCGGTTCCAGTACGCCGTTGCGTCTGGCGCGACCCGACTGACGGCGCCACCGATCTGTCCCCAAAGGGCGACGGCGTCGATCGAATAGGGTAATGCCGCGAAGCGCCGAACCAGCTCATCGAACAAGGCCGTCGAGGAGCTGCGAAGAAAACCCGTTTTGGTGTACGAGCGCGGCGCGCCCGTCGTGCTCGGGACCGCCACCGGGGCGCTCGCGGCACCCTGCGCCTCCAGGTAACTCTTCACCGAAACCAGGTCTGCCAGCGGCGCGCCCAGCTTTTTCAGCGGCTCGAGCAATCGCTCGCCTTCGGAGGGCTTGCCGAGATAGGTCACGGAGAGCGCAACGGCACGGGCGGGACGCTCCAGGCCGGGCACGGAGTTCAGCAACTCCACCGCCAGCAGCAGATCGTCCGGTGCCCGCGCACCAAGCTCGTAAACCGCCTCGAACACGTTGACCGCCTTGTCATACGAATAGACGCGGGCCCCATCCAGCAGCTTGTCTTGCAGCGGATGCAACTGATACTCGAACGAGGTCACCACCCCGAAGTTGCCTCCGCCCCCTCGCAGGGCCCAGAAGAGATCCGCATCGTCCTGCTCGCTCACGCGCAGCACCTTGCCGTCGGCCGTGACGATCTCCATCGAGCGCAGGTTGTCACACGCCAGCCCGTGCTTGCGCATGAGACGACCCATGCCTCCGCCCAACGTCAGGCCGGCGATGCCGGTGTCGGTCGCCGTGCCGAGCGTCGTGGCAAGCCCCTTTGCCTGCATCTGGCGATCGAGCTCGCCGAGCAGCACGCCGCCCTGCGCGCTCCCGAGTCTGCGCTGCACGTCGACACGCACGTTCCTCATGGGAGACAGATCGATCATCAGGCCGCCGTCGCAGGCCGATTGGCCCGAGAGGCTGTGTCCGCCACCACGAACCGCCGTGAGCAGATCGTGAGCCTGCGCGAACTTCACCGCCTGCGCGACATCCTGCGTTCCGGCGCACCGGGCGATGAGCGCCGGTCGACGGTCGAACATGGGATTCCACAGCCGACGGGCGGAGTCGTACCCGGAGTCCTGGGCCTGCAGCACCGTGCCCCGCAGGCTGCGGCGGAAGTCATCGATATCCGAAGCGGTGAGCGTGATCGGTTTTCCGCTGCCGGTCACAGCTGGCGTGGACGCGCCAGGCGCGCTGTCGGCCCACAGCTTCGAGACGGGGAGCGCGGCGCCGGCCAGCGCCAGGGAGTGCACGAACTTTCTTCTATTTATGAGCATGCTCGCCTCACCAGTCGTATTTATTTGGAGTGTATCTCGAACCCGGAGAAAGATGCTTCCCGGGATGCCTGCGAGCTATGCCGAACGCGCCGGAGCGAGGGCTCCGGCGCGCGCAACGCGTGTGCCTGTCTTTAGCGGCCGGGGTGCCGGACGGGCTTGAAGTAATTCGCTTCCACCCAGCGCCCGACCTTCCTGCCGAGGATGACACCGTGCTCGACAGACGTGAGGAAATGCATCCCGCCGTACACCCGGGCCATCTTGACCTCCCCCGGGATGTCGTACACGTCGTGGAAGACGTGCGGCACTGTACCGGGAACGGTACTGGTGAGCGTGACCTTCACCCATCGCGTGCCGAAGTACTGCTCCAGCATCTCGGCCACCGCACCCGACACGCAGCCGTGCGCTGCTGGATATTCGGGATGGGGAGGTGTCGGGACCATTGGAGTCCAACTCGAGTCGAGCTCCGTGCGCGGGTTGTCATCGAGGTCTGCCGCCTGGATGGCGGTGACGGGACGCCAGTAGTTGAAGTAGTACTTGGAGTCCCAGCACGCAATGGCTCCATCCGCCACAGCGACCGACATCATGGCGAAGAAGCGCGGGCTGGCCGCAACTCCCAGCCGCTTCTGTGCGGCGAGGTCACGAAAGTTGCGCGTCCAGAAAGTGTTCGGGCTTTCCGTGTGGAAGAGACCGATCTCCGTCTCGTGTGGCGTGCGCTCTGTGCTGGTGGCAGAGCCTATCGCTTTGGTGAGGTTCAGATCCTGCGCGTAGCGATGGCTCGTTACGTCCGGCGGACCGTAGGCGCGAAACTGGGCGGCGCTGGTCAGAGCGAACGGCTTCATCTTTGCCATCCACGGCGTAATCGGCGACGGTGGGCCAGGCAGTGTGCGTTGATAGACGCCCACCCCTGTGCCAAACGTGTACGGCACGTCGGCCTCCCGCCCATCGTTGACGCGTGACGCTAGCCATTTCGTCGCCACTTCTTCCCCGACCGCGATGCCGCGGGTCTTTGGCATGCCTCCCGGGACAGCGGACAGCGAGGTGGCGTACGCAGCGGCGAGCGTGCTCTCCTGATCCGGGAACGCGGAGAGCAGCACACGATATGCCGCGGTGGCGGCCGCCGCGTCTTGTGACGCCCCAGCCGTAGGCGCGGTCGGTTTCACCGCGAACGTGCTGTACTTGCCGTCTATCGCATTCACGGCGTCATACACTGCGATGTGGACGAGGGCGAAGTACACGCCGCCCTGAGCTCCTTTGCTCACCACGATGGACTGTGTCGTGGCGTTCCAGTCAGAGACCACATCCGCCCGGGCCTCACCCTGAGCCCACATTGCGCTGCCGAGAAGCAGGACTGCCAACGGTGTGCCCCGCAACCGCGCGAGGCTGTCGTTCTTTGCTTTCATGGATCACCTTCAGTTGTAACTAGCCGCGTCGAGGCGCGTACAGTTAGCGAACTCCCGGTGCAGCCGCCCTACCCGCGGGTTGAATCCGCATGAAACCGCGTGAAGACGGGGCTGTATCCTCGTGAAAGCCGTTGCACCCGGTAGCATTGGGTGCCGAAAAATTCCACAGACGGAGCCGCTATGAAGTTGTTTCGATTTGGCAGCCCGGGTCGCGAACGGCCCGGCGTGCTCGACGCGCAGGGCGTGGCACGCGACATCTCGTCCCTCTGCGAGGACCTGGCCGGCAATACCCTGAGCCGCACCAGCCTGGAGCGCATTCGCCGCGCCGACCTGCAATGCCTGCCACGCGTGCCTTCGACAGAGCGGCTCGGGCCCTGCGTGGGCGGCACGCGCAATTTCGTCGCGGTCGGCCTGAACTATGCCGATCACGCCGCCGAGTCCGGTGTTCCCGTGCCGAAGGAGCCGGTGCTCTTCAACAAGGCCCCCTCCTGCATCGCCGGACCCAACGATCAGCTCGTCATTCCGCGCGGCTCGCGGAAAACCGATTGGGAGGTGGAGCTCGCCGTCGTCATCGGCGAACGCGCCTCATACGTGAGCGAAGCCGACGCGCCCGCGGTGATCGCGGGCTACTGCGTCTGCCACGACGTTTCGGAACGCACCTTTCAGCTCGAGGGCACGGGTCAGTGGACCAAGGGGAAAGGCTGTCCCACGTTCGGGCCCGTCGGTCCCTGGCTCGTGACGCCGGACGAGGTCGGCGACCCGCAGTCGCTTTCAATGTGGCTGGACGTGAACGGCGAACGCATGCAAACGGGCTCGACCGCCACGATGATCTTCGGCGTGCACTTCCTCGTCGCCTACATTTCGAATTTCATGGCGCTGGAACCCGGCGACATCATCACCACAGGCACGCCGCCGGGTGTGGGCATGGGCAAGAAGCCCGAGCCGCGCTATCTGCGCGCGGGAGATGTGGTGCGGCTCGGCATCGAGAAGCTCGGCGAGCAGCAGCAGACCTGCGTCGCGTTCAGCGGCTAACGCTTCGGCGCCGGTGGATAGGTCTCCTTGAAACCGGTGCGACCGTTGGTGACGGTGAAAGCGCCTTGCTTCGTTACGGCGACCTCCAGGGAGGCATGCATGTCGCCCGCGGCGCTGGGGTTTGCGATGTAGGCCTCCGCCGCGTTGTGAGCCTGCCCCGCCGGTTCGGCGAAATGCAGTTGCCAGAGCCGCGCGAGGTGGGGCGAGCGCGAGACGGTGTCGTAACGCTCCGCGTCCCCGCCCTTCTTCGCGCCGTTGCCGATGATCGCAATTCTCGGCGAGAGCGCATCGAGCAGCGCAGGGCTGTTGCTGAAGTGAGCGCCATGATGCGAGACGAACACCAGATCCACCGGGCCCACCTTGTCGCGCGGACACACGAGATCTTTCTCGATGTTCCAGGTCAGGTCGCCGAGTGAGGCGATGCGGGCGCGACCGAATGTCAGGATGAGACCTACGGAGCGCGCATTCTCCGGGCCTCCATCTTCCTCCATCGGCTTCATGCCGGCGCATGCGGCGATCGCGCGGCCGGCGCCGGGCAAGGGCTTTGGCAGGGTCGCACCGTCGCTCGTCACCACCGTGAGATGCAGCGAACCGATGCTGAGCGTCTCGCCCGCCTTCAACTCGCGATGCTGGTGGCCACGAACGGCCTCCAGATAGCGGGGATACAAGGTCGCCGGTTGAAACGCGGCGAACGCCGGTGCGGCGTCCGGAGCGGGCGCTTCGCGGTTCGGCCCGTGATCGAGCACCGTGCCGACGGGAAATTGCGCCAGCAGCTCCGCGGCCGCGCCAACGTGATCCACGTGATAGTGCGTGATCAGTACGTAATCGAGCTTCGCAAGGCCATGCTTGCGTGCGGCTGCAATGATGCGCTGAACGCTGTCGGGATCCTTAGCGGCGATGCCGGCCGGCCAGCCTGTGTCGATCAGCAGCGACTGGCCCTCGGGCGTGACGTAGAGCGTCGCGGCGCCGCCTTCGACATCGATCGAATCGATGAGCAGCGTATCGCTGGCCGCGAGTGCCGCGAGCGGCCATAGCGAGACTGCGGCTGCTGCAAGCCAGCCGGCCCGCTTGTTTCGATAGTCGGACATTATCGACCCCCCGTGTGTTGATGCCGCCGTTCGCCTCGTACGCTTGTCGAGCACTCTCAGGCTCACGCCGTGAGAGTTGCTCAACGTGCAGACCCGGACGGCACACCATCAGCCGTCGTACCCTAGTTGCTGACACTGACTTGCGGAGCCGCCCATGCAACCGACAGCATACCGATCGCAACCACAGAACTTAATAGCGCTGGAACAGCATGCACGTACATGATTTACGCTCCGTCGGGCCGCTGGCCATCAGTGTGATGGGCGTGAGTGGCAGCGGTAAATCGACGCTCGCGGAGGCCCTCGCGAACGCGATCGGCAGCCCCTTCCTCGAGGGGGATGAGTTCCACTCGCCCGAGGCCGTGCGAAAGATGGGCGCCGGCACGCCCCTCACCGACGAGGATCGCTGGCCGTGGCTCGATCGGCTCGGCGCCGCACTGGGAAGCGCCGCTGCGAGCGAGGGCATCGCGGTCGCAAGTTGCTCGGCGCTGAAAAGGGTCTACCGCGACCGCCTGCGCCGGAGCATCGCAGTGCCGGTGCACTTCGTGTTCCTGGACCCGGGCCGCGATGAGCTGGAGCGGCGAATGAGCGCCCGCGCGGGCCACTTCATGCCGACGACGCTTCTCACGAGCCAGCTCGCGACGCTCGAGCGCCCTGAACCTGACGAGCGCGCCCTGCGGCTCGATGGCTCCGGCTCCATCGCCGAATCGTGCGATCAGATCGTCGCATGGCTGCTGCGCGAGCACGGCGCTACAGCACAGGGATGAGCACTAAAACGAGCTCGAGACCCGGCGAAGCAGAAGTTCACCTGCTGCGCGGTGAGCTTGATGCGGTAGTAGTCGACGCAAGCGACTGCCAGAACACCATCGCGAGCACGACGCTGGCTACCCAGAAAAAAACAGTCGTTTCGCCTCGAAACGCCCATTCTCTCCCCCTTAGCCTCTGCTAAAGCAGCACAACCGTATACAGTATTCACTATCAAGCATTGATGCGGCGTCGGCGGGAACGAGGCTTGCGAACGTGCCCGGGCTGTCCCGTCGCAGAGCCCGCACCCAGTGCTCCACCGAACGGTTGTCGCGCTCGTCATCGCGCTGCTCACTGTCGCGTGCGGGCAGGAAACGAGCACGACGGCTCCGCCACCGCCGAGCGTCACGGTCATCGTGGCGAAGCCTCAATCCGCGGCCAACATCGTGGAGATTCCCGGACGCGTGCAGGCATTCCGCACGGCCGAGGTGCGCGCTCGCGTCGATGGCATCGTGCAGCGACGTCTGTATCAGGAAGGGAGTGATGTTCGCGAAGGCGCTCGGCTCTTCCTGATCGATCCGCGTGAGCTGCGCGCATCGCTGAACGGCGCACGCGCCGCGCTCGAGCGGGCACGTGCCACGGCTGCCAACGCGCAGCAGGATGTGGAGCGCTACAAGGGCCTGGTCGAAGATCGCGCGATCAGCAAGCAGGAATACGATGCCGCGGTCGCAAGGCTTCGCACCGCGCAGGCCGACGTCGCTCAAGCCACTTCGCAACTCGAGAGCGCGCAACTCAACCTCGACTACACGCTGGTGACCGCGCCGATCTCGGGTCGTGCCGGCCGGGCGCGCGTGACGGAAGGCGCACTGGTGAGTGCGTCCGCGGCCACGCTGCTCACGACGATCGAGCAACTCGATCCGGTCTATGTGAACTTTGCGCAGTCCAGCGCCGAGTTGCTGCAAGTTCGCCAGGACATCGCGCAGGGCCGTCTGCGTGTGCCGGAACTGAGGCGGGTCGGCGTCACGCTGTCACTCGAGAACGGCACCGCGTACCCGCATCGGGGGCATCTGGATTTCCTCGATCTGTCCATCGACGAGGCAACCGGCACCGTCGCGCTCCGAGCACAGTTTCCCAATCCGGATACGGTGCTCCTGCCGGGGCAATTCGTTCGCGCCCACGTCGAAGCCGGAACGCTCCCGAATATCATCAGGATTCCGCAGCGAGCGGTGCAGCTCAGCGCCAATAGCGCGAATGTCCTGGTCGTCGGCAACGACGGCACCGTGGCGAGTCGCCCAGTGAAACTCGGCGCGCTGAACGCAGGCTCGTGGACGGTGCTGAGCGGTCTGCAGGCGGGCGAACGAGTCGTCGTCGAAGGCCTCCAGAAGGTGGCGCCCGGCCAGA
>JBDZVF010000116.1:0-14707 GCA_040255575.1 Pseudomonadota bacterium | reverse complement strand
TTTCTTGCCAGCGACATCAGCGGCGCCAGATGCGGCTCCTTCGGCCGCCCTGATCCCGTCTGTCGCTCCGGCCGCGCCGTTGGGAATCGAGCCCGCCGTGCCGTTCGCCATCGAGTCCGCCGCACCGTGGGCGGTCGAGCCCGCCGCGGCGTCGCCTTTCACCAGCCCGGCTCGCGTGAGCTGCTGCACCAGCATGTCGGCGAGGCCGAGCCCTTTGCCTTTGGTCAGCTCGACAGCGAGCTGATCGTCGAACATGCCTTGATAGAACTGCTGCTGATCGCTGCCAAACAGCGAATCCCCAAAATTGGCCTGCCGCATCGACGACAACACCATCTTGGCGAAAATGCTCTCGAACTGCTGCGCGACCTTGCGAACCGTCTCCGGGCTCTGCTCCGCCTTCGCGTCACGCTTGAGCGCAGACAGCCCGCTCAGGTCCGTGTAAACGGACGGGCTGTTGGCAGTCAGGCCGGCGTTGGTGACAGGCGAGGTCATGACACCACAGTCCTCAGATCACCACGAGCTCGGCTCGCAGCGCGCCCGCTTCCTTCAGCGCTTCGAGAATCGCCACCAGGTCACCGGGCGCAGCGCCCACCTGATTCACCGCGCGCACGATCTCATCGAGATTCACACCGGCGTTGAACACAAACATGCGCGCTTCACCAGGCTGCCCCACATCGATGGCGGAGCGCGGCGTAATCACCGTCTGCCCCTTGCTGAACGCATTCGGCTGACTCACGTCCAGCCGCTCGGTGATCGTCACCGACAGCGAGCCATGCGCAACAGCCGCCTGCGTCACGCGCACGTGCGAGCCAATCACAACCGTGCCGGTGCGCGAGTTCACGATCACCCGGGCCGGCGCATCGCCGGGCTCGAGCTCGATGCCCTCGAGCGTGGACACATAAGCGATCCGCTGATTCGGATCGACCGGCGCAATCACCTTCACCGACACCGCGTCCACGGCTTCGGCAGTCCCGTCCCCCAGGAGCTTGTTGATCGCCTGCGCCATGCGGGCGGAGGTGGTGAAGTCGGGCGTATGCAGGTTGAGCATCACGTTCGGCGTGCTCGCAAAGTTCGTCGGCACTTCCTTCTCGACCGTGGCGCCGTTCGGAATGCGGCCGCCGCTCGGCACGTTCAGCGAGACGCGCGAACCGTCCTTGCCGTTCACGCCGAAACCGCTGACCACCATGCTTCCCTGAGCGATTGCGTACACCTCGCCGTCGACGCCGCGCAGAGGCGTCATGAGCAGGCTGCCGCCGCGCAGGCTGCCCGCGTTACCGATGGAAGCAACGGTGACGTCGATGGTCTGCCCCGTCTTGGTGAAGGGCGGCAGATCGGCGGTCACCACGACGGCGGCCACGTTCTTGAGCTGCGGATTCACATTCGGGGGAATCGTCACGCCGAACTTCGCGAGCATGCTTCGGATGCTCTGGATGGTGAACGGCGCCTGGCTCGTCTGGTCGCCCGTGCCGTCCAGGCCGACGACCAGGCCGTAACCGATGAGCTGGTTGGTGCGCACGCCCGCGACGGAGGCGATGTCCTTCACGCGCTCGGCGTGCGCGGCCGGCATGGCGAGCACCGCCGCGGCGAGCGTCAGGAGCAGTTTGTGGGCAATTCGGTGCATATATAAGGTGTGACCCGGATGCCGCCTCAGAACGGCATCCACTTGGAATTGAAGAACCGCGCCAGGAGCCCGGGCGCGGAGGCGCTCGCCACCGGCCCCTTGCCGCCATACGAAATGGAGGCGTTCGCCACCTTGGTGGAGACGATGGAGTTATCCGGCTGGATGTCGATGGGCCGGATGTAGCCCTGGATGCGCACGTACTCCTTGCCCTGGTTGATGGCGATCCACTTCTGGCCGCGCACCTGGAGGAGGCCGTTCTGCAGACGCCTGACCACGACCACGGTGATGTCGCCGGTGAGCTGGTTGCTCTGCGCGCTGTCTCCCTTGCCGTCGAAGGCGTTCGCGCCGTTGACGTCCGTCTCGAAAATGGGGTTGCCGTTGATCGTCACCGGCTTACCGACGATGGTTGGGCCGGGCATGCTGATCGAGGTCTTCTTCGAAGTGGTTGTGCTGGAGCTTTTGGATGCCGCCGTGCTCTCGACGAGATGGATGGTGACGACGTCACCCACACGGCGAGCCGTTGCATTCTCGAAGAGCGGAACATCGTAGCCGGCGCGATAGATCGAGCCGTCATTGACCGCAAGCGCCTCCGGCTCGGGGAACGCATCATCCGGAAAGTCGTCGATCGGCGGCCGGGACATGCACGCGCTGAGCAGCAGCACCCCGACGAGGGCGAGGCCACGTGTGACAGTACGCCCGACTACGCGAGCCGCGCGCTGGGACTCCAGGCCGCCCGGCGATTGAGGGCTTGCGCCTCTGGGTGACTTCAGCATCTGACCCGTCCTTAAATGTTATTCGTCACGTACTGGAGCATCTGATCGGTCGTCGCGATCGCCTTCGAGTTCATCTCGTAAGCGCGCTGGGTTTCGATCATCGTCACCAGCTCTTCCACGACGTTCACGTTCGAGCTCTCGAGCGAGCCCTGCTGAATCGCGCCGAGCCCGTTCAACCCGGGCGTGCCCGGCTGCGGCGGCCCGCTCGACGCCGACTCCACCAGCAGGTTCTGTCCGCGCGCCTCGAGGCCCGACGGGTTCACGAAGTTCGCCAGCTGAATCGTGCCGACCTGCACGGGCGTCGCCTGGCCGGAAATCTGCGCCGTCACCGTGCCATCCGTGCCGATCGCAATCGATACCGCGCCCGGGGGAATGTTGATGCCGGGCTGCACGCGATAACCGTTCGACGTCACGAGCTCGCCTTGTTCGTTCTTCTGGAACGCGCCGTCGCGCGTGTACGCCGTCGTCCCATCCGGCAGCTGGATCTGGAAGAACCCCTGGCCCTCGATCGCGAGATCGAGCGAGTTGTTGGTCACTTCCAGGTTGCCCTGGGTGTAGTTCTTCGCCGTCGCCACGGTGCGCACGCCGGTGCCGAGCTGCAAGCCACTCGGCGAGCGTGTGTCGGTGGACGTGGCCGAGCCGACCTGCTTGTAGTTCTGGTACATCAGGTCTTCGAACACCGCGCGGTCCTTCTTGAACCCGTTGGTCGCGACGTTCGCGAGGTTGTTGGACGTCACGGTCATGCGCGTGTTCTGCGCATCGAGTCCGGTCTTCGCGGCCCACAGTGCTGGATTCATTTCAATCGTTCCTCGTAAGAAAGGGGGCTACGACGTCAGGCTCGCAGCAGCTGGGCGGACACGGCGCCGTTGTCTTCGGCCGCCTTGATCGCCTTGACCTGCAGCTCGAAATTGCGCGCGAGCTCGATCATGTTCACCATCGCCTCGGCGGCATTGACGTTGCTCGCTTCGAGCGCGCCGGAGGCGACGCGCATGTTGGCGTCCGCCGGCGCATCGCTGCCGTCCTTCATGCGGAAGAGGCCGTCCTCGCCTCGCTCCACGTTCTCGTTGCCCGGGTTCACGAGCTTGATGCGTCCGATGGAGGCGGTGGTCTCGGGCCCCTGACCCTGCGGGACGATGGAGATCGTTCCATCCGGCGCGATGGTGAGCGAGTTGTTCGGCGGCACGCTCAAGGGGCCGCCATCGCCGAGCACCGGCAGGCCGGTCCTGGTCATGAGCTGCCCGTTCGCATCCACCATCAGATCGCCCGCGCGGGTATAGGCCTCGCGCCCGTCGCGCCCCTGTACCGCCATGAAGCCATCACCCTGGATGGCGATGTCGAGATCGCGACCCGTGGACATCTGAGCGCCGATCGTCTGGTCCCACCCCGTGGTCGAGTTCGTCGCGTAGACGCGCGAGGCGTAACCCGCGCCAGCGACGGCGCGGGCCTGGAACGCGGAGAGGTCTGCGCGAAAGCCGTTGGTGCTCGCGTTCGCGAGGTTGTGGCTGTTCGCCGCCTGCGCGCGCAGGGTTTCCTTCGCGCCAGACATCGCAACGTACAGGAACTTGTCCATTCAGGGGCTCGTGTCGTTATCAGCGGATGTTGATGATCGTCTGCGTGATCGCATCAGCCGTGCTGATCATCTGCGCATTGGCCTGGAAGTCCCGCTGCGCGGTGATCATGTTGACGAGCTGTGCCGTGATGTCGACGTTGGAGGCTTCGAGCGCGCCGGCCTGGATGAGGCCGTAACCCGAGTTGCCCGCTTCGCCGCGGATCGCCTGGCCGGACTGGAACGTTTCCGCCCACTGCGTATCACCGAGCTGCTGCAGACCCTGCGGGTTCGCGAAGTTCGCGACGGCAATCTGACCGAGCGGGTTGGAGCGGCCGTTGGTGAAGCGCGCCTGCACGACGCCGCTCTGGTCGATGTCGATGCCGATGAGGCGACCGGTGGTGAAGCCGTCCTGTGTCACCGAGCTCACCGTGAAGTTCTGGCCGTACTGCGAGGTCTGGCGGTAGTCGAACGTCATGTTGATCGGCGCGGAGCCGGTCGCGGGCTGGTACGGACCCCACGACAACAAACCGCCCGCGGGTGCGACGAGCTCACCTGTATCGGTGTACCCGAGTGTCTGCGCCGTAACGCCGCCGGGACCCTGCACCTCGGTGCCGTCCACGTATAGGTGCGTCTCCCACTCGTTGGGATTGGTTGTCTTCACGTAGTACATGGACGCCGTGTGCGCGGCGCCCAGTGAGTCATAGATCGTGAGCGACGTGGCGTTGTTGAAGCTGCTGGTATCTGTCGGGTCGAACGTGCCCGTTGCCGGCGGCGTCGCGTTGGCCGGAAGGTTCAGCAGCGCGTTCACATTGCTGGTCGCCTGCGGGGCGCTCACGCCAGTGCTGAGGCTCAGGTCCGACAAGCCGCCGGTATTGAAGCCGCCGTTCGCGAGCGGCGGATACACCTGCAGGCGCTGGCCCTTCGCGTTCACCACAAAGCCGTTGTTATCCACTTCGAACGCGCCGGCGCGCGTGTAGGAGAGGGCGCCGTGATCGTTGATCACGAAGAACCCGCTGCCGCTCATCGCGAGATCGAGGCTGTTGTCGGTGAAGTCGATGTTGCCCTGGCTGAACTGCTGCGAAACGTTCGCAACCTTCACGCCATTACCGATGGCGGTGGCGCTCACGCCCTGCTGAGTGGAGGCGAAGAGATCCGCGAACTCCGCGCGCGAACCCTTGAAGCCCGTCGTCGCGACGTTGGCGATGTTGTTGGCGGTGACCGTGAGGTCCGACTGGGCCGCATTGAGACCGGAAAGGGCAAGACGGAAAGGCATGTGCAGATGCTCCTAAGAGAAATTCGGTGCGCGCTTCAGAGCACGCGGCGGACGTTGGCGAGTGCGATGGCGCCCGCGCTGGTGTTGAGGGTGAGCGCGCTGGTCGAGGGATCGATGGTGACGCTGGTCACTTTGCTCATGAGCAGCGGATCGAGCGCGCCCGTCTGACCACTGACCGTCGCCACGGTGGAGAAGCCGTACTGGCCCGCGGGAGCCTCGACGCCGGTGTTGGTCTTGCCGTCCCAGGTGAAATTGTTCAGGCCTTCACCGACGTTGGCGAGATCGAATGTGCGCACCTCGGCGCCCGCGGCGTCCTTGACCACCACCTTGATGGCGGTGACGCCCTTCGGCGCCTCGATGGCGCCGGTGACGGTGCCGCCGGTCTCGATCGTGTCCGTCCTGGCCGAGGCCAGGATCTCATGCCCGACGAGACTCGTGCCGTTCAGCAGCTGGGTCGAGCGCATCGAGTCGCTGAGCGTCGTGATGGACTTCTCCATGTTCTGCGTGCTCGTCACCTGGCTGAACTGCGCGAGCTGGCTCATGAACTGCGACGGATCCTGGGGCTTGGTCGGGTCCTGGTTCTTGAGCTGCGCGATCATCAGCTTGAGGAAGGCGTTCTGGTCGAGGTCGTTGCTCTTGCGGGCCTGCGCCGACGCCTTGTTGCCGTTGATGACCGCGTATGGATCGGTCGTGTTGTTCGTGTTCGTGGTGGTCATGGTTGCTGTCTCCTGCTGCTAGCGCTGCGGCTTATTGGCCCAAACGCAGCGTGGAGAGCATCAGCTCCTTGGACGTGTTCATCACTTCGACGTTGTTCTGGTACGCGCGCGAGGCGGAGATCATGTCCACCATTTCTTCGACCACGTTCACGTTGGGCGCGTAGACATAGCCGTCTGCATTCGCGAGCGGATTGCCGGGCTCGTAACGCGCGGTCGGCGCGGCCTGGCTCTCCATGATTCCTTTCACGTGCACGGCGGCGTTGCCGTTGCCCGTGCCCTGCGCGAGCGACGATCTCACCGCCTCGAAGATCGGGTGACGCGCCTTGTAGACGCTGTTCGGGTCGCCGCTGATGCTGTCGGCGTTCGCGAGATTGCTCGCCACCGTGTTGAGACGAACCGACTGGGCGGACATGCCCGAGCCTGCGACGTCGAAGATCTTGAATGAAGGCATTTACGTGTCTCCGATGACGGGCGTGCCCGTTATTCGCCGGTGATCGCGGTCATGAGGCCGCGAAATCGGGCGTTGAGGAAAGTGAGCGTGGCCTGGAAGCGCACCGAGTTCTCGGCGAAGTTCGCCTGCTCCATCTGCACGTCGACGGTGTTGCCGTCGAGGGAGGGGGCCATGGGCACCCGGTATTTGAGATTCGGGTTGGTTTCGCCGCTCGCGTCGACTGGCGTTGCGATCTGGTTGTCGTGCGTCGTCTTCAGTGCGACGGGCGCGTCAGCGCCACCGGCCTGGGCGAGGGCTGCCTTGAAATCGAAGTCCCGTGCCTGATAGCCCGGCGTGTCCGCATTCGCGAGATTGCGCGCGAGGACTTCGGTGCGCTGTGAGCGCAACTTCAGGGCCTCTGCGTGCACGCCCAGATACGCGTCCAGGTTCAATGGCATTGGTCGTTACCGCCAGATAAATGACTGGTGGGGACCGAAGCAAAACCGATGCCAATCGGCTTTGGGGCGCTGGCCGCGCGGAATGACGTTTCAGTTCGTGAGGGGCGTCACGGCGAGCGGCAAGGGATTGCCGCGCGTGTGGCGAGGATTCGCCGCGTTGTTGAACTGTATCGGCATCGGGGAGAGGGACTTTAGGGGTTTCTTCTTCGGGTGGTGTTTCAAGAGCTGGGTGCTGCATGGGTTGCGGCTCGCATGAACGAGGTGGCGGGGACGCGAGCGCTCCTCCTGGCCGCGCGCGACTGAGCGCTGTTAGCGCCCCGGGATTGAAGGCTTCTTCCTCTTGGCCCGCGGCTTGCAACAATTCCCTCACTATGAATCGTGTGTCGACATTCCGACGCGTTGTGCCGTGGCTCACATTGCTGGGCCTATCCGCATGCGCACCCGCATTCGCACAAGACATCCAAGCTCTCGATGCCGTGCGCGAAGCCGCACAGGCCTACGTGCTGAAGCTGGTGCCTTCACAGAAACCCGGTGCCGTGCACGTAAACGTAGGTACGCTCGACTCGCGCCTGCGCCTCGCATCCTGTGCTCATCCTCTTAAAGCAGCGCTGCCCACAGGCGCCACCTTCCGCGCCCGCATGACCGTCGCAGTCAGCTGCGCCGGCCCCACGACGTGGACCGTCTACGTCCCCGTGAATATTGAGACGCAGACCTCAGTTCTGGTGCTCCGTCACGCGGCTGCCCGCGGCGCGCGGCTCACCGCCGAGGACGTAGAAGTACAGACGCGCACCGTCACCGGCGCAGGCGATGATTATTTGACGGAAGCCTCCGAGCTCGCAGGCCGTGCCCTGAAGCGCCCCCTGGGCGCGGGTGCGGCCCTTACAGCCGATGCGATGGTGGCCGATTCCCTGGTGAAGCGCGGCCAGCAGGTGACGCTGCTGGCGGCCGCAGGGGGCATGGAAGTAAGGGCCCGGGGTGTCGCGATGAACGACGCGCCGGCGGCTGGCCGGGTCAAGGCGCAGAACCTGTCCTCAGGCCGGATCGTCGAAGGAATTGTCGAATCCGCCGACGTGATTCGAATCACACCCTAAAGTAATCGCCATGGCAGTCGATATCACTGGCACGGGATCGAGGAGACCTGACGTGTCCAGCAAAATCAGTGGGACGGAGAATCGCGGAACCGGTGCGGTCGGCGCAGGACGCCCCGTGGGCCGGACTCGCGACGTCACGGGTGAGCCGAAGACCGCGAACCCGCAATCCAACGAAGTGCACATAACGGGCACGGCGCGCCAGCTCGTCGAGCTGGAACAAATGGTGAAGGATATGCCTGCTGTGGATGAGGCCAAGGTGGCCGCAATCTCCGCCGCGATCGAGAATGGCACCTACAAGGTGTCCGCCGACAAGGTCGCCGACAGTCTCCTGCAGATCGAGCAGGCGCTCGCGCCGCTCAACGGGAAGTAAGGCTTGGAAGTCAACGCCTGCCGCGAAGCACTCGCATCGATCCTCTCCACGGAAGTGGCCCAGCTCGCGCAGCTCGCGGGCCTTCTCGAGCGCGAGCACGAGCTGCTCGTGGCGAATGAAATCGAGACGCTCGAGAGCGTGATGGCCGAACGCCAGGTGTGCGTCGGCAAGCTGCTCGGTGCTGAAGACGAGCGGCGCAACCTGTGTCGCATGCACGGGCGCGGCGTCGATGGCGCGGGTGTCCTGCAGCTCATGGCCTGGTGCGATCCGCACGGCACGCTGAAGGCGCGCTGGGAAGAGTGCGCGAATGGCGCCACGCGCTGCCGTGATCTCAACGACCGCAATGGTGCGCTGGTGACGGCGCGCATGAAGCGCGTCGAAACGCTGCTGACGGCGCTGACCGGCCAGCCGCGCGAAGTCCCCACGTATGGCCCGAAGGGGGCGTACGCATCGGGGCGCTCGGGGACCGTGCTCGCCACCGAAGCCTGATTCGTTGTCGGCCTCGGCGGCACTGCGTCACGCTTACTGGCTGTGAGCGTCGGCTGGGCGTCAATCTCGTTCCACAACCGCGGGTCCCGGTCGCAGCGCGCGACTACTTCAGGATAGTCACCGAATCGACGTCGATCTCGGGGCTCTCCAGGAAATCCTTCTCGACCTCGCCGCGAATCTGCACGCGCGTCTTTTCGTCGATCGGCGTGGTCGGAAAATCCTTCGAGTCGATCTCCACGCGGATCTCCGACTTGCCGTCGCTGAACATGTACTTCTCCTTGGACACCTGCCTGATCACGTAGCCTTCCAGCAGAACCGGCGCATCGTCGACCGGATTCTTCAGAACATCGTCAACCGTGCGGTATGTAGGCGTGCTGGATGGGCCGGCGTACTGAGCCAGGCTGGCGCCCGTAGCTAGGCAGGCCACTAAAACGAACGAAGACAACGCGGATAGTCGGTGGAGCATGTCATCCTCCGGCAGTCACTCGGGATACGACAGGAAGTCCAGAGAATCAACGCAAGACACGGCTCCAGTTTCCAATGTGGCTCCCGTGTCCGCAAGTGGCGGCGCGCCGTCGCGGTCGCGATGCCGCTTGAGCACATTGGCCGTCGAGTGATGCGGCATCGGTGGTAAGGGGGGCATTCCACTCGCGCCGCTTGAATCCTGGACCGAGCGCCTGCTGGATGCCGCTAACCTGGAAGACGTTTTCGGCTGCGTACATCCGATCCCCGGGGATAGCTGACCCGACTCATCACGCAACGCGGCAATCTCTTCTTCAGGGCCTCGGCGCATTCTTTTTCGCATTTCTGCACGAAAACACCACGAATGCCCGGCGACACGCTCCGTCGCCCGGGCGCAGACTGCTTGCGGAAGGGCTCCAAGGGAACAAGGAGAAGAAGATGGAAGGCTACAACCACGCAAAGCTCGTCAAGCGGGAACTGGCGAAGCAGATCGAGCGCTGCATGCGCAGCGAAGGCCTCTCGAAACCGCGAATGGCGCAACGAATGGGCACCAGCCGCTCCCAGCTCGACCGGGTGCTCGATCCGAAGTGCATCGCCATTCAGCTCGACACCCTGGTGAAGGCCGCAACGGCCGTGGGTCGGACTTTAGAGATCCAATTCCCCTCACGCCCCCCAGACCGCTGACGATCGGCTCGCTGCAGCAACATTCCGGAATGCGCGCAGCATCGTGCGCTTGGATTTACGCAAGCGCACGGTCATTCGCTCGCGATCGCACGTGGCAGACCGCAGCGCTGCCATCTGCTCAAGCCGCCCGGAGAAAGAAGCTGCCGTCGATCAGGACGGCAATGCGTCGGACTCTCATATGCGCACACCGTGTTCAAAGAGGAGAGCCCCACGCTTTCTGCATAGCCCGGGATGTCAGGCACGTACTCCCGTGGGGCGGATGCGGGTACCGCACTGGGGCGACTGCCTCGACGTGACGTTCGCGCGACGTGCTTGTCAGACTACGTTGAGGCGAGCCGCGTTCCAGCGGACTCGCATTCGTCAATGCGAGCGCGCGGAATTATTTCGAGCGCTGATGTCTTCGTCAAGGAGCACGTTTGTACGAGTGATGCGCGGCGCGTGACTCGCGCGTCAGCCCAGCACTTCGCGAAGCGCAGCGATCTCCTCTTCCGACTCCGCCTGCAGCGACTCGCAGATCTCACGAGTCAGCTCGAGCCGCGCCACCGCTCGCACCGTTTGCAGCCGCGCCTGCAGGAACTCGGGCGGCTGCCCGTTGTGAATCGCGATCATGTTCGCCGCCACGAGCACGTCGGTCAGGCTCGCCGCCCCGCGCGGCTCGCGCGCGTAGTCTTCGGAGTCACGCACCGCCGCGATGATCTCGGGCGCGATCTCCCAATTCTCGAGCAACGCCGTGGCGATGGAGAGATGCCAGTCCCGCTCGATCAACTGGTAGGTCGAAGGATTGGCGAAGAGAGCAGGGTGTCGAACCGCCCGCGTCATGATGTACAGCCGGCCCACACCATGCAGCAAACCCGTCAGCAGCGCCGTATCCGGATGCACCTGCGTGCGCTTGCGCGCCAGCACGTAAGCGATGCTCGCGACGAGCACATTCCGCTGCCAAAGCTCATTCAGCTGAACCGCAATGTCCTTGAGCTCGGCACCCGCGCGCAGCAGCCGCACCGCGTACGCGATGGTCGCAGTGCGCACCGTATTCAAACCCACACGCGCAACCGCAGTCCGCAGGTCCGTAATGGACCTGCCCGAAGGATTCAGCGCCGCCGAGTTGGCAACGCTCATCAGCTGCCCGGCAAGAACCGGCTCCGTCCCCAGCACCTTCACAACCCTGTCGGTGCTGACGTTCTCGTCAGAGAGCACGTGCTGAACACGCGCCACGATGTCCGGGAACCCAGGTAACTCGACCTTGCCGCTCGACAGCTCCGTAGCCAGCGCCTGCACAAACGCGAATGAAGCATCGCCGTTGCCGAGAGCCGTGCCGGCGGCCGCGGTACCGCCGGCAGATGCCGGCGCCCCGGTGTTCTTCAAGTCTTGTGCGACGGCAGCCATGTGTTCTCGTTATCCTGCGTGCGCCCTGTGAGTGGTCAGCGCCCGAGTGCCGCCTGAATGGCGGCGATTTCCTCGCCCGACTCTTGAATCAGCTTGTCGTAGCCCGCGCGGTCCAGCTGCATGCGCGCACACGCGGCGACGCCCTGCATGTTGAGCTCGACGCTCTCCGGGTGTTCGCGGTATGACGCCAGCAGGAAGCCGACCGTCAGCACGTCCGTGAGATCGGTGGGACCGATGTGCGAACGGCCAATGTCCTCGTAGTTGGCGACCGCTTCGACGATCTCCTCGGATAGGTCCCAATTCTCGAGCAGCGCCTTCGCGATGCTCGAATGCCAGTCGCGCACGATGTTGTGGTACACAGCCTCGTTCGAGAACAGCTTCGGATGTTTCGCCGTGCGCGTCAGGATGTAGAGCTCGCCCACACCGTGCAGAAGCCCTGCCAGCAACGCCGTATCAGGATTGAGCCGTGCCAGCCGCCGTGCCACCGCGTGGCTCATGGCAGCCACACCGGCACTCCGGCGCCAAAGCGCGTCGAGCGGCTTTTCCAGCCCCTTCAGCGCATCCACCTTCTTCAGCTGCGACATGGCGAACGCGATCGCCGCGCTACGCACCATGTTGAAGCCCATGCGGTTCACCGCCGTGCGCAGGTCCGTCACGGCCTTGCCGCTGAAATTGAGGGCGGCGGAATTAGCGAGCTGCAATAGTCGCGCAGCGAGCGCAGGCTCCGAGCCGACCACGCGCACCACCTTGTCCGGCGTAACGGACTCGTCCGCCAACACCTGGCGCACGCGCATCGCAATGTCCGGAAAGCTCGGCAGCTCCACCTTGCCCGTGGACAGCTCCGACGCCAGTGCCTGGACGAACGCAAACGCCTCCGGATCACTCACGACCGGGGCGGAATCAGCCTGTGCGGAACTCTTCGACATGTCTCACCTGTGCCAATGCTCACCATAACGGCGGCCCGGCGCCAAAATTGAGACCGCCGGCCCTTGCGGAAGACTGCCTGACGGATGCGCCTGCTCCTGCGGTCCCGCGCCCATCGCCGCAAACGGGCGATGGCCGGCACCCTCACCGACAGCGCGCATCAGTCAGCCAGACTCCCACCGTTCTGCTGCTTGTTCTGTGAAGTCCATCCCTTCGGCGAGAGGGTGGATGTGCTGGGCCATCTCATCGATGGGCAGAACATCGTCCACAGCGCCGATGGAAACGGCCTCGCCCGGCAAGCCCCACACCACGCGGGTTGGTTCGTCCTGCGCGAGCGTGCGGCTGCCAGCGGCTTGCACTCCTTCAAGCCGCGGGCGCCATGTTTACCCATTCCGGTGAGCAATACGCCGATGGCGTTCTCACCCGCGCGCTTCGCCATCGAGCTGAAGAGGACAGGTGCCGGTGGCCGGGCAGGCAGGCCATTCAGCCCGCCATGAGCCGGCCGCTCGGCCCGCATTGCTGCCGACGGCGTGGGCCGGTGCCCCGGCGCTTACGAAAAGAGCTCGATATCGCCGCCGCCGTCGTGCGTGCTCTTGATGCTGTCGAGATAGAGCCGCTCGCGATCGCTGACGCCGCGGTTCTCGATCGGCCGCAGCTTGCGCACGCGTACGCGGCCCTCGGTGGGGTAGTAGATGACCTTGCGCGGCTGCTCGCCGCCGACGTCTTGCGCGTGCGTGCGCAGGCCTTCCGTGCTGAGGTAGTGGCGCACGAAATCGATGTTGCGCGCCCCGATGTCCGCCATGTGTGCGAGCACGCGGCCGCCACCGAAAATCTTGATCTCGAGCCGCTCGCGCACGCCGCCGAGCTTCAGCACGTCGTTGATCAGGCTTTCCATCGCGTTCGAGCCGTAGCGGGTGGCAAGGCCCACCCACATCTTCTGATCGCGCCCGGAGTTGTCTTCCGGCAGCATGAAATGATTCATGCCGCCCACGCGCATCATCGGGTCGCGGATACAGGCGGAGATGCACGACCCCAGCACTGTCGTGATCGCCTCGTCGCTCCTTGTCACGTAGTACTCGCCCGGCAGGATCTTCACCGTCCAGCGTTGCGTATCCGGCTCCCAGAAGCGCTGGATCTGCTCGAACCCCGGCAGCACCGGCGGCTCTTCAGGCCGTGATGCGGGAAACGCGCTTTCCAGGAGGGCGGGCATGGTGCGTCGTCAGCTCCGACGGTAGATCGTGCGCCCGACGAGCGTGTAGTCGTTCGATACCTTGAACAGCGATTCCGAGTGGCCGAGATAGAGCAGGTCCCCGGGCCGCTGCAGGCGCGCCATGCGCCCGACGAGGTCCCGCTGCGTGTCCTTGTCGAAGTAGATGAGCACGTTCCGGCAGACGATCACGTCGAACGGGCCCTTCATCGGAAAGGGACGCGTGAGGTTCAGCTGCCGGAACGTGATGAGCTGCTGCAGGTTCGGTGTTACCGCGAAGGAGGGCTCGCGCGCACCCGAGACCGGCGTGAAGAACCTCCGCTTGCGCTCGGCGCTGAGCGATCGCAGTCGATCCGCGAGATAGACACCGCGGCTCGCCTTGCCGAGCACGTCGGAGTCGAGGTCCGTCGCGAGAATGCGCAGATCCCAGCCGCGCGGGTCGCCCATCGCCTCGACCACGGTCATCGCGATGGTGTAGGGCTCTTCGCCGGTCGAGCACGCGGCGGACCAGATGCGGAAGCGGCGCGAGGCCGGCGGTCGCACCGCCAGCGGCTTCAGCACCTCATCCCGCAGGTGATCGAAATGATGGGGCTCGCGAAAGAATGCGGTGAGATTGGTGGTGATGGCGTTGCAGAGCTGGACCACCTCATCGCCGTTCGACGCGAGGAGCTCGCGATACTCACGGAAAGATCTGAGGTTCAGCGCTCGCAGGCGGCGGGCGAGGCGTCCATACACCAGCTCGCGCTTCTGATCCGACAACGCGATGCCGGTCACCTCCTTCACCAGGGTGCGCAACGCCTCGAAGTCTTCGTTGCTGAACTCGAACTCACGAAGCCGCTGGGTGAGCGCGGTGATGGCGTTCGCGTCCATGGCGAGGGCTGGTGAGATCAGGCGCGGGGAGGCGCGCCGCTCACTTCAGCACTTTCGAGACCGTGGCGAGCAGGCGCTCCGGATTGAACGGCTTGACGAGCCAGCCCGTTGCGCCGGCCTCGCGGCCTTCCATCTTGCGCTCGGGCGTGTTCTCCGTCGTGAGCACCAGCAGCGGGGTGTGCTTGTAGCTCGGCAGGCCGCGCAGGTTGCGCACCAGCGTGAGGCCATCCATCTCCGGCATGTTGACGTCCGTGATGACGAGGTCGAAGGACTGCGCCTCGGCGATGTTCAGCGCCTCGACGCCGTTGACGGCCTGCTTCACGTCGTAGCCGGCGCTCGTGAGAGTGACTTCGACCATCTGCCGCATGGCGACGGAGTCGTCGACAGTAAGAATACGGGGCACGAAC
>JBDZVF010000115.1:0-14718 GCA_040255575.1 Pseudomonadota bacterium | reverse complement strand
ACCATCTGCGCGCGATGAGCCGCGGCCTGCGTGAAGCGGGCCTCGATACGGTCGCGGCGTGCGGGGACGACAATCGCAACGTCATCTGCACGGCGAATCCGATGCAATCGGCGGCGCACGAGGTCGTGAGCACGCTGGCCCGGACCCTCTCGGCGCGCTTCATGCACCGGACGGGCGCCTATCGCGAAGTGTTCCTGGGCGAACCGCCGCTACCGGTTCCGGAGAACGAAGAGCCGCTGTACGGCGCCACCTACATGCCGCGCAAGTTCAAGATCGCGCTCACCATCCCGCCACAGAACGATGTGGATGTGTTCGCGCACGATCTCGGCTTCGTCGCCATTCTCGAAGGCGCGCGCATCGTGGGATACGACGTGCTCGTCGGTGGCGGCATGGGCATGACGCACCGGACGCCGGCCACCTTCCCGCGCCTTTCCGATGCGGTCGGGTTCTGCACGCCGGAAGAAGTCGGCGATGTGGCGGAACACACCATCTGCATCCAGCGCGACTTCGGCGATCGCAAGGACCGTTCGCACGCCCGCTTCAAGTACACGATCGAGGATCGGGGCGTCGAGTGGTTCCTGGAAGAGCTCGCGCGTCGCCGCGGGCGCCCGCTGCAACCGGCGCGGCCGTTCAAGTTCGTGTCGTCGGGCGATCATCCGGGCTGGATCCAGTCGAGCAACGGCCGATGGCATTACACGCTCGCCGTCGAGAACGGCCGGCTGTCTGATTTTCCGAACCGCTCGCTGCTCACGGGCCTGCGCAGTATCGCCTCGTCTCACACGGGACTCTTCGCGCTCACGACGAACCAGAACATCACGATCGCTGGGGTGGAGAGTGCGGACAAGCCCGGCATCGAGCGATTGCTTCGCGACTACGGCATCGAGAACTCGGATCGCATGAAGCCGGTGCGCCAGTCTGCAATCGCCTGCGTCGCGCTTCCCACGTGCGCGCTTGCGATGGCGGAGAGCGAACGCTACATGCCCACCTTCATGGGCAAGCTCGAAGCACTCATGGAGGAGGTAGGTGTACCGGGAGCCGCGATCAACGTGCGCATGAGCGGCTGCCCGAACGGGTGCTCGCGCCCGTATCTCGGCGAGATTGCCCTCGTCGGCAAAGCGGTCGGCAAGTACAACCTGTATCTCGGCGCGAGCGCTTCGGGAGATCGGTTGAACGCGCTGTACCTGGAAAACGGCGATGAGGCGGCGATTCTCGCAGCGCTGCGGCCGCTGCTGGCGCGCTATGGCAAGGAACGCGATGCCGGCGAATCGTTCGGCGATTTCGTCGTGAGGGTCGGCGCCGTGCCCGCGATGCTGCACGGTCGGGACTTCAACGTCGTCGCCAAAGACGTCGCCTGAGGCGTCGGGCGCGCGTCGGACTCGACGCCGCGCTTCTACACCGCACGCAAGGCAGTTGCTGCAGGAATCTTCCCCGCCATTCGGGCGGGGAAGACCCCGCAGAGTAGGGCAATGCCCGCTCCCCAGGAGAGACCGAGCACCGCCAGCGGTGCGTGGGACGATCAGCTTGCTTCGGGCGCGGCGGCCCGCATGCGCTCCACGAGTGTGGCGACGAAGTTGATGAACGCGCGCGAGGGCGGAGCGGCGCTTCGGCGGCAGTCGCGCACCTGGCGGCTCAGGATCAGGAGCACGTCGCCGTGGCGTCGCACCTGTGTCGCGAGGTCCGGGTCGCCGGAGGCCATCATCCTTCGCTCGCGCTCGAGCAGCTCATGCTCCGCGACCGAGAGCAGCCGCTCGCACATCATCGTCATCGTCTGCCGGTCGGCCCCGCGCGCGTGACACGCGAGAAGCGCCTTGGCCACTGTGAACAGGCTGAGGTCTTCGTCCAGCACCTGCACTCTTTCGGCAGGGGCGTGGGGAAAGGGTAATGCGGCATTTGTCATAGAGTGAGTGTCGCCCCGAAGCGCCGGGGAATGTGTAGGTACTTGCCGTGTCGTCTTGTGACGTACGACACGTGCGTGCTTTCCCGCTACCGCAGCCGGTATCGCGCGGCGATCCCGGTCGGTATTCCATGGGCATCCCCGATCGATTTTCCTGCAGAAAACGGGTGCTTTCGGGCACATTGCGGCCCGCGTTGTGACCGCTTTAACGGGCACGGGAGGCAGGGCAGGTGAACATGGCCGCAAACTCAAAGGACGTGGGAATGAATCATAAGCCAAAGGGTGCCGGCGTATTCCAGTTCCTGTTGCGCATTATTCTTCGCCCTTTGTTCCGCGTGCGCGTGAGCGGCGATCCCGAGGTGTTCCACAACCCGCGCACGCTCATCGTGGCCAATCACGAGTCCTTCCTCGACGGGTGCCTGCTCGGGGCGTTCCTGCCGGTGAGAGCCACTTTCGTGGTGCATACGCAGGTGGCGGCCAACCCGTTCTTCAGATTCCTGCTGCGGTTCGTGCCGCACCTTGCCGTCGACTCCACGAGCCCGCTGGCGATGAAGCTCATCTGCCGCCTGGTCGAGACCGGCGTGCCCGTGGTCATCTTCCCGGAAGGGCGCCTGACGGTGACCGGTTCCCTGATGAAGGTGTATGACGGCGCGGCTTTCGTGGCCGCGAAGACCGGCGCCACAGTCGTGCCTGTGCGGATCGAGGGAGCCGGCCGCAGCTACTTCGGGCGCCTCGCGGGGATCTATCCGCTCAAGCTTTTTCCCAGGATTCGCATCGCCATCCAGCCCCGCCGGCAGATTCCGATGCCGCAGCTGCCCTCAGCGAAGCAGCGCCGGCGTCGCGCCGGCGAGCTGATGCGCGCCATCCTGCTCGACATGCTCGTGTCCACGCGGCCCCAGCGCACGCTGTATGAGGCGTTCCTGGAGGCGAAGGCGACGTTCGGCTCGCGCTACAAGCTGGTGGAAGACGTGCGGCTCAAGGAAGACTCCTACGGCTCGCTGTTGCGAATGTCGCTGGGGCTCGCTCGTGTTCTGAGTCCACTCACACGCGAAGGCGAGGTGGTCGGTGTCGTGATGCCGAATGCGGCGCCGACGCTTGCGCTCATTCTCGGGCTGTCGGCCACGGGCCGTGTGCCCGCGATGCTGAACTACACCGCCGGAGCAGACGGGCTGCGTGCCGCGTGCGCGGTCGCGAAGATTCGAAACATCGTCGCCTCGCGCTCTTTCCTGGAGAAAGCGCGACTCACGCACCTGCTCGAGCAGCTGCCGGACGTCCAGGTTCACTACCTTGAGGACTTGAAGGGACGCCTCGGCCTCACGGGCAGGTTGTGGGTGCTGTGGCATTCGTTATTCCCGGGGCTCCTCGGCGTGAGGCAGAAGCCGGATGATGCGGCGATCGTGCTGTTCACCTCCGGCTCGGAAGGCAAGCCCAAGGGCGTGGTGCACTCTCACACCTCCCTCCTTTCGAACGTTGCGCAGGTGCGCGCCGTGGCGGATTTCTCGCCGCTCGACAAGTTCATGATCGCGTTGCCGCTGTTCCACTCGTTTGGGCTCACGTGCGGCGTGATCATGCCGCTCGTGTCAGGCTGCCGCGCGTTCCTGTATCCGAGCCCGCTGCATTACCGGATCATTCCGGAGCTGGTCTACGACCGGAACTGCACCGTGCTGTTCGGCACCTCGACGTTCCTCGCGAATTACGGAAAGTTCGCGCATCCCTACGATTTCGGCCGGCTGCGCTACGTCGTGGCGGGCGCGGAGAAACTCTCCGAAGACGTGCGGCGGCTCTGGATCGAGAAGTTCGGCGTTCGCGTGCTCGAAGGCTACGGCGTGACCGAGTGCGCGCCGGTGATCGCTGTGAACGTGCCGATGGCCTGCCGCAGCGGCAGCGTAGGCCAGCTCGTGCCGGGCATGGAGCGCGAGCTCGAGCCCGTGCCGGGTATCGAGCGTGGCGGAGTGCTGCACGTGAGAGGCCCCAATGTCATGAAGGGCTACTTCCTGCACGACGAGCCGGGCGTCATCAAACCGCCGGCGTCGTTACGGGAAGGCTGGTACTGCACCGGGGATATCGTCGAGATCGATGAGGATGACTTCGTGCACATCCGCGGCAGGGTCAAGCGCTTCGCCAAGATCGCCGGGGAAATGATCTCGCTCGAGCTCGTCGAGCGCATTGCTTCCACCGCCGCGCCCGGCCTGGCCCACGCGGCCTCCACTCGCACGGACGCGGCGAAGGGTGAGGCACTGGTGCTCTTCACCACCTGCAGCACTCTCACGCGCGATCAGCTGAGCGCAGCGGCAAAGAGCCTGGGCGCGCCGGAGCTCGCGGTCCCGCGCGTCATCCGCGTCGTGCATGCGATTCCGATGCTCGGAACGGGCAAAACCGACTACGTGAGTCTCAAGAAGATGGCCGAAGAGACTCTGTCGTCGGCGGCCGCGTGAGAGATCCCATGGAAACACCTCGCCAGGATGGCGCGCTCGCCTCGCGCGGCATGATCGCGGTTCTCACCGCGCAGTTCCTTTCCGCATTGGCGGATAACGCCCTGCTTTTCGGCGCGCTCGCGCTGCTACGGCTGGATCACTATCCAGACTGGACGGCGCCGCTCCTGCAGGAGTTTTTCGTCGGTGCATACATCCTGCTCGCGCCATTCGCCGGGCCATTCGCGGACTCGCTGCCGAAAGGCCGCGTGATGCTGCTGTCGAACGGCCTGAAGCTCGCCGGCGCGCTCGGCATGTGTCTCGGCGCCAATCCGTTCGTCGCGTACGGTCTCGTCGGTGCCGGCGCCGCGGCGTACTCCCCGGCGAAATACGGCATCCTGTCGGAGCTCACGACGCCCGATAAGCTCGTGAAGGCGAATGGCCTGATGGAGGCCTCGACGATCGCCGCCATCCTGGTGGGCGCGATTCTCGGCGGTACGCTTGCGGACTGGAGCGTGCCCGGTGCGCTCGCGATCGTGACGGCCTGCTATGCCGTGGCGACCGCGGCGAACCTTCTCATCCCGCGGCTTCCGGCAGCACATCCCTTCGGCTCATTCTCGTTCATCGGCGTGTTCCGCGACTTCGCGCAGGCCGTGCGCACGCTCGTGCAGAACCCGGACGCGCGCTTCTCCATGGCGGGCACGAGCCTCTTCTGGGGAGCGGGCGCAACGATGCGCTTTCTGCTCGTGGCGTGGGTGCCCGTTGCGCTGGGGATTGCGACCAACAGCATGCCCGCTTACCTGAACGCGACGGTCGCCGTGGGCATCGTCATCGGCGCGGCGCTGGCGGCGAAATTCGTTTCACTCGAGCAGGCGGATCGGGCGTTGCCGGCCGGCGTGCTGATCGGTGTGGCCGTGTGCGTGATCGCCGGTACCACGCATCTGCCGATGGCGTTCATCGTCATGACGGCGCTCGGCGCGTTCGGCGGCTTCTTCATCGTGCCCCTGAATGCGCTGCTGCAGGAGAGGGGGCATCAGACGGTCGGCGCCGGGCACGCCGTGGCGGTTCAGAACCTGGCGGAGAATGCCGCCATGCTTCTCATGATCGGTGTGTACATGCTGGCGCTGCGCGCCCACGCGCCCATCACGACGATCGCTGCGGGCTTCGGAGTGGCGCTGTCGCTCTCGATCGGCGGGCTCTGGATCCACCGCACCAGGCGGCTGAAGGTCACGACCGCGTGACCTTCGAGCCACCGCGCTGAGCGGAAGAAGCTTACGGCGTCAGGTCTTGCCCACCGCGTTCCACACATCGGCCTTCGTCTGGGGAGCCGCGGGCGCGTGCACGTTGATGTAGCGCTCGAAGTCGACGAGGTTCAGCTTCTCCAGCGCCGGCACGAGCGCTTTCACGTGATCGTTGGCGGGCTGGCCCGGGATCACCGAGAAATCCCCCTGGAACAGGATCTTTTCCTTCGGGATGTAGGCGACCATGAGGCCGTTGGAGTGAGGCGCGGGATAGATGTGATAGAACTCGACGACGCGCGTGCCGTCGGAATAGACCTTCTTGCTCGACACCGTTTCGACGCGCGCCTTCCTCGGGTTCTTCGCCAGCACATCGTCGAGCAGCGTGCGGGGCGTGTTGAGCGCGCCCTCCAGGAACTCCTTGTTATTTCGCTGCGTGATGATCGTCGCGCCCTCGGCCACGAGCGCGGGCAGGCCGGCGGTGTGGTCCGAATGAGCATGGGTGTTCATCACGTAACGGATCGGCTTTCCGGGCACGAGCTTCTTGATCTCTTCGATATACGCGGACCCGCGCGCGATGCTCTGCCCCGCCTCGAGCATCATCACGTAGTTCTTGAACTCGACGACGAGTGAGTCATAGCTGCCCGCGCCGGTGGTCAGTCGCCACAGTCCGTCCCCGAGCTTTTCGCTCGTCACATTCAGCGCGGCCGCGGGCGGGCCACCCGGCGGGCCAGCGGGGCGGTTCGCCGGCGGTGGCGCCAATGAGTCGAGATTGGCAGGGTTCGCCTTCGCGGCCGCGACGTCTACCTGGAAGAAGGGCCAGCCACCGCGCGTCTGCACGATGCGGGCGGGCGCCATCGTCCCATCGAAGTCCTTCCACCCGGAATAGGTGGCGAGCACATGCATGTCACCCATGATGTTCTCACCGACCCACGTCTCCACGCGTTCGACAAGGTGCTTGTCGCTCACGTAGCCGTTGATGGTGTAGCTCTTGCCCGAAGCCGCCTTGACCGCCGGGCTCCAGCTCAGAACGGTGTAGGACTTGCCGCGGACCCGCTTCTGGCTCACGGTCGCGTTGTTCTCAGCAGCGCCTTTCAGGAACCCCCACGGTGTGAGATAGAGGTCGAGCGACTGCGCCCAGGGCTGCGATACATCGGCCTGTTGTGGCGTCACCTGCTGGAAGAAAGTGCCGGGCGCTACGGTTGTGGAGCCACCCGGGCCGATGTTGTTCGTCTTGCCCGTGTGCCGGGTCGTGGGCGCGGCAAGATCGATCACGCGCACATAGTCCGCGATCGGGCGCATCGGGTTGTGTGTGCCCTTGCAGACCATCTGCGTGGCATTCGCTCCGCACTGCTGGAACGAGACGTCTCTCGCCGTCCCCGAGTAGGTGATGGAGGTGGGATCGCCCAGGGCTTTGCGCGCATCCTCGATGACGGTTTTCGCATCCTGCGCCAGTGCGCCTGCGCACACGAATGACAGGCTGAGCACGCCCAGCGCGAATCTCATTACAACAGGACCAGTACTCATCCGAATCCCCCACGAAGGCGTAGCCGCCAGTCTAGGATGCGTCGGCGCCGCTGCGAGAACACCGGCTGCCGAGAACCGCTACGCGGCCGAAGAGGACGATTGGAAGGTGGCCTCGTCTACTTGCGCGGCCGGCGAACCGCCCGAACCTTGCCGCTGCGGCCGCCGCCGCAGAAGAAACGGTCCGCGCCATCGGACTCGAGCCCCGAAATGCCGGCGCCGGCGGGCATCTCGAGCTGTTCGAGCACTTCACCTGTCTGCGGGTCGATGCGCCTCAGCTCACTTTCATCGCCTTCCCAGGTGGCGTGCCAGAGCTCACCGTCGACCCACGTGACGCCGGTGACGAAGCGGTTCGATTCGATGGTGCGAAGGACCTTGCCCGTCTCCGGGTCGACCTGGTGGATCTTGCGATCGCGATACTGCCCGACCCACAGCGTGCCTTCCGCCCACGCAAGCCCCGAATCAGCGCCGCCGCCCGGCGCAGGAATCGTGTGAAGCACGCGGCCCGTTTGGGGATCGATCTTCTGGATGCGGTTTTCGGCGATCTGGAACAGATGCCTGCCGTCGAACGCCGTGCCCGCATGGGAGGCGGCATCGATCGAGCGCACGGTCGCGCCACTCTCGGGATCGACGGCGTTCAACTTGTCTCCGGAGGCGAACCAGAGGTTCTCGCCGTCGAAACTGACTCCATTCACCGTGTCGGCTCCGGGAAAGGGTCCGTATTCGCGGAGGATTTTGGCATTTGATTTAGGCATGGCCGGATCCTAGTCAATCGGTAGCGCGGCGGGGAGTAACAAGGTTGTCGTGAATCCCGGCATGGGCGGTGTCATCCAGCGGCGGGCTCGGCCGTCGCCGACAGATTGCACCTTGCCTGCGGCGGCGAGTGAATCGAGTGCACGCTGTACCGTGCGCTGGCTCGCCCCAAGCGCGAGCGCCAGCGCAGAGGTGGACCAGGATTCGCCGTCGGCCAGGAAAGCGAGCACGGCGGCGTGCTTTTCTTCCACAGGCCGCGCCAGCACCACGACTTCGCGCGCGTGGCGTGGCGTGAGTGCGAAGCCTTGCCGGGTCGCGCTCACTTCCGCCAGGTTTCGGAGCACTGAGCGTAAGCGGCCGATCTCGACGCGCAGTCGCGCGCGATGTGACTCGTCCGCGAGCTTCAGGCGAAATGCGCGGGCGACCAGCGCATCCCTCGGCACATCGCCCGGCCACGCTTCGGCAAGCGCGCGTATCAACGTGAAGAGCACGGGGCGTTTCGCAAGTGAGACGGCCTTCCGACTGTCCCGCACGACGTAACGGCAGCCATCCACGACCAACGCTTTGGACTCGAGCAGCGCTTCGACTTCATCGAGAAGCAGGAGTCGGGACTCGCCGCTGGCTACGAGGCGTGCAGCCGGTGTGTTCAGGACCAGGAGTGCATGCTCGACTTCTGTCGCGAGCGCAGGGATTCTCGCGAGGCGCGCGGCTTCCTGCGCCCGAGCGAGCGCGGCGCGCGCCGCCTTTATTTGGAGACGGCGCGTTTCGATGCCAGCTACCACCAGCTCATGCGCGGTTCTCAGAGCAGGCGGAAGAAGGGCGGGGTCGAGCCCGGCGATGCGACGCTCGGCCTCTTCGAGGCGGCCAATCAGCACGAGACGACGGATTTGCAGGTAGCGCGCATGCGCAGCGTTCACGCGATCGCCATGGCGTTCGAGCGTGGCCTGCGCGGAGTCGAGCGCCTTGCCCGCCCAGGCAAGATCCCGCGAGACGAGAGCGATTTCGGCTTCGGCCACCACGCAGCGCGCGCGGGCCACCGCTTCACGGGAACCGAACGCGCGCGCCGCGCTGCGCAGCAGGGCCTTGGCGCGAACGAGATCGCCGAGCTGGGCCATGGCAATGCCACGCAGGGCGAGCGCGGGCGGATCCTCGCGCAGGGCGACTCGCTTCAGCGCGCCCAGCGGATCGCCGGCGGCGAGGGCGCGTCCCGCGGCGGTGATCAGTGAGTCCATCGAAATCCCGTCACACTTGTAACTCCCTCCAGCGCGGCGTCCGGCGCTAAAAAGGCGCCACGCAACTGGAGACACTCATGACTCAACACACGATTGGAACCCGTCAGGAATGGCTCGCCGCCCGGCTCGACCTTCTCGAGGCCGAGAAGGAGCTTACACGTCGCAGCGACGAGCTGGCGGAGCGGCGCCGCGGCCTGCCGTGGGTGCTCGTCGACAAGGCGTATCGCTTCGAAACGGAAGAAGGCGGCGCCTCGCTCGCGGATCTCTTTCGCGGACGCTCGCAGCTGCTGGTCTACCACTTCATGCTCGGGCCCGACTTCAAGGCAGGGTGCCCGTCGTGCTCGATGATCGCGGACGGGTTCAACGGGTTCTTCGTGCACCTGGCGAACCACGATGTCACGTTGCTCGCGATCTCGAGCGCTCCGCTTGCGAAGCTGCAGGCATACAAAAAGCGCATGGGATGGACGTTTCCGTGGGCTTCCTCCTTCGGCAGCGATTTCAATCTCGACTTCCATGCGTCGGTGACGGCGGAACAGCAGCGCGACGGAAGCACTGAATACAACTACCGGCTGCAGAAGCCGCTGGGCGACGCGCGCGACCTGAAAGGCTCGATGGTGGAGCAGGTCGCGGTCAGTGCCGGTACGGATGCGCCGACTTTCCTGCGAGAGCGCCCGGGGATGAGTGCCTTCGCGCGCGAAGACGGCAAGGTCTATCACACCTATTCGACCTTTGCGCGCGGGCTCGACATTCTCTGGGGCTCGTATCAGTGGCTCGACCGCGCGCCGCTCGGGCGCAACGAGCAGGGCTTCTGGTGGCGCCGGCACGATGAGTACGGCAAATGACGGATCCTTCCCAACGCGCGTTTCTCGGCTCCGCCGCGCTGTTGTTTGCGGGGAGTGCGGCGGTGACGATGCTCTGGTGCGAATCCATGGCGTCGATGGGCGGAATGGAAATGCCCGGTGCCTGGACCATGTCGATGGCGTGGATGCGGATGCCCGGGCAATCCTGGGCCACCGCCGGCGGGACTTTCGTCGGCATGTGGGGCGTGATGATGGTGGCGATGATGCTGCCGTCGCTCGTACCGATGTTGATGCGCTATCGGCGAGGGGTGGCGAGCACGGGGGAGACGCGGCTCTTTCGGCTCACGATGCTCGTTGCGCTCGGCTACTTCGCGGTGTGGACTGCGCTCGGCGTGATGGTGTTTCCGCTCGGGGTGGCGCTCGCGTCGTTGACGATGGAAGTGCCGGCAGCGGCGCGGGCTGTTCCGGTGGCGAGTGCGGTAGTTGTTCTCGTCGCTGGGGCGCTGCAGTTTTCCGGGTGGAAGGCGCGGCAGCTTGCGTGTTGTCGGGGCATGTCGGGGTTGATGGGCGTGCCGGGCGTGCGGGATGTTCGCTGGGGTGACGTGCGGGGCGTTCGTCCGGTCGGCGTGCCGCGCGTGCCGGACATTCGCCCGGTCAGCTTGTCAGCTGTGCGGGAGTTTCGCCGGGTCGGCGTGCCAGGCATGCCGAAGCTTCGCCGGATCGGCGTGGCAGGTATGACGGACGTTCCCGGGTTCGGCGGGCCTCAGAGCCTCGATATGGGCGCGGCCTGGCGCTACGGGGTGCGGCTCGGACTTCATTGCACCTGCTGCTGCGCCGGGCTCACGGCGATTCTACTGGTGATGGGCGTGATGGATTGGCGTGCGATGGCGGTTGTCGCGGCGGCCATTACTCTTGAACGGCTTGCCGCGGCCGCCCACCGCGTCGCGCGGCTGACGGGAGCGGTGATCGTTGCAGCCGGGTTGGCCTGGATGGCGCGGGCCGTCGGTCTCTTTTGATGTAGAGCGCTGAGGGCTGATCTGGAACGCTCACGGACCGCGGGCGCTGCGCGTGCCCTTCGGTCAGAGCTCCAGCGCTCGCACGATGAGCTCAGCGGCCTCAATGCTGACGGTCGTGAACTTCATACCGATGCGGAAGCGGCCTTCCGCGAGCTGCGCACAGTAACGCACTGACGCTCGCAGCATCGGTGGCGCAGCGAGCGACGCGACCGTGATGCCGAGCTCGATCCGGCAATCCTGGTCAATGTTCAGCGGACGAGTGGCTGTGACGGCTATGCCGTGCGGCGAGAGGTCGATGGTATCGGCCTCGATCGCTTCATTGTCGACGAGAATGCGCGCCTGCACGCGCAATACAGAACGCTCGCGGGTGCGACGGTCCTCCGAGTGTGAATCGCCAGCCGCCGCATTGGCAACCCTCGAATTTGCAGCTGGTGCATTCGCGACCGGCGCATTGGCGGCGGCCGCTTTCGCGGCCAGTGCACTTGGAACCAATGCATTCGCGGGCGCCGCATCTGCAACGAATGCATTTGCTGCCAGCGCATCTATAGTCAGCGGATCCGAGGGCAGCGCATCCAGGCTCAGCGCATCCAGGGCCAGCTCGTCCACGGTCAGCGCGTCTGCAGTCGCATCTGCAGTGAGCCCATTGTCAGCGAGCGCATTCTCAGGCAGCCCTTTCGCGGGTAGTCCTTCCCCGGGCGGCGAGTATTGAAACTCGTACACCTCGCGCTCTCCGAGCGATGCGTCGCTGGCCATGGCCGCAGTTCACTACGCGACTACGCCGCGCAGCCGGGAACTGGTTCACAGATGTGACCGCTCGCGAAACGGTCCCGAGCGCGTAGGCACGAAATCGTCGTGCTATGTGAAATGCGCGAGGGGCGCGGCGTCAGGCGCTTTGCCATTCCTCCGCGATGATGCCTTCGCCCATGTCGGGTGGGGGAGCGGGCAGGTCCGTGTCATCGGGCGACGGCGGGGGGACGTGTTCCATGGGTGGCATTTCCTCAGCTGCCGGCGCTTCGGTATCAAATGAGGCCTGCTGCTGCACAGGTTCGGGCGCGCGCTCCTTGAGCGAGGGGAGTTGCTCGAAAGGGCGTTTAGTAGCGCCGGTACGGAATTGCGCCGCGCGCGGCCCGGTGGCCAGGCGGGCCATGGCGGGCGATTCCGCGTTCGGCTCCCTTTGCCACGCGAAGCTCGTGATCGTGAGGATCGCGAGCGACATGATCGTTGCGGCCACTTTCGCCGGAGGCATTCGCAGCCGGAACGCGCCGGCATCGAGGGTCTTTGAATCCAGGCCAACCGCCTGCCTTCTTTTTGAAGCGCCCGTTTCAAACGAGCCCCGCCGAGCTGTTCTCGCCCTGCCGGTGATTTCCGAGTTGTTGGAAGTTCTCGCGTTGCCGGTAGCTGTCGGCTTGTCAGCGGTTTTGGCTCTGCTGGTGGCTTTCGGCTTGATCGCGGTTCTCGCGATGTCGGCGGCTTGCGAGGTGGCGGGCCTCCCGGCGAGCCGCGTTGGACCGGACGCGTCGGGCAGTTCGCTCGGGCTCGCGGGAAGAGTAACTTTCGACATGGCGATGGCGCACTCCATCGCGATGCTTGCCGCGAGCGTCGGGTCCAGCCGCCCGGTTGTGTTCTCGATGGCTCGCTGGAGCGCGATGCCAAAGAGCACGGGGAGCTGCGCGGGCCTGCGACAGAACCGCTGCGCGATGGGCAGCACCTGCGGCCAGAGCTGCGTCAGATAGACGATCGGTAGCGCACGCGGGCGATGTCCTTCGCCAACTCGCGGTACACCGAACTCACTCGTGCCCAGCGTGCGCGTGACATGCGCTGAAATGTCTTCAATATCGGGCAGCGGTGCATGCAGCTTCTGCAAAGAGCGCCGGGTGAGTGCCCACACGGAAAGCGGGCTCGCGATCAGCGGCACGTCCAGCGCGTCGCCACCCATGTAGGTGCAGCCGTTCCCGGTGCTGATGGAAGTGAGGGCCAGTTTGCGGACATCGAGTTTCCCGGCTAACGGCGCAGGAAAGCCAGCGCCATTACGTGCAGCGGCGGCGCCCGCGTGACGCGCGTATGCCTGGCACGCGTACCCTGCGAGCGCCCCCATGCACGCGAGGAGCGATTCGGCGTGAATGCCATCGCGGTCCTGGAGGGTTGCCCATATTCGATAGAGCACGTACTCCGCACCGGCATTCATCCTGTTCTGGCTGTTCACCTCGTCGCCCTCTGCGCCCCGAGGCACTTTGGCACGGCGCTGGCGTGCTCAACAAACCGTCGGTACCCGAAGACAAGCGCCAGAGCCCGCATTCTCAAGCTCTCCCTGATGGGTCATTCGGGGAGACAGGTGAGCCGTGTAACATGCGGCACTCGCCGCCGCTCCGGAGAGCGTACCCGTCATGGAAATCAACGCTGACTTCACCCGACGCGTGGCGGTTCACGCTGCCGCGCTGGAGTGGACGCCGTCGCCGATGGCGGGCGTCGACCGTCGCATGCTCGATCGCATTGGTGGGGAAGTGGCGCGCGCCACCTCGATCGTTCGATACGCCCCTCGGTCGCATTTCTCGCGGCACACCCATGGGGGCGGTGAAGAGTTTCTCGTGCTCGAAGGCGTGTTTCAGGATGAGCACGGCGATTACCCGGCAGGCTTCTACATTCGCAACCCACCGACTTCCGCGCACACGCCCGGCTCCGAAAAGGGATGCACGATCTTCGTGAAGCTCTGGCAGTTCGATCCCGCGGATCGCGAATCAATGCGTCTCGATACCTCAACGCTCACGTACACGCCCGATCCGGCACGCCCGGGCGTGCAGGGTGTGAAGGTTTTCGAGCGGCGGGACGAGACGGTTACGCTCGAACGCTGGAGCGCCGGCGTGGAAGTTCCACTTGCTGCGCCCGAAGGCCTCGAGCTTCTCGTCCTCGAAGGGGATTTCCTCGACGGCGAAGAACACTTCAGCTACCAGTCCTGGCTGCGCTTGCCGCCCGGCGCACAGACTCGCGTTCGCGCCGGTGCGCACGGCTGTCGCGTGTGGATGAAGACAGGACATCTCGCGCACCCACGAGCGCTACCCAGATAGCGTGCGCTGAGCGCAGCCACACCTCTTGTGTGCCATCGACATTGCCAAACGCATGCAACATTATTGAAGGAGGCAGGTCGCGCGGGAGCGCCGGGTTGGCAAAAGGTATCCAGTCGATTTCCCTCGGGTTCCGGCTCCTGCGCGCGGTGACGGATAGCGACGCACCCGCTCCGTTGAAGACCCTCGCCGCAGCCGCGGACATGTCGCCCAGCAAGGCGCGCATGTATCTCATCAGCCTGATCGAAACGGGCCTGGTGGCGCAGAGCCCGCAAACCGGCCTCTACAGCCTGGGCCCGTACGCGCGCCATCTCGGCACACGCGCGCTGCAAAGGACTGACGGCCGGGAAGCGCTTCACGAGTCCATACGGTCGCTGCAACGAAAGACCGAGGCGCTGGTGCTCCTGTGCAACTGGCAGGAGAGCGGCATCGTCATCGTGGCCGCCGAGGAGGGCGGCAAGCCTCATCCGATGCAATGGCGCATCGGCGGCACCGCCTTGCTCGCGAGCACGGCAACCGGCGCGGTGTTTCTCGCTTTCGGGCCGCAAAAGGCGGTCTGGAAGCGGCTCGGGGCAGAGCTCAAGGCGTCCGGTCTGTCACAGGCGGCACAGAAGAAGCGCGTGCGCGAGCTCGAAGCACTCGCCGCTCGAGTGCGGCAGACGGGCTATGCGGAGGCGGACCCCGTGGTGTTCGCGGCGGGGGTGACCATTTCCGGCTTCGGCGCGATCGCGGCCCCCATTTTCGATACCAGCAGGCAGCTGAGCTCGGTGCTGACCCTCATCTATCAAACC
>JBDZVF010000114.1:0-14747 GCA_040255575.1 Pseudomonadota bacterium | reverse complement strand
ACCTGCGACGGCGGCATCATGATCGATCTCGCGCCGATGCGCGGCGTGCGCGTCGATCCGGTGGCCCGAACGGCGTATCTCGAGCCCGGCACGCTGCTCGGCCAGCTCGATCGCGAAAGCACCGCATTCGGGCTCGCCACCACCGCGGGCACCGTTTCGAACACCGGCGCTGCCGGCCTCACGCTGGGGGGCGGTTTTGGCCGGCTCGGCAGCCGGTTTGGCCTCGCGTGCGACAACCTGATTGGCGCGGACGTGATGACGGCCAGCGGCAAACTGGTGCACGCGAGCGAGAAGGAAAATCCGGAGCTGCTGTGGGGCCTGCGGGGTGGCGGCGGGAATTTCGGTGTGGTCACCCTGCTGCAGTACCAGCTGCACGAAGTGAACCCCATCGTGCTGGGCGGCATGTACACCTGGTCGTGGAAAGACGTGCGCAAGGTGCTCGATTTCTACGCCGACTACGCCCCTCGCAGGCCGGACGAGCTGTGCACCGATCTCTTCATGCGCTCCACGCCGAACGGCGAGCCGGGCATCTCGATCCTCGCATGCTGGTCGGCGGATCATGCGGCGGGGGAGCGCGCGCTCGAACCTTTGCGCAAGCTGGCGCGCAACGCCCAGGGGAATGTGAGCGCCACTCCCTACGTTCAGCTGCAATCGATGTTCGACGCGGGGTTTCCGGATGGGCGCAAGTACTACCAGAAGTCCGGGCTCGTCAGCACGCTCACGCAGAAGACGATCGACACTCTCATCGACGTGTTCCAGGTGAGGCGCAGTTATCCCCTCACGATGCAGCTACAGGGGATGGGCGGGGCTGCCCATCGCGTGAAGCCCGACGCTACCGCGTTCGTCCATCGCGAAGCGCTGTGGGATATGGCGATCATCACGAATTGGGAGAACGACGCCCAGTCCGCCGCGAACATCGCGGCCATGCGCGCGTTGTGGACTCAGCTGGAGCCGCTGACGTATGGCTTCTACGTCAACTCGCGGGCGGAGGATGACCTCAAGGCGTTCCGCGACAATTACGGAGACAACTATCCGCGGCTCGTGAAGCTCAAGAACCAATACGATCCGATGAACCTGTTCCGGCTCAACGCGAACGTGGTGCCGACGGCCTGAGGCCGCCGGCCACCACCGCAGGCTTCAGGAGTGTTTGGGCTCGGCCTCGTCGCGATGAGACGCGAACGATATCTTGTCGAGCACGCCGAGCAGCACCGCCGAGATCACGAACGTGAGGTGCAGGATCACGTACCACATGATCTTGTCGTTCTCCGTGTGCTCGGCCTTCATGAACACGCGCAACAGGTGGATCGAGGAGATGGCCACGATGGAGGCCGCCACTTTCAGCTTGAGCGTGCCGGAGTCGAGCTTGCCGAGCCAGCCGAGCGTCTCTTTCTCCGACGCCGTGTCGATGCGTGACACGAAGTTCTCATAGCCCGAGAACATCACCATCACGATCAGGCTCCCAACGAGCGAGATGTCGATGAGCGCGAGGACGACCAGCACGAGATCCGACTCCTCCATGGTGAGGATGTGCATGAGGGCGTGGAATGCGTGCTGGAAGAATTTGACGCCGAGCGCGATGAGCCCGAGTGCGAGGCCGAGGTAAAGCGGCGCGAGGAGCCACCGGCAGGCGAAGAGCGTGCGTTCGATTAAGCGTTCGAGCATGGGTCCTTGGAGTGGGGTGCGGGAAAAAACGAGCGCGGGATTCTAGCGGCATCCGGGGCGTTGCGCGTGACCAGTGGGGGTGCATGCTCCGCCAGCCATTTGCCCCGCTGCCCATTTGGCCAGTTGTCCACTTCGGCCGCCGCCCCTTCAGCCTGACAACTCATCTTCCAACAGCTCACGTCTTCCAACAGCTCACGTGGCCCGCTTGCCAAGAGCGGGCCCTGTCAGCCGCTCGTCTGAGAGCCACCCGTCGCCCGGTTGCTCATCAGGCGGGCCTTCGATCGGGCTTGCGGGCGCGCAGCTTGACGCAGAGGCTCCGGGCCCGGTATCTGCTCTGGCCCCACACGCAGGCCGCCCGCCGGCTCGCGGCCGACCCGCAGGACACCCGCCCACATGACCGAGCTCACGCACGAATTCACCGCAACGTTGCCGGCATCACCGGAGCGCATCTTCGCCGCCCTGACCGACGAGGCAGAGCTCACCCAGTGGTTCGCCGAGCACGCGGAAGTGATTCCGCGCGAGGGCGGTGAATACCGCTTCTGGGGCAAGAGCACGTGGGCCACGCCCTATCGCTGGCACGCGCGCCAGAAAGTGCTGCGCATCGAGCCCGCGGAGTTGCTCGTCTTCACCTGGCCCATCGATGGCCGCGACAGTGAAGTGACCCTCGCCCTCACGAAGGATCCGGACGAGAGCGCCGGCGCGCGCACGATCCTGAAGGGCCGGCATCATTTCTCGCACGCGCCGTTGGAGGAGCGTCCGCACGATTTTCTCGATGACCTCTGGCGCATGGCCATGAGCAACCTGCGCGAGCATCTCGCGGAGAGCAGCTGCGTGTGCATGCCTGACTTCACGGACGCCGTGCCGCGCATCCGGCAGACCATCAGCATCGACGCGCCGCGCTGGAAGGTGTTCCATGCGCTCATCAACCCCGATGCGCTCGACCAGTGGATCGCCACGAAGGCGGTGGTCGAGCCGCGGGAACAGGGCCGCTACAGCTACGGCTGGTCATACGAGGTGCGAGGCAAGCCCGTGCAGGGCGGCCCCACGCGCATCCTCGAAGTGGTGGAGAACTACAAGCTGGTGACGGACTGGCCCGACTGGCGCGGCGACCCTTCGCGGCCGGCGCAGCGCGTGAGCTGGGTGCTCGAGGCGATCGGGGACCAGACGCGCGTTACCCTGATTCACGAGCCGTTCGAGCGGACCGTTGATCTGTCGGACTATCCCCAGGGGTGGGCGCAGTACCTCGCGAAGTTGAAGCGACAGGTGGAGGCGGCAGCCGTGTGAGGACGGAGCTGGGCCGCTCGCGGTGGTTTACCCATGAACCGGACGCTTGTCGAACGTCCTGCGGTCGGTTACCGACTCGCTCCCCTCGACGACTCCGGCCGCTTACCGACCTCCTCCGCGTGGCCCACGTCCTCCGCTGGCCCACGTCCTCCGCATGCCCAAGCGTTCGACTGCAACCCGCCGACGCATTCGCCAGCCGCATGCCGACGTGCTCGAACTGCTCACGGGCCGCTCTCGCGGCCATACCGTACGAATCCCGATCGCTCCAGCAATCGCGCGAGGTACCGGTCCACGTTGGCATAGTGGGGCCGCGACATCGGCACCGATTGCCAGCGGCGCAGCGACAGGCCAATGGCAATGTCTGCGACAGTGAAACTTTCGCCGGTGATATAAGCGCCGGTGCGCGCAAGCTCCCCTTCGACGATGCCCACCGCCGCATTGAATGCCTCCATTGAGGCACCGATCGCCGCCTTGTCCTGAAACGCCGGATTCCGGCGGACCAGCGCGTGAAAGCACACCCGCCAGCTGTTGTTGAAGTCGGACGCCTGCCAGTCCATCCACTGCTCGACGCGCGCACTTCCCGCCGGATCAGCCGGCAGCAGATCCGTGCGACCCCGGCTCCTCGCCAGGTATCGAACGATGACGTTCGACTCCCAAACGATCTTTCCGCTGTCATCAATCACGGGAACCCTGCCCGCCGGATTCAGCGCCCTGAACTGCGCCTCAGATGTCGAGCGGAAGGCGCCTCCCCAGTCTTCCCGCTCGAACGGGAGCCCCAGCTCCTCACAGGCCCAGAGCACCTTCCGCACATTGATCGACTGCGCGTAGCCGTAGATCTTCAGCATGGTTCCGATCCTATGAGGAGCGCTCTCGCTACTCCATATACAGCGCCCGGCAGTGTACTGGCGCAAGCATCAGTACACTGCCGCTCAATGCGACGTGGCCGACTCACCCGTGCCGAGCAGGTTCAGGATGAGCCGGACCATCAGTTCCTTCTGGCCTGGATCACTGGCGGCAACCAATAGCGCGATCGCCACCATCGCATTATCACGAAACCGCAGCACGCCGTTCGCCAGCAGCAGGAGCCCATTGCGACGCAGATACTCCAGGAACAGCAGCGTGCCGATTCGCTTGTTGCCGTCCACGAACGGGTGATCCTTGATCACGAAGTACAGAAGGTGTGCTGCGCGCGCCTGCACAGAACGATAGAGCGCGACACCACCAAACGTCTGCTCGATCGCTGCAAGGATCGCGCTCAGCTGATCTTCGCGCTCGCGACCGAACAGGTCCGTCGCCTCGCCCCGCTCACTCAGGTTGTGACGTAAGCGATTCACCACCGAGCGTGCGTCAACGAGGGATAGCAGCGCGACCGGCTCGCGCGCATCGCTGACGCTGCTCTCCAGTCGATCCTCGTCGTAAGCGAGCAGCAGATGCCAGGTGCGCGAATAGTCTTCGATAACCTGCAGGACGGCGCGACCCTCGTCAGTGACGAGATCGTTCTGCGTGAGGGTGCGTCCCAGCAGGGCGACCGCCTGCCGTATCTCCGAGAGTCCTCGCTCTCGCAGCCGCTGCTCGTTCAGGGTGTAGCCGCGGACCAGGTGCTCCTTGAGGGTGCGGGTCGCCCAGATGCGGAACCGGGTGCCCTGCGGAGAGTTGACCCGATAGCCCACAGAAACAACGACATCGAGGCTGTAAAGGACCGTTGGGCGCCCGCCGGGACTTATATGCATTTTTTGCATATTAGTGCCTTCATCCAGCTCGCCTTCCTCGAAGACGTTTCTTGTGTGACGCGATACGACGGACTGATCCCTCTGGAACAGCTCCGCCATCTGCGCCTGCGTCAGCCAAACGGTCTCCCGTTCGAGCCGAACCTCCAGCCGCGCGCCGGCCTCGCCCGCCTCGTAAAGCACCACGCCGCCGAGCGCGTGCTCGTTCGCCGAAGCCTCGCCAATACGCAGCGACTTCGCGCGCCGCCGCCGACCCTGCACCGATGAATTGGAATGGATAGCCATGACGTTCCTTGTTGAGTTGGAAGCGCTCGCTTCCTGCGAGCAGTGGGCGCGCATCCTACACCGCGCGCTCGCGAGTGAGTGACGCCCGACTCAGAAATTTTCTTCGCACGAACATACGATGATGCGCACCGAGATCAGCGAGGGTCATCGCATGACCGAAGCCGCGCTTCTGTGGGGCGTTCTCTTCAGCTCCATCGGCATCGGATATTTCATTTATGGCCGGCGGCAGGGAAAGACGATTCCGCTTCTGTGCGGAGTAGCGCTCATCGTCTATCCGTACTTCATGCCGAACAGCGTGGTGCTGATCATCATCGGTGCGATCTTCGTGGCGGTGCCGTACTTCATACGAAGATAGAGAAAGCCGCGCGTCCGCCCTGCGCAGTGGCCAGGCAACTCCAGAACCGTCCGCGTTGCTTCCGCACGTGCTCGCGCAGCCATCGGCTTCCGCGCTACGTGCCTCGATCCTCTATGCCAGATCGGCAGCAACGCGCCCCGCCGCACCGTGAGCCGAACGCGCGAGTCATCGCACAATGCGCCTCGGTCCTGCTAGCTTCGCCACGTGGTTCATCAGGGGGGATTTCACAATGAGAATCGCCATCGCCGGCTGCCTGCTCGTCGCTGCTGTAACGCTGCCCATACCGGGTTTGGCAGCCACGCCGAGCAGCTGCAACCGAGACTGCCTCGAGGGTTACGTCAATCGCTACCTCGACGCCATGCAGGCTCACAAAGTCAGCGATGACTTGTTTGCGCGCGAGGTGAAGTTCACCGAGAACGGCGTGCGGCTGCCGCTCGGCAATGAGGGCCTGTGGTTTGGCATGTCCGGCAAGGGCACGTACAAGTTCTACGTGCCCGACGTGGAGACCCAGCAGGTTGCTTTCATCGGCACGGTTCGCGAGGGAGGCAAGACAACCACCGACGGCGCGCTCGTGGCACTCGCGTTGCGCCTGAAGATCGTGAACGACCGCATCACCGAGGTGGAGCAGCTCGCCATTCGGCCAGACGTGCCGCTCGGCAGCGCCACACCGGCGCCGTCACGATTCGCGCGGACAGGCGAGTTGGTCGAGAAGATGGGCGCACCGCATCCGATCTACAAAGAAGCCCTGCCCGAAGCGGGCCGCCCGTCTCGCGAGGAGATGATCCACACGGCGAACTATTACTTCAGCGGCCTGCAACGTAACGACGGCAAGGGCTATTACCCGTTCACCGACGACTGCGATCGCTTCGAAAACGGCATCCAGATGACGAACAGCGCAGTCCAGAAGATGGGTTGCAAGGAGCAGTTCGAGAAAGGCCTGAAGAACGTCGTGTCCCGAGTGCGCGACAGGCGCTTCGTGGCCGTCGATCGCGAGCGCGGCATCGTGTTCGCCTTCGGCTTCTTCGATCACGAGCAGATCAACTGGACGTGGCAGCTCGCCGAGCTGTTCAAGATCGAGAACGGCAAGATCCGCCGCATCGAAGCGGTGTTCCATCGTGCGCCCTACGGCATCAACTCCGGCTGGAGCACATATGAACAGGGCATGTCGGACCAGCCGCAGATCGTCAGGTAACTCGCCGCATGCTGCGGCCCCAGTAGACGATTTCGCATTTCTCCACGTTTCCACCGCGAATCGCCGTCGTGATCATCCCCGCACTGTTCGCACAGTGCGGGGATGCGATATTCAACTCAGCGATTTCTTTCCCCCGCACCTCATCGTGCTCGGCTACGATGCGCCGGCGGGCGCTATCGAGCTGATGGCGCTTGCGAGGCGCGTTATGAGCCGGGGTCGAACAGTCGGGTGCTGCTGAATCTCCTGGGCATCAACTCGGCGCGCGAGATGGAGCGGGTCGAAGAACGCGAGTTGATTCGGGCGACGGACTGGGCTTTGCAGTCGTACGAGCGCGATCGCTCAATCTCTGCGAGAGATCTCTGCGGTCTACACAAGCGGTGGCTCGGAAGGATCTATCCGTGGGCCGGCGCGTATCGACAGGTGAATATGAGCAAGGGAGGGTTCATGTTTGCGGCGGCAGCGCAGGTGCCGCGACTGATGCATGGATTCGAGGCAACTTGTCTGGCGAAACACACACCGCTACGCAGTAGCCATCCCGACATACATCTTGCCCTGGCGGAAACCCATACCGAGTTCTTGCTGATTCACCCCTTTCGTGAGGGCAACGGCCGCATTGCGCGGCTACTCGCGAAGCTGATGGCAGCGCCGGCAGGGGTGGATCTTTCGAGCTTCGATGCGCTCGTGGAACGCAGACGTGAGGAATATTTCGCCGCCGTCCGCGCCGGGCTGGACCGAAACTACAACCCGATGCGCGAGATATTCATCGCTTTGACTGGCGACGGCGCGTCGGCTTGAGTGGGGGCATGCCGTCGTCAAAGAATTTCCGCAAGCGCCTGGCGATCGCGTCCACACTCTCGCCGGTTTCGATTGCGCACGAGCTGGCGACGCCGCGGACGAGGAACTCACGATACCGCACAGGATCCTGCAGGAAGGGGGTAGCTTCGAAGATGGTTGGCCGCTTCATGCCCCCATCCTACCATCACCTCGCGGGACTGAACTCGATCACGCGCCGCTGCGCAGAGGAAACACACGCCGCTTCGATCAGCTCGAGCACGGCAACCGCGTCGTTCGGATCGACGGGCGGCGGTGCGCCTTCGCGTAGCCAGCGCACGGTCAGTTCGTAGAAGCGTTGATAATTGCCGACTTCCGTACGCACCGCCCGCACGTCCGTGCCGGCGCCAATCAAACCCCAGTGCGATTCAGGGTCTTCACCGAAGCCCGGCAACCCGGGACCGCCACCGATGCGTAGCGCGGCTTCCTGGACGTCCGCACTCTGCTTCGTGTAAGCCGCTTTCGTACCCAGCACGCGCATACGAGGGCCAGCCTGCGCGGCGACCGAGCTCGTCCAAAGATGTGAGTGAACGCCACTCGCGTGCTTCAGCGCGATGAATACATCGTCATCGACGAGCACGCCCGCGCGCCGTTTGTCGAGCTCCGCATAGAGTTGCGCGACGGGCCCGAACAGCAGTCGCGCCTGATCGATGAGATGGGGCCCGAGGTCATACAGGATGCCGCCGGCATCTTCGGGTGATCCCGACTCGCGCCAGGCGGTGGCGTTCCGCACAGGCCGCCAGCGATCGAGGCGAGACTCAAAACGGGTGACCGTCCCCAGCTCACCACTTGCGATCAGTTTCTGTGCGGTAAGCACCTCGCCATCCCAGCGCCGATTCTGATACGAGGTCAGCGGCACGTTCCGGCGGTGCGCTTCGGCGATCAGATCACGCGCATCGCCAGCGGTTGCGGCCATCGGCTTGTCCACTATCACGGCGATGCCGGCGTCGATGGCGGCGCGCGCCAATGGCACGTGGAATCTGTTCGGCGTGGTGATGACGACCAGATCGTGCCGGGCAGCGTTAGCCCAAACCCACTCTGCCGACTCGGCTATGTATGCGTCGGGGAACGCTCGCGCTGCTTCCGCGCGCCGCTCCGCATTCGAGGTGACGATGCTCGCCAGGCGCAGCCCCGGCGTTGCCGCGATCAGCGGCGCGTGGAACGCGCGTCCGCCGAGACCAAAGCCGATGAGCGCAACCCGCAGCTCGCTCGTCATCGCGAACCGCCGCGGGGGAAGGGTGAAATAGCCGAGGGCATGGGTGTCACCGACCTGTCACGATGATTCGACATCTCAGCATCGCTTTCGGGAGACGTCCATATGCTCGCTCAGGGGATTCTTCACGGCGATGCCGGGCATGAGCGGGTTCGAAAGCTGCCCGGCGCGTCACGCAGGAGAAGATGCTGACCAACCTGCCCGCGATTTCTCTCCTTCGCGGCTTCACAGCCCTCCGCGCACTGCCCCCGAGCGCTGTGCCCGTGGCGAACGATGTCCGTTTTTGACCGTCGGTTGACCCTGGCTGAGCTTGGCGGGGCCCGGCATGGCGCGCACGATGGCACGCCATGCCTACAGGAGATCGCCGAATGAAAACCGCGTTACTCGTCATTGACGTACAGCAGTCCTTCCAGCAGCGCCCCTACTGGCGTGATGATGACGTCAAACCCTTTCTGACCCATGTTCAGAAGCTCATCGACCAGGCCACAGCCGCCAGCATCCCGGTGCTGCAGGTGTTCCATATCGAGGAGCAGGAAGGTCCGAATGGCCCGTTTTCAAGCAAATCCGGTCACGTGAAGGCGCTCACTGCACTGCGCATCTCGCCAACCGAGGTGTTCCACAAGGACGTGCATTCGGCCCTCTACGCCCGTGCGCCGAACGGCCGCACGCTTGAACAGTGGCTGCGCGATTTCGGCATCGGGCACGTCGTCGTCACCGGCATCCGCACGGAGCAGTGCTGTGAGACGACGACGCGACATGCGTCCGATGCAGGATTCAAGGTAACCTACGCCCTGGATGCCACCCTCACCTTCCCGATGGTGGCGAAATCCGGCCGCACCTGGTCGCCCGCGGATCTGATGGAGCGCACGGAGCTCGTGCTGCACGGACGATTCGCGGATGTCGTGCGAACGGAAGCGATCGCCTTCTGAAGTTTCGCTGCCATGACTGAAGTCGTGTTCGCCCTGCTACCGCGAGTTGTTCTGCTGGACGTTGCCGGTCCCGCGGAAGCCTTCCGGATTGCGAATCGACTCGTGCCGGGGAGCTATTCGCTCCGGTTCGTCGGCAGCACCCGGGCTGTCGAGAGCGCGGTCGGGCTTCGCCTCGCTGCGCTTCGGCCGCTGCCCAGGAAACTGCCGGCGGGCTCCGCGATCATCGTGACCGGCATCGCCGGCTCACGGGTGGATCGGAATGAGCCGGCGATTGCGCGACTGGCCAGGTGGCTCGATCACATCATGCAGGATGAGTCGCACACGCTCTTGTGTGTGTGCGCGGGCAGCGTGGTTGCGGGCCACGCAGGCGTGCTCAAGGGGCGCGAGTGCACGACGCATCACGATCATCTGGACGAGCTGCGCGCGGCGGAGCCTGGCGCGCGGGTGCACGCGAACCGCATCTTTGTCGAAGACGGTCGGGTGTTCACGAGTGCGGGCGTCACGGCCGGCATCGATCTCGCGCTCCATGTGATCGGGCGGCAGCTCGGGCATCGGGTGGCCGCGACCGTCGCGCGCGAGCTGGTGGTGTACCTGCGCCGCTCGGCTGCCGATCCGGCGTTGTCGCCGTGGGTGCTGCATCGGAATCACATTCATCCGGTGGTTCACAAGGTTCAGGATGCCGTGAGCCGGAATCCGGCGGCGGAGTGGCCGGCGAAACGGCTTGCGGATATCGCGCATACGAGCGAACGGAATCTCGCACGCCTGTTCGCGCAGCACGCGCAATGCTCGCCGCTCGATTACGTGCAGCGCATGCGAGTGGGTCTGGCGCGTGAGCTGCTCACGCGAGGGGATTACTCGGTCGATCGGGTGGCGGAGATGGCGGGGTTCAGCTCAACGCATCAGTTTCGGCGCGTGTGGCGGCGCTGGGAGGAGAAGCCGCCCGCGCAGATGGCCGCGAGCTTCAACGCTGCTGGCGCATCCCCCGCGGAGCTCGCTGCACGCTCCTGATGGAAGCAGCGGAGCTTAGCTCTGCCGCAGCCCGAATCGCGCGGGTGCTGGCCCGCCCGTGGCCCAGTCGAGCAGCTCTACCGTGTGCACGATGGGAATCCCCGTGCCCTGTGCGATCTGAGTGATGCAACCGATGTTGCCGGTCGCGATCACGTCGGGCTGCACGGATTCGATGTTGCGCGCCTTGCGGTCGCGAAGCTTCGCGGACATTTCCGGCTGCAGCATGCTGTAGGTGCCCGCCGATCCGCAGCAGATGTGGCCTTCCGGGATGTCGAGCACCGTGAACCCCGCCTCGCGCAGCAGGCGCGGAGCAAGCCCGTGCAGCTTCTGCCCGTGCTGAAGCGAACACGCGGAGTGGTACGCCACGCGCAAAACTGGAGCGTGCGCGGCCTCGGGCGCCGGTGCGGCTGCCGTTGATGGTCGGACGTCGGAGCGAGCGCCCGCCATCAGCTCGATGAGCACTTCCGAGATGTCGCGCGCGAGCGCGGAAATCCGTGCTGCCTTGGCGGCGTATTGCGGGTCCGTGCGGAAGATGAATCCGTAATCTTTGAGCATCGTGCCGCAGCCAGACGCCGTGACGACGATGGCATCCAGGCCGCGCGTGTCGATTTCGCGGGTCCAGGCGTCGATGTCGGCCCTCGCCTGCGCGGAGGACTCGTGCTCGCGGCCGAGATGATGCACGAGCGCACCACAGCACCCGGTGCCCGGCGCAACCACCACTTCGACGCCGAAGCGCTCGAGCAGGCGGTGTGTCGCTTCGTTGATCTCCGGCCGAAGCGCCGGTTGCACGCATCCCGGCAGCAGCGCCACGCGGCGGATCGTGCGCGACGACTGCGCGCCAGGTGAGGCCGCGCCGGTCGCCGACACCGGATTGGTTGGTGCCGCATTGGGCGCCCCACCCCTGTTCCTCACCGGCGCTGCGCCCCCCGCCGCCGCATCGAGCAACGCTCGCATGCGCTTCGGGAACAGCCCGCGCAGCGGCCGGGCCAGGCGCGCGAGCATCAGCGCCACGCGGAAGCGCGAGGTGTGTGGCAGCACGAACGCGAGCATCGCTCGCATGAAGCGGTCCGGCAGCGGGCGGCGGTACGTGCGCTCGATGTGCTGGCGGGCGTGATCCACCAAATGCATGTAGTGGACGCCCGAGGGACAGGTGGTCATGCACGAGAGGCACGTGAGGCAGCGATCCAGGTGCTTCACGGTCGTGGCGTCGGCCGGCCGGTTTCTCTCCAGCATGTCCTTGGCGAGATAGATGCGGCCGCGTGGCCCATCGAGCTCATCGCCGGTCAGGAGATACGTCGGGCACGTGGCGGTACAGAACCCGCAATGCACGCACGTGCGCAGAATGCGATCGGACTCCGCCACCTGCGGATCGGCCAGCTGCTGCGCTGTGAAGTGAGTTTGCATGTCAGACGTCCGCGTACATGCGGCCGGGGTTTAGCACGCGTTTGGGGTCGAACTGCAGCTTCACGCGTCTGGACAGCGCGGCCAGCGCCGCCGCCTGTGGATGGAAGACATCAACGACCCGACGCACGTCATCCGGCGCGCGAATCAGCGTGGCATGCCCGCCCAACCGCGCGAGAACCGAGCGAATGAGCTGCTCCCCGGCCCGCCCAAGGGCGGCGCTCGACGTGTCGGCGGGGGGCGGGTTGGCGTGAGGCGCCGCGGCGCTGCGCGACTCGGCGCTTGGCGCTCCACCGCTCGGCGCTCCGTTGTTAGGCCCTACGGCCTTCGACGTGTCCGCTATCTGCAGCCACAGGAGCCCACCGCCCCAATCGAGAAACGCGCGCGATCCAGGCACGCCGGCCTCGATCTTCGCGAGCACTTCGGCGCCCCGCGACGGCGGCACCGAGATGCGCCACAGAGCGCCCGCCGGATCACCGGCGAACGGCGCAACGTCGCGAATCGCGCGCCAGAAATGAAGCGAGGTTTCAACATCCAGCACCGTGAGCGAACCCACGCTCGCCAACTGCTCGCGCAGCCGCGCCAGCCGAAACTCCACCGACGGCCCAACCCCCTCGAATCGGAACGCCGTCGCCGAAGCCCCACCGTCCGGCAACGCGGCCACCCCTTCCGGCAAGTAGCACGCCCCCGACACATCCGCCGTCGATTGCAGAACATCCGTCATCGTGCGCACGGCTTCCTCAGCCGTCTGCCCGCTCACGATCAGCGTGCGCGTGTCCTTCTGCGCCGGCAGCACCTTGATGGTGAGCTCCGTGATCACGGCCAGCGTGCCGTACGAGCCCGTGATGAGCTTCGGCAGGTCGTAGCCCGTCACGTTCTTCACCACCTTGCCTCCCGCCTTGAACAATTCCCCCCGGCCGGAAACCGCCGTGACGCCGAGCACATGATCCCGAACGGCTCCCGCCTTGGGCCGACGCGGCCCGGAAAGACCCGTGGACACCGCGCCGCCCAGTGTTCCCGGGTCCGGAAGATACGGCGGCTCGAAAGCAAGACACTGCCCGCGCGAGGCGAGGAGACTCTCGATCTCCGACAGGGGCGTGCCGGGCAACGCGGTGAGAATGAGCTCTTCAGGCTCATACTCGAGCACACCGCGAAGCCCCGATACATCGAGGACGTGTGGCGCTTCCACGGGCCGCCCAAGGGCGCGGCGCGTGCCCGTGCCCAGCACTTCCAGCGCTTCGCCGGCGTTCATCGCCCAGCGAATCGCATCAACCACCTCATCGGCGTTACGGGGAGCCAGCGTCGTCACGAAAATCTAGAAACGCGGAATGTCGGGGAATGCGAGCTTACCCTGATGCACGTGCAATCGGCCCAGCTCCGCGCAGCGATGCAGGACGGGGAACACCTTGCCGGGGTTCAGGAGTCCCGCGGGATCGAAGGCACACTTGAGGCGCTGCTGATGCGCGAGGTCGCCTTCGCTGAACTGCTCGCTCATGAGATCGCGCTTCTCGACGCCCACGCCGTGCTCGCCGGTGAGCACACCGCCCACCTGCACGCACAGCCGGAGAATGGCTGCGCCGAACGCCTCGGCGCGCTCGAGCTCGCCCGGCTGGTTCGAATCGAAAAGGATCAGCGGATGCAGATTTCCATCGCCCGCATGGAAGACGTTCGCGACGCGCAGCCCGAACTCGCCTTCGAGCTCCTTCAGGCGCGCGAGCACTCCCGGCAGCGCCTTGCGCGGGATGGTGCCGTCCATGCAGAAATAGTCCGGGCTGATGCGGCCCACGGCGGGGAATGCCGCTTTGCGCCCCGCCCAGAAGGCGAGCCGCTCCGGCTCGCTCGAGCTCATGCGGCAGCTCGAGGCGCCCTGGGCGCGCGCCAGCGCCGTGACCTGCGCGCAAAGATGATCGACCTCGGCCGCGGGGCCATCGAGCTCGACGATGAGCAACGCTTCCACATCGAGCGGATAGCCGACCTTCACGAACGCCTCGGCGGCATGAATCGCGGGCTTGTCCATCATCTCCATGCCGGCGGGGATGATGCCGGCGCCGATGATGGCAGCGACCGTAGCGCCCGCTTCCTCGTTCGAGGCGAAGCCGATGAGCAGCGCGCGAGCCGTTTCGGGCTTCGGCAAGATTCTCACGGTAACTTCTGTGACGACGCCCAGCAAACCCTCCGAGCCCGTGAGGATGCCGAGCAGGTCATACCCTTCCGCGTCGAGGTGCTTGCCGCCCACACGCACGATTTCGCCTTCGACGGTGACGATCTCGACGCCCAGCACGTTGTTGGTCGTGAGGCCGTATTTCAGGCAATGCACGCCGCCCGAGTTCTCGGCGATGTTGCCGCCGATCGTGCAGGCGATCTGGCTCGAAGGATCCGGCGCGTAGTAGAAGCCGCGCGCGTCCACCGCCTTCGAGATGGCGAGGTTGGTGACGCCGGGCTGGCAAGTGACGGTGCGGTTCTCGTAATCGATATCAAGGATTTTGCTGAGGCGCGCGAGGCCCAGCACGACGCCGTCTGCGAGCGGCAGCGCGCCGCCTGAGAGCGACGTGCCCGCGCCTCTTGGCACGACCTTCACGCCCATTGAGCTGCAGATTCGCAGAACAGCTGCGACTTCCTGCGTCGAGGAGGGCAGCACCACGAGCATGGGGATCTGGCGGTAAGCCGTGAGCGCATCCTGCTCGTAGGCACGGCGGCTCGCTTCATCCTCGATGACGCCGTCGGGCACGGCCTCGCGCAGCTGCGCGAGCAGCTCGGCACGCCGCGCGAGGATGGCGGGATCTGGGGCAGGCATCAGCATAACGAACGCATTATGGGTCGAGTCACGCCGCGATTGGGGTGAAATGCTGGCGCGGGACTG
>JBDZVF010000643.1:0-2718 GCA_040255575.1 Pseudomonadota bacterium | reverse complement strand
AGGTCGGCGCCGAGCTTCACCAGCACCTGCGCGGCGACACCCTCGCCCTCGCGGATCAGGCCGAGCAGGATGTGCTCGGTGCCGATGTAGTTGTGTCCGAGCTGCAGCGCCTCGCGCAGCGACAGCTCCAGCACCTTCTTGGCGCGCGGCGTGAACGGGATGTGACCGCTCGGCGCCTGCTGCCCCTGCCCGATGATCTCCTCGACCTGCGAGCGCACAGCATCCAGCGCGATACCCATCGACTCGAGCGCCTTCGCAGCGACGCCCTCGCCCTCGTGGATCAGCCCGAGCAGGATGTGCTCGGTGCCGATGTAGTTGTGGTTGAGCATGCGGGCCTCTTCTTGGGCCAGCACGACCACCCGTCGGGCTCGGTCGGTAAATCGTTCAAACATGGGCACTCCTTACGGGCGTGCGCGTTGTCGCTTTGATCTGCGGGGCCGGGGCCCGGCAGGTGGCATCAGTGTAGGCGGCGCCTGCTCACCCCGAGGACGGCGTCATCTCCGTACCCACACGGCGTGTATGACGCAACCCTGGGACGCTGCGCGCCCCCCGTGCCGCCGTCCCGAAGGCCTACGCACCGACCGCCGGGATACTTCCACGGTGCCGAACCGGGGCGGGTTTCGCCAGTAAAACGGCTACGCCGAGCGCGAACACGCTCGGCGTAGATGTTCCGTGCCACCGGTCTGCTCGGCCTCTCGGCCCGCGACGCAGTCCGACGGCGCGTCGGTGTGGAGTTGATGCAGTGTGGATCGTGCCGGATCGGCTGGTCAGTGCGCGGCCTCGTAGGCAGCGATGACGGCTGCCGATAGCCGACCACGATCGGACACCTCGTGGCCGTTGCGACGGGCCCATTCGCGAATCCGGGCGACCTGCTCGCGATCGACCGACGCCGCCGAGCGCCGACCTGCGCGGGTCCGACGACCCCCGACCCGACGGCCGTGCGAAATATAGGTAGCGAGCGCATCGCGGAGTTTCTGCGCATTCGCCTCAGCGAGGTCGATCTCGTACGCCACACCTTCCAACGCGAACGAGATCGTATCAGCGCCTTCCGAGCCGTCGATGTCATCGATCATGGATACCATGGTCACAGTTGCCATTATGCAGCCCCTTTGCTTGTTTGGAGAACGCCTGAGCAATTATGATCTTAGTTCCCCAGAACGTCAATGCAAAACCCACTGCGATCTTCGCCGCATAATGGGGCCGGCGGACTAGATATCGGGGCGCACAAACGGGAACAGTATCGTTTCCCGAATCCCCAGGCCGGTGAGCGCCATCAGCAGCCGGTCGATACCCATACCCATTCCGCCGGCGGGCGGCATGCCGTATTCCATGGCCCTCAAGAAGTCTTCGTCGAGACGCATCGCTTCGTCGTCCCCGAGTTGGGCAGCATGTGCCTGCTGAATGAACCGTTCCCGCTGCACAACGGGGTCGGTGAGCTCCGAATAGCCGGTGGCGGTCTCCACTCCCCGGATGTAGAGGTCCCATTTCTCGGCGAGCCCCGGCGTGTCGCGGTGCCCGCGGGTGAGCGGCGACGTCTCGGCCGGGAAGTCGCGGACGAAGGTCGGAGTGACCAACGTGTCGGTGACAAGCTCCTCGAAAATCTCCTCGGCGAGTTTGCCCGGGCCGTAGTGCGGTGCGATCGGAATTTCCAGCTTCTCGGCAATGGCGACCAGTCGTTCCATACTCGTTGTGACGTCGATCTCTTCACCAAGGGCCTCGGAAATAGCCCCATAGAGCGAGATGGAGGGCCATTCGCCGCCCAGATCGAGTTCGGTGCCGTCGGCCAGTGTGACGAGCGTCGAACCGGTCGCCTCGACCGCGGCATTTTGTATCAGGCGCCGTGTTAATTCTCCGATACCGTTATAATCGGTGTACGCCTGGTAAGTCTCCAGCATGGCGAATTCCGGCGAATGCGACGAGTCGACACCCTCATTGCGGAAATTGCGGTTGATCTCGAAGACCCGCTCGATACCGCCGACCACGCATCGCTTGAGGTAGAGCTCCGGCGCGATTCGCAGGAATAACTCGATGTCAAGGGCATTCATGTGGGTCGTGAAGGGCCGGGCGGCGGCTCCGCCCGCGAGGTTCTGCAGCATCGGGGTCTCGACCTCGATGAAGCCGTCGGCGCCCAGGGTGTCGCGAATGGACCGATTGACGGCGGCGCGGATTTCGACGACCCGGCGCGCCTGCGGACGCATGAGCAGATCCACATACCGTTGGCGGACGCGAGTTTCCTCGGACAACGGCTTATGCGCGACGGGGAGCGGGCGCACGGCTTTGGCCGCCATGCTCCACGAGTCGGCCAGCACCGACAGTTCTCCGCATTTCGACGTGATAACTGTGCCCGTCACGCCGATCACGTCGCCCAGGTCGACCATGGCCTTGAATTCGGCGAGCTCGTCCGGGCCCACGGAGGACACGGACAGCATCGCCTGCAGTTCCGTGCCGCTCTCTCCCGCGCCGCCCTCGCGCAGCATCACGAAGCACAACTTGCCGGAGTTGCGCAGGAAGATCACGCGCCCGGTGACGGACACCGTGACGTCGGTCGTGGTGTCCGGGAGCAGATCCGGAAAGCGGGAGCGCACCTCGGCCAGCGTCGCCGTGCGCTCGAGGGTGACGGGGTACGGCTCTCGTCCGCTGTCAATCAGCCGGGCCCGCTTCTCCAGTCGGATCCGCATCTGCTCGGGCAGGTCGTCCACGTCGCCACCGTGCGATGCG
>JBDZVF010000642.1:0-2725 GCA_040255575.1 Pseudomonadota bacterium | reverse complement strand
AGGTGATGAAGCCGATGGAACACAGCAGCAACACCAGCAGGATGATCCACAGCCGCCCCGCCTCCATCGCCTTCTTACCGAGCGCCTGCTGCAATTGGAGGATCTTGTTCTGTTTGGCCAGGGCGTCGATCTGCAGCTTCTTCGCCAGCACCTGCTGCTTGACGGTCTGGTAGGCGAGAGACTTGGCGCTCACGGTGTTCAGATAACCCTTGTCGGCTGCCATATATTTCTCGTGGTAATCGAGGGCTGCCGCGAAATTGCCGCGCTGCCTTTCGATCTGGTACAGCACTTGATAGGCCTGAGTCCGCGGCTCGGTATATTCGTTCTTGATGGCTGTCGCCGCCGCGGCAAGCGCAGCCTGCTCGGCACGATCGACGTCGCCCGTCTGCCAGTAGGCTTGCGCGAGGACCACGTTGACCTCGGAGATCAGCCTTGGATAGTGGGTGTCGCGGGCCGAGCCCAGATTGACCTGCAACAGCTTGATTGCCTGATGGGGCCGTCCATGCTTGATTTCATCGCTGGCGAGAAAGGACCGGATGAAGCCCGAAAAAATCGGTTCCTTGGCACCAACGCAGCCGCTGATGGCCTGGGCCACTTTTGGGTCGCCGGTCGGGAACTTCCCGCTCGTGTGCAACGCGAGGATCGTCGCATAGTCCGCCCGACAGGCGTTGTCCTCACTGGGACTTTCATCCCGCATCTGCGCGGCATAACTGAGCGCGAGATCGTATTGGCCTGCCTCGGTATACAACAGGGAAGCTACGCCCAGGGCTTGTTGCCGGGCTCTACGCTCCGTGACCGTAGGAAGAAGATCGAGCAGTTGACTGAGCCTGGTGAAGGCCTCTTCATAACGGGCCGACAACGTCAACACGTTGATCTGGGTGGAAATCGCGCGCAACCGCAACGTCGGATCCGAACTGTGCTCGATCACGTCATTGAGCAGCCGTACCGAAGCCTTGCTGTCTCCACGGTAAGCGAGCTGGAACGCGTTGAGATAACGCACGCGCATCTGCTGGTCGGGAGACAGCGTGATCGCGTCGCTGTTCAGTTTCTGCAACACCACCGAGAATTCGGCGAAGTTCGAAGTCTCCAGGCCCTGCGCCTGCCTGAGCAGTTCTTCGGCGTTCGCATCCGGGGACGGCTGGGCCACGGCCACAGCCATCCACAGGGATGTCAGCAGGACAAACCCCGACAGGGATACCCGACGGATGTCCCCCCCACGCATCGGCTATCTGGCAAACGTCACGCGGGAAAGAGGGTCCCGCGAGGGAATCCCGGACTCCTCGCGCGAAGGCGCTTCGTCCTCACCCTCCCCTTCCTCTTCCTCGTCCTGCTTGCCGGGCATCAGGGCGCAATAGATCTTGCTGTCGCCGAGCAGCGACTCGATCAGCGCCGAATCCTTCGCGAGGACCGCGGCAGCCAGCTGCGGGTCAATCTGGGCAACTTCCAAGGCCCCCTCCATATCCTTGGTCGAGGCATGACGCAGTTTCCCGTCTCGTCCCATCCTTTCAAGAAAATCGATCACGTTGGACATCGATAACCTCCGCTGCTGGTCTTTGACTTGCTCGCCAAGTTGATCGGTGGACCGACCACTGACGCTCCCCCACATCCCGCTCCCCGCCCCTCACAACCATGTCCAGCAGGAAACTGGCGCGCTTTACCAGATTTTCTGCTGCCGAATGGCCGGCAACGATGCGTGCGTACACTTCGACGAGCAGCTGCTCTTCAAACAGATGGTCCACCAACGCCATCAGTGCGCCCCTCCCCACCCCTGCCCTGCGACCCAAGGGCAACAACATCACGCCGACTTCGACCCGCATGCTTGCCCGATCATAATGTGAGGAGCCGCAAATACCCATAGGTTCCCGGCCGGATTTTTCCTCGATGACGAAAAAGCGGTCGGTCACGACCGTCTTTCCCCGGCGACAGAGGGTCGCACGGAACCTCTCCACTGCCTCCGCCGGAGTCCACGGCGCACCGACGAAACGCATGGTCTCGGGATCGGTATAGAGCGTATGAAACAGAGCTTCGTCGCTCTGCATCATCGGCCGAAGCCGCACGCTCCTGGCCTTGCGTGAAAACGATTTCAACAGCATCTCCCTGAAGCGGCTGCGCACGGGGCGCCAAAGCCGGGTTTGTGATTGCGCTCGTTACACCACATTCGACTGAACACGCCGGCTGTCGAACAGGCTGACCCGGTTGCGCCCCTCGCGCTTGGCCCGGTAGAGCGCGTCGTCCGCGTCCGTCATCAACTGGCGCAGTTCATATCCCGAGCTGGCGGCGGACGCGACGCCGAAGCTGGCCGAGACAACCACGCCGGAGCCCGCCTCGCCGGCAGGAACCTGGGCAACGGCCAGGCGCATCTGCTCCACGCGCTCCAACACCTGCTCCCGCCCGCACTCGGGCAGCAGCATGCCGAACTCCTCGCCGCCCAGCCGCCCGAACAGGTCGGTGGTCCGCAAGTGCTTCTGGCAGGCCCCCACCGCACGCCGAAGCACGCGGTCGCCCACCGCGTGGCCATGGTTGTCGTTGACCTGCTTGAAATGATCCAGGTCGAGCAGCACCAGGCAAGCGTCGCGTCCGGACTTCTGGCAATAGCGCAGCAGCCGTTCCGCCTCGTTGACGAAGTGCTGCCGATTGAAGATGCCGGTGAGTCCGTCGCGCCGCGCCAGTTTCATGAACTTGAGCTGCGAGCGCTTGATGCGATACGCCCACAAACCGATGGACG
>JBDZVF010000113.1:0-14892 GCA_040255575.1 Pseudomonadota bacterium | reverse complement strand
CCAACCTGCGCTATGTGCTGATCGATGAGGGCAGTTATGATGACGCCGCGCTGGCACGTCATGACACTCTCGTTGCTTCGCTGTTCAGGTTGGAGCAGTGCCGCGAGCTCGAACGGGTTGAGCTGCTCGTGAGTGATCTGATCGGGAAGTTGAAGAAGACCGGGCAGGAAAGTCTGTGCCGCGCATTCGCCGTCTGGCTGGACAAGGTCATTCTTGGTCGGTTGCCTGGCGGATCCACAACGATGAGTGATCTCTGGGAGAAGCAAGCCATGTTGTCCGAGCGATTCGATGAGTGGGAAGCGCAGTTCCGGTCGGAGGGGCGTCGGGAAGGCATGCGAGAGGGGCGCAAAGAGGGCGAAGCAACTCTGCTCAGCCTGCAGCTGCTGAAGCGTTTTGGTGAACTGCCCGAGTCTGTCCGCACACGGGTGCGCGAGGCACGGGCTGACGAGCTCGAGCAGTGGGGCGAACGCCTATTGGACGCGTCGAGTCTCGACGACGTGTTCGTCGAGGAACAGACCGCACGTCTGTAGCTTCGAATGGAGCCGCACGCCAGCCGGGGGTAGGCGCCGATCAAGGCGACGAAAAGGTTTCCTGGAGAAGGCGACGCAGGCCGCGCGCTCAGCAGGATCAGCCGCCGGCCAGCCGCGCGGCAAGCTCATCGCTCGCCACCGGCCGGCAGTAGTGAAAGCCCTGCGCCTCGTCACAGAAGTTCAGGCGGAGGAAATCCACCTGCTCAGCCAGCTCCACGCCTTCAGCAACGACCTTGAGCCCCAGGTTGTGCCCCAGCGTGATGATGGCGCGCACGATCATGGCATCGTCCATGTCGGTACCGAGATGCTCGACGAACGAGCGATCGACCTTCAGCCGATCCACCGGAAAGCGCTTGAGGTAGCTCAGGCTCGAATAGCCCGTGCCGAAATCATCCACCGCGATCTGCACGCCGAGCCGCTTGATCTCGCCCAGCATCGCAACCAGTTGCGCGGCATCGTGCATCACCATGCTTTCGGTGAGCTCCAGCTCGAGATAACGGGGATCGAGACCGGTCTCCGCGAGCACCTCCGCGACCGTGCGCACGAGATTGTCCTGCCGGAACTGGCGCGCGGAAACGTTCACCGACACCACAATGGGCGCGAGCCCCGCATCCTGCCACGCCTTGTTCTGCGCGCACGCCGCGCGCAGCACCCACTTGCCGATGGGCACGATGAGCCCGGTTTCCTCGGCGAGCGGAATGAACTTGCCCGGCGCAATGACGCCCTGATCTGGCAGGTTCCAGCGGATGAGTGCCTCGGCGCCAATGATGCGACCCGTCGCAAGATCGATGCGCGGCTGATAGTGGAGCATGAACTGGTCACGCTCCAGCGCACGGCGCAGGCTGCTTTCCATCGCGAGCCGCTCGCTCATGAGCGCATTCAGCTCGCGCGTGAAGAACTGGTAGTTGTTCCGGCCACTTTCCTTCGCGCGATACATCGCGGAGTCCGCGTGTTTCAGCAGCGTCTGTGCATCCGTGCCGTCATTCGGAAACAGCGCGACGCCGATACTGCAGCTCACGTTGAACTCGCCGTGCTCCGAGATCCACGGCTGCGACACAACGCCCAGCATGCGCTCGATGACGTTGCGAATGAGATCCGGCGCCGTCTGCCCGGTGATGAGCACCACGAACTCATCGCCACCGAGCCGCGCAACGGTGTCGCAGTCGCGCACGCAGGATTCGAGCCGATCCGCCATCACGCGCAGCAGATCATCGCCCACGTGATGTCCGAGGCTGTCGTTGATGTACTTGAAACGGTCGAGATCGACGAACGCCACCGCGAGCCGCGTGTTGTATGTGGTGGCAGTGAGCAGGGCCTGCTCCAGTCGATCCTGCAGCAGTGAGCGGTTCGCAAGCCCGGTGAGCGTGTCGTAATTGGCCTGTTGCTCGATACGAGCCTGATAGAGCCTGCGCTCCGTGACATCTTCAACGGTGCCCTCGTAGCTCGTGAGGCGGCCTTCTTCATCGAAGACGGCGCGCGCGTTCTCGCTGATCCAGATGATGTCGCCATTCTTTCGATACACCTGGGATTCGAAGCCCGTCACGGATCCACGCGCCCGCATGATGCGCATGAACTCTTCGCGCCGCGCCGGATCGACGTAGAGCTGTCGCCCGATGTCCCGCAGGGACGCCATGAGCTCTGCGGGCGATTCGAACCCGTAAATGTTTGCGAGCGCCGGATTCGCGTCGAGATACTGCCCGTCACCGCTCGTGCGAAAGATGCCCTCGATCGCATTATCGAAGAGCCCTCGATAACGCCGTTCCGCGTCACGCAGTGCCTGCAGCGTCGTGCGGCGCTCGGTGACGTCCTGGATCAGTCCTTCGATCGCGACGACCCGGCCCTGCGAATCTTCCACGCCGATGCCGCGCTCCCACACCCAGCGCACCGTGCCATTCGCGTGGATGACCCGATATTCGAGGTCGAATGGCGCCTTGCGCCGGAGCGCTTCGCGAACGGCTTCGCGTACCCAGGCCTGGTCTTCGGGATGAGTCAGGGCCTCGTATGACACGCGGCCGTTGAACATGAGATCACGCGATTCGTAGCCGGTGAGCTTTTTGCAGCCCTCGCTGACGAACTCCATCGTCCACTGCGCATCGTCGCGGCAGCGATAGACCATGCCGTTCACGTTGGCGAGCAACGTCTTCAGCATGCGCACGTATTCCTGCTCGCGCGAACCTTCCGCCGGCTCGCGCGGATTGCGACCCCCGCCACCGGGGAGGTTCGCCCAGGATGTGAGCGCGGTGAAACGGCCCGTCAGCGCGAGATGGGCGCCTGTTTCTTCCGTGCGATCGCCGGCCGTCCGGGGCGCGCGCTGGCTTGAGTCTGCGGAGCTCATGTGTGCTTTGCGTAGAGCGGTAGGGAACGTTAGCAATCCCCGCAGCGTGCCGTTGCGGGGGCTCATCACAGAACTCGCATCGGTCCGGCGATGTGGCGGAAAACATCGCTTTGCAACGCTCAGTGCTGGTGCAGCCCCACGCACGATGATGGGGCACGAACACGCGCGCCGTCTCGATGTAGGAGCACCTGCGACGTCGCTGTAGGACGACATACCAGCCGGAAAACACAGCGTTTTTTGGAAACCGCGCGGTGTTGGGAGCGTTGAAACGGCAAGGGGCCAAGCCGCAGTTGACTGCAGCAGCCTCGCAAATGGAGGGCGATCATGGGAACGAATGCGAACATGACCGCAGGCACATTGCAGGGCTCACCGCTCGGCGTCGATCGTGCGCGAGACGCCAATCACAGTGGCTCGAACTCCAGCTCAGACTCCAATCAGAGTGACTCTAAGTCGAATTACAGGGACTCGCGGTCCAACCGCGGTGCCTCGCTTAACGGGCGCGGTGGCTCGACTCGCAGTGGCTCGGGTCACGAGCGCACAGGTCTTTTCAATCGAGGCCCTGTGGGTCTCCTCGTCATCGGTCTGCACGGGGTGCTGATCTACGCGGTGGCTGGCAGCCTCGGCATCGTGAAGCTGCCGGAACTCGCGAAGCCCATGGAAGCGGTGATCATCGACTCGCCGCCCGAGCAGCAGCACGAGCCGGTGCCGATCGTGAAACCGGATCTCGAGATGCCGCAGGTGCAGACACCGCCGATCGAAGACACCGTTCCTGAAATCGAAGTGCCGGTGGAGGAGGCCGCGCCGAACGCGATCAGCGCGGAAACGAGCCCGTCGCCGCCGGTTGCCGAAACGGCGAATATGCAGGTCAATCGCCGTGTCGACCCGGTGTATCCGGCTTCGTCACGCCGCGCCGGCGAGCAGGGTACTGGCATGTTCCGCGTGCTCGTGGACCAGAACGGCCGCCCGCAGGATGTGCAGGTGATGAAGAGCACCGGCTTCCCGCGGCTCGATCAGGCCGCGATCGAGGCGATTCGCAAGTGGGCGTTCAGCCCCGCCATGCAGAATGGGCAGGCCGTGCAGTCGTGGACGCGCGTGCAGGTCGCCTTCCAGCTGCAGAACGCCAGCTGATCGAGGCGAGCCCGTCGATGCAAACGGGTCGACGCAAACGGGTCGATGCGAGCGGGTCGACGCGAGCTATGGAGGAGAGCCGATCAAGGCGGATCCAGGCGAGGTGATCGAGGTCGATGGTGAGTGCCCATCAGCCCTCGCGGCACTCACCGGCAGGTGCGCCGAGAAGTCGGCGCATCTGCCTTTCTCTTACGAGGCCTCGCAGCCTGCTCAGAAGGGCTTCACCACCGCCAGGATGGCAATCCCGATCAGCAACACCGCCGGCACTTCATTGAACACTCGAAACCACTTCGCCGAGCGGGTGTTCTTCCCCTCGCGCAAAGCCACCAGCAGCTTCTTGCACCAGGCCTGATACACGATCAGCAGCACCACGAGTGTGAGTTTCGCGTGCAGCCAGTGCATCTTGAGGAGGTCCGGCGCCGTAACCACCAGCATGATGCCGAGTAGCACGGCGAGGCCGCCCGCAATGTGCGTAAGGCCATACAACCTGCGCTCCATGATCACGAAGCGATCGTGGCTGACCGCATCCCTGGCATCGGCGTGGTAGACAAAAAGGCGCGGCAGGTAGAAGAGGCCGGCGAAATAGGCCACCACGAAGGTGACGTGGAAGGCCTTGAACCAGAGGTAGAACGGCTGGAGTGCGTCGTGCATGGGTCGCGATGCTAACGGCCAGCGCGGGGGCAATTGTCACCGGATCATCGGGCGCTCGCCTGTCGGAAAGCTTGACAATGCAGGTGTCGTGCCCGGCACGCAACGCGTGCAAGTCTTTGTCCGCAAAGGGCGCAGCATGCGCGGCATGGCCGTTGCACCCGTTACGGCGTCGACGACCAAGGGGCTGACTTGAACAAGAAGATCATTGCGACGATCGCCATCGGGGTTCTGGGGTTCGCATCGTTCGCGGCTTCCGCGAATGTCGCCGGGTCGGGCGGCGCGGTGAGCCATGCCGGCCAGAAGACCTACACCACGTCGATCGGCGGGCTCACCCTGCCTCAGTACATCGGGCCGCTCGAGTTCATCGGCGAGCAGAGCGGGGCGGACCCGCGCACCACGGCCACCTATTCCTACCGCGCGATGGGCCTCGCGCTCGACATCCACATCGCCGATCTCGGCGCCGGCGGCATCGCTGATGGCACGGCATCCGCCGAGCTCGCGCGACGCTTCGAGGCCACCAAGAAGGCGCTGGTGGCCGCGACGGAAGTGCGCAACCTCGAGCCGCGCGAAGGTACGGTGCCGCTCGCCGCCGGCGACACGCGCTCGGTGCGCGAAGCGATCTATCACTTCGAGCGGCGCGGTGAAGGCGGCACGACGTATCTGTGGTTCACCGCCCTGCACGGGCTCGTGATCGACGCGCGTTTCGACGTGGCGCTCGGATTCGAGGAAGACGGGGACCTCGGTCGCGGCGAGATCCTCGCAACGATCGGCGATGCGATTCCGGCTTCGGCCGACCTCGTGGCTGAGGCGCGCGCCCGCGCGCACGAGCCTGCGGATTCGTCGGTGAAGGTGGCGATTTTGTGGGATCCGGAAACGCCGGAAGGGGAAAGCAAGATATGGCTCGCATACCTCTTCGCCAGAGCAGCGTTTGCCGCGAACGAGACGGCTGGCGGCCCTGCCGTCGGCGAACGCGAAAGCTCGTTCGAAGAGGAGGTTCGCGGTCGGCAGATCGCGCTAACCACTTTTCGCGCCTTGAAGCACGACAGTGCGCAACCGGAGTCGGCCTATTTCAACGACATTGATCGGGTGGAGGCCGCGGGTTTCCTGCGCGAGTACGTGTGGAGCTATCTGCGGCATCCTTCCTGGAAGCTCGAGCCGGCCCGCCTCGACCTCGCAGGCTTTGAAACCTGGCGGGCGGAGCATCTGCCGCACCACACGCCCGTGACGCACGGGCGGATCGCGTTTCGGCTGGCGGCGGCTCAATAAGAGCACAACCAAGACCTCTCCTCCACGGCGATTCTGCCTCTGTGGCGACGCGCGCCTCTGCAGCTGGCACGGAATGAGGTGCCGCTCCGAGGTCGCGCGCAGCAGCTCGAGTTGTCGGGGCTATTTCCAGCCGCGCGCGCGCGCGGCGGCTTCTCCGGCAGCGTCCAGCGGGCCCTCTTCAATCTGTTGCTCAACCGCGCTGACGACGGCCGTGGGCATGCTGCCACCGGCGGGTTTGTAGCCGCCTGGGCTACTCGTGCCCGGCGGGGCGTTCGCCAGCACCTGCACGCGCCATTCGCTTCCCTGCCGGCAGGCGAGGCCGCCGAGAACGTTCTGGTCTTTCACGGTGAATGTGCGGCAGGTGTCGCCGGCTTTTGATTTGAAGCTCAGGCCGATCTGCACGGGCGCGTCGACGGGCTGATCGACAGCGAGCTGCGTCGAGAGCGCCTGGGCGAGATCCGCTTGCGCGACGAGGTGCCCGTCCTGCGTGCCGATGCGGCTCGTTTCAGGGGATCTCAGAGCGAGGTGAGCGAGCGTCGCACCGAGCGCGACGCTCGCGGCGACCGCGCCCCACTCGAACCATGTCCATGCACGTCGAGGCGTCTCGCCACGTCGGGCGAAGGCGGCGGCTTCCTTGGCCTCTGCAGCACGCGCGGCACGCACGCGACGCAGATCCGTGACGGTGGCCCCTCGCTCAGCGGCAGCGCCGGCGGTCGCGCCTCGGTCGCTGGCTACGCCGCTCTTGGCGGTCGCCCCAGCATTCCCGGAGGAGGAACCGTGAGCGGCCGCGATCAGTGCGTGCGGCACCGTATCCTGCAGCACTGGATCGAACGCTGCGTTCAGTTTGCGACGAAGCGCGCGATGTTGCTCGACGCGCTCGGCCAATCTCGGGTTGGCTGCGATGGCGGCCTCTACTTCCGCGCGCTGGGCGGCGTCGAGCTCGCCATCCGCATAGGCCATCAGGGTTTCGTCGGGGATGCTCATCACACGCCTCCTTCGCGGCCGCCAAGCAACGCTTCCAGCGTTGCCCGGCCGCGCGCGAGCCGGCTCGTCACGGTCCCGATGGGCACTTCGAGCACGGCCGCCGCTTCTTTGTATGCCAGTCCCTCCACGAGTACCAGTGCGACCACCAGGCGCTGCTCCTCGGGCAGGCGCTGTAGCGCGGCCTCGATCGAGAGCCGCTGGATCGGCGCCTCGCTCGAGCTGTCGGCAACCTGCTCGCCCAGCTCTTCTGGCGCGAGCAGGTTGTCGCGCCGCTTGCGCGAGCGGGTTTCATCGATCCATGCATTTCTGACGATGCCGAACATCCAACTATCCAGTCGCGCTTCGGGCCGCAGCTGATCGAGATGCAACAGCGCACGCTCAACCGATACCTGCACCAGATCGTCGGCATCGTGCGCGTCGCGGGAGAGCGCGCGCGCGAAGCGGCGCAACCTCGGCAGCAGCGCTACGAGCTGATCACGGATGGCTTCCGTCGCCGGACGCATCTCTCACTTTCATTACGAACGAAGGTGCCATTTTCTTCCAGCGCTCGCGGCAGGCAAAACATTCGAGTAAGTTGGCTCGCATGCGAGGTGGGTTTCTCCAGCGCGGATCGTGCTCGCGGGGCGGCAGCCGCCTCCTCGCGCGAGTTGCGTTGCTCGTGATGATAGCGGCTGGTTCGGCGGCACACGCCCAGTTGCTGCCAGCTCAGATGCCCAACGTCCCGGGTGTGCGGCTGCCCGGCGCCGTGAACAATACGGTGAATCGGGGCATCGGCACCGTGGAGAACACGGTCGGAGCCGTCGCCGAGCAGGTGGATCGTCTTGCGGACGCGCGACGGCTGCGGGTGAACGAGCTGTTGCGGGCGCAGCGCGCGAGCGTAGAGCGCGATCCGGCCGGGCAGCCGATCCTGCGAGCCGAGATCGTTTCCTTCGATCCCACCGATGCAGCGCTCGAGAGCGCCCGCGCCGCCGGATTTCAGGTGGCCCGCGAACGAGTGCTGGAAGGGTTGGGTTCGCGCGTCGTCGTGCTCCGCGCGCCCGAAGGCATGACGACGCGACGCGCGCTCAGACGATTGCGGGGGCTCGATCCGCAGGGCATGTATGACTACAACCATATCTATCTGGATAGTGGCGAGGTGGTGTCGGTGCGTGGCGCACGGAGCGTCGATTCCCCTGCCATGGTCGAGGTGGGGACAGGAGCGCGACGCCAGTCGCCGATGACGACGGAAGAGGGCCGAGCTGCTACATGGCGTCGAACCGCGGGTGATCGCGCCGGTCCCGTGGCGTCCTCACGTCGCCTCGTGCTGGCGAGTCGTTCGAATGCGGCGCTGGTGACGGGCACGGGCTCGTTCAAGGTGGGGCTCGTCGATGGGGGTGTCGATGTGGCACATCCCGTATTCAAGGCGACGGCCGTCCATCAGTATGGTTGCGATGGCAAGTCCGTGCCGAGCGCGCACGGCACGGCGGTGGCGTCGCTGCTCGTCGGCAAGGCGGATCCGTTCACTGGAGCGGCTCCGGGCGCCGAGTTGTTCGCTGGCGATGTCTACTGCGGCGTCGGCACTGGCGGCGCGGTGGATGCGGTCGTCGATGCAATCGCGTGGCTTGCGCGCCAGCATGTCGCGGTCATCAACGTGAGTCTCGTAGGGCCCAGGAACGTGCTTCTCGAGCGCGTCGTGCGGATGGTGATCGCGCGCGGCCACATCATTGTGGCGGCAGTCGGTAACGATGGGCCCGCGGCGCCGCCGTTGTATCCCGCGTCGTATCCCGATGTGGTGGGCGTCACTGCGGTGGATGCGCATCGAAAGGTGCTGCTCGAGGCGTGTCGCGGGAATCAGGTGAAATTCGCGGCGCCGGGTGCAGATATGGCGGCGGCGGATCTCGCGCCGGCGTTTGCGGTTGTTCGCGGCACTTCCTTCGCTGCGCCGATTGTCGCCGGCCTGCTGGCTGTCTCCCTGCCCGAGCCCAACCGGGAGGCGGCCGTGAAGGCGATCGACATGCTGACCAGTCAGGCGATCGACTTGGGCTCCCGGGGAGTGGACAAGACCTATGGCGCGGGTCTGGTGGGCGACTTCGTACGCTCACAGGCCTCGCTGGCGCTCGCAAGCCCTCGGCCGCCCCGCCCTTGAGGGCCTGGCGGCACTCAGACTTAAGTAAAACGTAAAAATCGTCCTCTCCTCAGGGAAGAAACCAAGCTCCCGTTTCGTATTCCTCCCAGAACCCCGCGCACGGTGCGCGGCGACCTCGAGGAGCAATCTCATGAACACCAAACGTCATCTCACGCACGCTGCCATGGCTGCGGTGCTGATCTTGGCGGCGCCGGCGTATTCGCAGGTGCTCGGTGGCAATGCTGCCGGTGCGCTGGGCGGCACCTTGGGTGGCGGCCTCCGCGGCGTCACGGGGTCGGGCCACGCGATGGGCGATGCCACGCTCGGCGGCACATTCGACACGGATGCAATGAGTCGCGTTGGCCGCCGCGCCGAAGGTGCCGGCAACCGCATTAGACACGGCGTCGACGGTGTCCGCAGTGGCATCGGGCATGGCGTCAATGGCGCGGTCGGCGGGACGCGTAATGCCACTGATGACATCAAGAGCAACGCGACCGCGAGCACGTTGCCGATAGCGCCGGTTCAGGCGGCCGATCGGAACACCGTGCCTGCGACACCGGTTGAAGCAGCCGATTGGAACACCGTGGCTGCGGCACCGGTGGAGGCCGCCGATTCGAGCACGACTGAGCCGTCGTCCAGTAACTCCGCATCGGCGCCCACCGTGCAGCCGAAGCGTGCTCTGGATGCGGGTGCGAATCTCAACGGCAGCGCGAATGCCACCGCCCAGCGTGATAGCACGCAGCCGGGCGGCCGCAGGCTCGACGCGAGCGCATCGGCGGAGGCGAACGCTTCGCCTTCGCGTCGCTGATCCGAGTGCGAGGGCGCTGCGAGTGCCCCGGTCACTAACCCAAGTGCCCCGGGGTCGTTGACGGTAGATCAGAGCGGGTGGCGCGACAGAATGCTCGCGCCACCCGCTCCACAGGATCTGGCGCGGCTCGAGCAGCGCACCCTTCAGTCACACTTGGGCAGCCGACACCTCACTGGCCAGGCGCTACCCGCGACTCACGAGCGGGACAACGGCGATAGGATCGGGGCGCGAATGCACTCCGCGCTCGACTGCCACGCCGAGGCGCTCCGCAGGCGTGTCGTGAAGGCAACCTTGCGCTCGGTATTGACCAGGAAGCCACCGCAGAGTGGCTCGCACACCCGGCCTGGCAGTCAGCGCCGCCGGCTTGGGTTTCAGCGAAGGCGTGGCGCCTCTACACTCACGCGTCGCGAATCGGCGCGTTCACCAGGTTTTCAGCATGAGCACACCAGGCAAAGTTGCTGTCGTCACGGGCGGCGGCAGTGGGATCGGCAAAGCAGCGGCGCTCGCGCTCGCCGGGGATGGGTGGCGCGTGGCGATCACCGGCCGTCATCTCGACAGCCTGCAGAAAACGGTGAGCGAGGGCGGCAAGAACATCCTGCCGATCCAGGGCGATGTCACTGACCCGAAGTCGGTGCATGCGCTGTTCACTAAGGTGATGGATGCGTTCGGGCGCGTGGATCTGCTCTTCAACAACGCCGGCGTCAGCGCGCCGGGTGTACCGATAGAGGATCTCGGCTTTGAGGAGTGGAGCACGGTGGTGAACACCAACCTCACCGGTGTGTTTCTCTGTACGCAGGAAGCCGTGCGCATCATGAAGAACCAGAACCCACGCGGCGGTCGCATCATCAACAATGGATCCATTGCGGCTCATACGCCGCGGCCGAACAGCATCGCCTACACGGCGACGAAACACGGTGTTTCGGGCATCACCAAGTCGACCGCGCTCGATGGCCGCGCATTCGACATCGCTTGCGGGCAGATCGACATCGGCAATGCCGGCACGGAGCTCGCATCGAAGATGCCTCGCAGCGGCCCGCGCTCCGAGCCGTTGATCGATGTGGCGCTCGTAGGCCGCGCGGTGCTGCAGATGGCGAGTCTGCCGCTGGATGCGAACGTGCTCACCATGACCATCATGGCGACGAAGATGCCGTACGTGGGCAGGGGGTGAGCGCCCGTCCCTGCTGAAGCAGCCGCGCGGGCTTAAGTCGTTCGCGGCTGAGCGGCGGCGCGCTCGGGCGACTCGCCTTCCGGCTCGGCCGGCCGCTCATCCAGCTTGAATCCCTTGAAGCGGTGGTAACACACCACCGTGAGGGCCGCCGCGGCGATCGCGCCTACCGCCATGGGCGCGGATGCCCACGCGAATAGCTCACCGATCGGCATCTGCTGCTCCAGCAGGATGCCGCCGATCACCGGCCCCATGATCGCACCGAGGCGCCCGATGCCGAGCGCGAACCCGACGCCATTCGAGCGCGCTTCCGTCGGATAGATGAGCCCCGAGCACGCGTTGTTTCCGAACTGCACGCCCAGCACGGCAAAACCCGAGACCCACGTGAAGAGCGTGATCATCGCGTGCGAGTTGCCGTCCAGCCCCATGCTGAAGATCGCCACCGGCGCGAGCACGAAGAGCGCGACGATCGCCGAGTAACCGTAGCGATTGAGTGCCAGGCTCACGATCACCCCGCCGACCGTTCCGCCCACGTGATACCCCGCGCTCGCGAGCGCCGCCTCCTTGGGCGTGAGACCGTTGTTCTCGAGGATCAGCGGGATCCAGCTGTTGAGGAAGAAGTTCGCCATCAGCGTGGTGATGAAGCAGATCCACAGCAGCGGCGTGATGAACTTGAGGCTGCCGCGAAAGATCTCGTTGAGGCCCAGGAAGCCGATGCCGCGTGCAGGCGCATGCGCCATGCCGCCATGAGCCGGCGCGCCTCCCGGCGGGGGCGCGATGAACTGCGCGTCAGAAGCAATCTGCAGATCCGGCCGCATCCGGCGTGCCGTCTCCAGCAGCTCGTCATAGCGCTCCGGCCGCTTTGCCAGGAATTTCACGGACTCCGGCAGCACGAACCATACGCATACGGCGACCGCGAGCGGCACCACACCGCCGATGAGGAACAGGATCTCCCAGCCGAACGTCGGCACGAGCCAGCCGGCGACCGCGCCCGGCGTGCCGCTGCCGAGCGTAATGCCCGTGAACATGAGCACCACGAGCAGCGCGCGCCACTGGCGAGGCGCAAGCTCCGCATTCAGCGCGATGGTGTTCGGCATCAGGCCGCCGATGCCGATGCCCGTGAGAAAGCGCAGGACGGTGAGCTGATCGATGGAGGTCGACTGGCTCATGGCGAGCGTGAAGATGCCGAAAATCACCGAGCCCAGGGCGATCGCCACGCGCCTGCCATACCGATCGCCAATGAATCCGAGCAGCGGGGCGCCGATGAGCACGCCGATGTTGCTCGCGGATTGCGCCCACTTGAACGCAGGCCCCGGCTCCCCCCACTCGCGCACCAGCTCCGGCACGGCAAACGACAGCGCGGAGATGTCGAACCCGTCCGCGAACATGGCGAGCCACGACCACAGCAGCAGGCTGATGTTGAACCAGCGGATTTTCTGCGCGTCGACGAGCGACTCGATATCTATGACTTGTTGTGGTTGTGAACTCAAAATCGCCCCATCGCGCGGCCTGGCGCGCCTTGCCCCGGGCGCAACCTACCGTACTTGGGGGGCGTCGGCCAAGAAGTCTGGCCGATGGGTTGCGCTCGGGAAGACCGTCGCGGTCTGGCCAACCCGGCGCCGTCGGTCGGCCTGCTGATCAAACCGAGCCTCACAACGACGGCGGCGATGCGCAGCCGGCAAAAGTCGCGCCTTTTGCCGGCGGAAGCGAAGCCGATGTCCGCAAAAGCGCCGCAGGCGACTTTTGCCAGTTGACTAGTTGCGCGGGGTCCCGAAGGTCTGGGCCCAGTACACGCCCGATGCGCTCTTCGGGTCCACCACCCAGGCTATGCCCATCTCGCTGAAGCGAGGGCTCATGATGTTTTCGCAATGGCCGAGGCTTGCAAGCCAGCCCGCCATTACTTCTTCGGGCGTAGTGGGGCCGGACGCGATGTTCTCCCCGGTCGTGCGCCACTTGTAGCCGGCGCGTGTCACCCGTTGGGCGGGTGTGCTTCCATCGCTGCCGGTGTGGTCGAGCTTGTTGTGTTTCGCCATGTCGCGAGCCTGCGCGAGCGCGGCGCTCGTGAGATGGCTTTCGAGCGCGAGCGGCGGAGCAGCGGAAAATTGCCGGCGCCCGCATCGGCGCGGCCGCGAGCGGGCCTCGTTCGCCAGCTCCAGCACCCGTGCCCTGACGCGGGATGCGTTCTTGAGCGCGCCGGTTTCAAACGGCGCGGCGAGCACGACCCAGGCGCTGTCCCCGCGAGTCTCGATGCCTATTTCGCGTACGTCTTCGCTCCGCAAATCCGTGCAGGCCCGCTGGGCGAGCATGCGCGCAACGTCCGCGTTGTCCTTCGCCCCGGACAGGGACATTACCGACGAATGCAGCGCCCGGTATCCCGCACGATCGAGCGCATCCCGCAGTCGTTCGCCGCGCGCGATTCGCCGAGCCGCGGCATCGAGCTTGCGGTTGGAACGCAGCGGTGTACTGGTACCGCGCTTGCCACCGCACCCGTTCGCGCGCACGGCATTGATGCTGTCGAGCAGGCTGTCCCGGGCGGGCACCGGTGACGCGAACACGGCGATGACACAGCACACCAGTGCAACCAGGATGGGTCGCATCCGATTACCGCCCGCATCGATTCTCGCGCTCGCATGAAACCAGACCTGCACCTTGACGCGCTCACATGGAAAATTGCGGGCTATGATAGCGGCCCTCGGCAGGGACGCATCCGCAGGGGGAGTAAAGAAACATGACCGCCGCTATCGTCGAGCCGATGCCGGGTTTTCTTTCCCGTGAGCGCACCGTGGCCGGGCCGCAGTTCAATCGGTGGCTCGTGCCTCCGGCGGCATTGGCGATCCACCTCTGCATCGGCATGGCCTACGGGTTCTCCGTGTTCTGGCTGCCATTGTCGAAAGCCATCGGCATCACCGAGTCCGTCGCCTGCCCGAGGCAGATGAGCACCATCGCCCAGCTCTTCACGACCACGTGCGACTGGAAGATCTCGATGCTCGGCTGGATGTACACGTTGTTCTTCGTCGTGCTCGGCATTTCCGCCGCGACGTGGGGCGGCTGGCTGGAGCGGGCCGGTCCGCGCAAGGCGGGTGTGGTCGCGGCGCTGTGCTGGTGCGGCGGGCTCGTGATTTCCGCCATCGGCGTGATCACACATCAGTTGTGGCTCATGTGGCTGGGCTCGGGCGTCATCGGCGGCATCGGGCTCGGCCTCGGCTATATCTCGCCCGTCTCCACGCTCATCAAATGGTTCCCCGACCGGCGCGGCATGGCGACCGGCATGGCCATCATGGGTTTCGGCGGCGGCGCGATGATCGGTTCGCCGCTCGCGGATTACCTCATGCGGTTCTACGCCACGCCCACGTCGGTGGGTGTGTGGCAAACGTTCCTGACGCTCGCGGCCATCTACTTCCTGTTCATGATCAGCGGTGCGCTCGGCTACCGCGTGCCGCGCGAGGGCTGGCAGCCGGCGGGCTGGACGCCACCGCCGGAGAGCGCGAGGAAGGGTCTCATCACCCGACACGACGTGGATCTCGATGTCGCGTGGCGCACGAAGCAGTTCTGGCTCATCTGGGCCGCCCTCTGCCTGAACGTTACGGCAGGCATCGGCATTCTCGGCATGGCTTCCCCGCTGCTGCAGGAAGTGTTCGGTGGCCACCTCATCGGTGTGAACGCCGCCTTCACAGAGCTCAACCAGGCTCAGCTGACGCAGATCGCCACGATCGCCGCGGGGTTCACCGGGCTGCTGTCGTTCTTCAACATCGCGGGCCGCTTCTTCTGGGCTTCGCTGTCGGATCGGCTCGGTCGCAAGGTGACGTACTCAGTGTTCTTCCTGCTGGGATTCACGCTCTATTCCCTGATTCCCTGGACGACTGCGACGCAGGCGCTGGCGCTGTTCGTCGCGTTCTTCGGCGTGATTCTTTCGATGTACGG
>JBDZVF010000112.1:0-14918 GCA_040255575.1 Pseudomonadota bacterium | reverse complement strand
TCGAGGGAAAGGGACCCGACAACGAGTTGCCCCTGCGACTCCGCCACCGAAAGCCCCAGCCAGGGCCGTGGTGCCCGGGAGGCTCGGCCGTTGCTCGTGAGATCGTTGAGGATGGGGGGCAGGAGGTCGATGGGCACGAACATGTTCGCATCGATGGTGTCGGTGCCGACAGCCTCCTGTACCAGCAGGGAGCCGACGCCGAGCAGCTTGCCATCCATGCCCACGAGCGCGGCGCCCGACCAGTGCGGATGCGCGGGAGCCGTGAACAAGGCCTCGTCGAGAAGATATTCCCAGTACCCTGCAAATTCGCGCTTGTCGATGAGCTTGGCCGCCAGGGTATGACCGCGGCCGCCATGACTCACGACGATGGCGCTGCCACCGATGGCGATGGACTGCGCGGAGCCGAACTCCAGAGCCGGGAGCGATACGCGGCCGAGCGGAGCAACGAGGCCGAAGCCCGTGACGGAGTCATACGCGAGCGGGTGCGCCGGCACTACGGTGCCGTCCACGGTGGTGAGCCAGATGCTGGTGGCTTCGGTGATGAGATAGCCGATCGTCAGCACCAGTCCGTCGGGACGAATGACGATGCCGCTGCCGACGCGGTCGGTGCCGAGCACATCCGCCGTGAAGGCATCCTCCGGAACCTCGGCCCGCAGCAGCACGACCGAGCGGAGCACGCGATCGAAATCGAAATCGAGCGCCGCCGCTTTGGGCTGCAGCTCCTCCGGGAAAGTCCAGTCAGTCTTCTCGCTCATGGCGCAAGCGTACCGCTTTTACGCGCGGCGCGGAGCAACGTGCGCGCCATCGCTGTGTACATAACCTTGCACAGGCGCGCCGTTTCGGCGCGGAACCTGTGCATGGCGTATTCGCATTCGCCAGCTTCGCGCTGGACTACATCCTTCAGTTGCCCGCCGGCAGATCGAACACGATCACCTCGGCGTCCTGGCCTTTCGTGAGCGTCAGCTTTTTCGCGTCCTTGAGTTTCAGCGCATCACCGGCGTTCAGCAGCGTGCCGTTGGCGTCGATCGTGCCGCGGGCGACATGCACGTAGGTCCAGCGACCTGCGGCCACATCGAGCGTGGCCTGCTCGGTGCCGTCGAAGAGACCGGCGTACACACGCGCGTCCTGGTGAATGAGGACCGAGCCCTCCGCGCGATCAGGCGACGCGATGAGGCGCAGGCGGCCACGTTTCTCTTCCGCCGGGAAGCGCTTCTCTTCGTAGCTGGGCGGGATGCCTGCCTTGTCCGGAAGAATCCAGATCTGCAGGAAGTGCACGCCCTGCTCGCTCGACGGGTTGAACTCACTGTGGCGCACGCCGGTGCCGGCGCTCATGCGCTGGACATCGCCGGGGCGGATCGTGGAGGCGGTTCCCGTGGAGTCCTTGTGCGCGAGCTCGCCGGAGAGCACGTAGCTGATGATCTCCATGTCGCGATGCCCATGCGTGCCGAAGCCGGCGCCGGGAGCTACGCGGTCTTCATTGATGACGCGCAGCGGGCCGAACTCGACGTGGTTGGGGTCGAAGTAATCGGCAAACGAGAACGAGTGATAGGACTTCAGCCAGCCGTGATCGGCGTAGCCTCGGGCGGTGCTGGGTCGAATTTCCTGAGTCATGACGATCGGGTCTCCTGCGGTGGAAACCAAGGTGTGGGCGCTTCAGTGAATAAAAAGGCGCGCGTCCTGGCGTCTATCTATTGGGATATGCATGGCACGCGCTTTCGGGTGGCGGGGCCGTCACGACAAACGCAGGAGGTCTGCGTTCGCTTCAAAGACTCGCTGCAGGGACACCGGCGAGCGTCCCAATAGCTCAGCAACATCATTCGAGTTCACAGCGAAGTGGCCGCCTCGGATTGCGGTCTCGTACGAGACGATGTCCGAGGCCGACGAAGTGCCGACGCCCGGGGTGTTGAGGCCTTCGTGGTAGTGCCGCGGGACGCCGGCTTCGATGAGAAAGGCGAGCATCTCCTCGTCGGAGACGACGACGTACTCGAGCGGTTTATGCGTGAGCTCGGAGGCGATTCGTGCAGCGTCTCGGTAAGAGCGCAGCTCTGCACCGGTGATCTCGTACGTCTTGTTTTCGTGGCCGCCCGAGGTGAGCACGCGCGCGGCGCAGGCGACGCAGTCGGCCTTGGCGACGAAAGGAATCTGGCCCTCGGCCGCGCTCGTGATCCATTTGCCGGCTTTGACGGCGCGCGGTGCGATCTGGATGACAGGCACTTCCGCGTACAAGGCGTTGCGGAGGAGCGTGAACGCGATGCCGCTTTGGCGGAGCACGGCCTCGGTTTGCATGTGATCGGAAATCACGATCGCGGGGTTATCGGCGCTCGCGCCACTGCTGCTCGTGTAGGCAATATGTTTCACGCCTGCGTTCACCGCCGCTTCGATGGCATTGCGGTGTTGACCGGCGCGCCGGCCCACGCTCAGGGTGCTGATGAGCAGCATGCGATCGCCGCCTTCGAATGCCGGGGCCAAGGTTTCCGGCTTGTCGAAATCCGCATAGCGCACGCGCACGCCGCGCGCCGCGAGTGGCGCAAGGGCAGATGGGTTGCGCGTGGTAAGGATCAGCTCGGCAGGGTGCAGCTGCGTGAGCAACTGTTCGGTCACCATCCGGCCGAAGCTGCCGGTGGCACCGGTCACGATCGTCGTCATCCATCCCCCACTCATTACCGTCGCGGGGGATGATACGCCGCTTCAGGCAGCGCGAGCCTTCGGCTTCTTCCTTCTCGTAACGCTCAGCACCGCCGGCGCGCGCATGCCCGCGGCCAGGAATTTCACCACGCAGTTCGAGGCCTCGACCCAGTCGATATCGCTCAGGTCCTCATCGATGAATCGCGTGAGGCGATCGGTATAGGACTCCGCGAAGGTGAAGGCGCCGACGACGCAACTGGCTCGCCAGTAGAACTCGGTGTGATTGATGTCTGGCGCCACCTTTCGCAGCAGCGAGAAGAAGAGGCTGCCCGACTCCCCGAAGATCTCGCCCATCACCGTGACGACTTCCTCCGAAGGATCCGTCAGCGCGCGGCCGAGCAACAAGCGCCGCGCATTCGCCTCCGCCGCGGACTGGCCCGGCAGGATGAACGATGGCTCGATCTGCGCCTGCAGCACCTCCGAGATGCTCACCGGCTTGCCGATCCTGAGGTTCTTCTCGAGCGCGCGAAAGCGCCGCATGCGCTCTTCATGGATCGGGCGCAGGCGCCGGTCGAACACTTCCCGGAACAACGCGCGCTTGCTGCCCCAGTAGTGAGACAGCATGCCGAGGTTGGCATTCGAGAGCGTGGCGATCGCGCGGATCTTGGTGCCTTCGTAGCCATTCACGCAGAACAGTCGTTCCGCCGAGACGAGAAAACGGGTGTGGGTCATCTCGCTGGCCGCGGGGGCCTGGATTCGGGGTCTGAGCGACACCGCTCGCGTTCTCGCCATGGATGGAAGCTCCGCCGCGAAAAATCGGCATGACAGTTTTGGGGCGCCGGCGATTGTAGTCGATGATTCCGCCGCGGATGTGCGGCAATCCGAGCCGTGGACCATGAAATTTTCCGGACGAAGACTCAGGAGCCGCGGCCACGTCTTCAAGCGGGCGGGCCGGGGAGTGTAGATTCGACGCAAGCGCCGTGAGTGCCCGCGGCGAACGTGGAGGTTGCCACGCATGAACGATTTTTCGGGCGGGACGGGGATGCCCGTCGTGGAGCCCCGGTTCATACGCCCGTACCACGAAGGGTTGCGCCTGAAACCGCGGCCCGTGAAGGTGGTAGTGCGAATACCAGCAGCCGCAATGGCGGGCAGGTATGTGGTGCCCGGGGCCGGCCAAGTCCGCGTTGCTCCGAGAGCCCGCGCCGCAGCCCAGGAAACGCCTGTATGACAACAGCTAACGTCGAAACCTCCGGAGTCGAGGCCGTCATCCGCTACGTTGTGCCCGGAGAGAAAGCGATCTTCTATCCGGCCGACCGCGACCGCTCGTATTGGCCGGCGGTGGAGCACCGCATGCCCATCGAGAGCATGCGGCCCCACGCCAGCGAGCTGGCATTGGAGCGCAATGGCTTCGTGCTCCTGCGTGAACCGACGAAGGTGCGGAACTTCCACGATGCGGATGAAGTGAAGCGCGTCTACTACCCCGAGGTCTTCGACCTCGTGAAGCGCCTCAATGGCGCGGCGAAAGTCATCGCTTTCGGGGAGGTCGCGCGCAGCGACAGCACGGCTACCGGGGACGGGCGCCGTCCCGCGTACGGTGCGCACGTGGACTATGGCGATGTCACGGTCCGCCAGTTTGCGCGCGACATCCTGGGGCCCGAAGAGGCCGAACACTGGTTATCCATGCGCTACGTGCTCATGAACCTCTGGCGCCCGATTACTCCGGTGTATCGCACTCCGCTGGCGCTGTGTGACGCCTCCACTGTCGTGCGCAGTGACCTGAACGATAGTGAAGTGCGCGGCGGCCTGAACGATCCCAACCGGGCCACGCTGTATGGCTTCAACCTGGCGCACAGCGCGCGTCATCGGTGGTACTACGCGCCCAACATGCAGCCCGACGAGGTGCTCGCCTTCAAGCTGTTCGACTCGGACAGGAGCCGTGTGCAGTTGACGGGCCACACTGCGTTCGACGATCCGACGTCCGCGCCGGATGCGCCCGCGCGCGAGAGCATCGAGATCCGCACCATCTCCTTCATTCCGGTCCCGACTGCCGCGCGCGCTTCGGCCACGTGAGCGGCGTTTCGCCGCGTCAGCGTGCCTGATCGTTGACGCGCGCCGCGCGCACGTTCTTGTCGATGATGCCTACGAGAATGAGCACGAACGCCAGCAACCGCAGCAGATAGGCGACGTGCCGATGCTCGTTGTCCGGCTCGATGATCGCGAGGCCCAGCCAGTTGAGGGTCATCGCGAGGAACGCCGCGGAGAAAAACAGGAACAGCCGGTCGTGCGTCACTTTCCCGTAGCGCAGGAACAGCAGGCTCGACACCGCGCTCGCCATTGCCAGCAGACCCCACAGGAAGTCTTTCACGGAGAGCTCCAGATCAGCCCGTAGATGAGCATGCTCATCGCGCCGACGGCGATGAGTGTTCGTGCGAAGAAAAGGTCCGTGCTCACGACATACAGATCCAGGATGAGCATCACGTTGTTCACGGCGAGGCCCACGAAACACAGGCTGCTCCAGAAGAGGAGCCGCGTTCGGCTGGCGCGATAGCTCCGGAACAGCAGCACGGCGCACAGGATCGACGTGGCCGCACACAGGATGTAGACGACTTCAGCCATCTTTGCGCTTGCTCCCCAGGATGAAGGCATCGGCGAACGCGTTCAGCGCGCCGGACCGCAGCCGCTCGATGGCATTGGTGCTCATGGTGCTCAGGACGGCCGCGCGGCGTTCGGCGAAATCGTGGGCCAGCTCGTCCGCCGCATCCGCCAGATCGCGGTTGCCGGGGGCGTACTGGAACTGGCCAGGAGGCAGGGGCGGCGATGCGCGGATCAGGCGCCGCGAGCTGAGCGACTCGAGCGCGCGCTGCGCGAGCTCGTCGGCAATACGCGTGTGCGCGGTGACCTCCGCGACGCTCCAGTCGCGCCCGGCGTTCGCATGCAGGAGAAGAAAGATCTCCAGCATCTCGAAGCTCGTGATGAAGTCACGCAGCAGCGTTCGTGTTTTATCGCCCAGCTCGTCATTCATCGAGGCGGGCGATGATAGCATCGTGTCCCCATGAGTCAGCCGATCATTGCCATCGAGCGCGCGAGCAAGTCCTATCGCAACGGGCAGCACTTCGCCCTGAGTGAGCTGTCCCTCGAGATCGAGCCCGCGACCTTCGTTGCGGTGGTGGGCGGCTCCGGCTCGGGAAAAACGACACTCCTGAAGGTCATCAACCGCCTCGCCGAGCTCGACACGGGCACCGTACGGGTCTACGGCACGCCGGTGAACGAGCGGCCAGGGCACGAGCTGCGCCGTAACGTGGGTTATGTCTTCCAGGGCATCGGGCTGTTCCCGCATCTGAGCGTCGCCGAGAACATCGGGATCACGCCGCGCCTTCTCGGGTGGGACGCGGCCAGCATCACGGCGCGGGTCACGGAGCTCATCGATCTCGTCGCGCTCCCGCGCAGTGTTCTGCAGCGCATGCCGTCGGAGCTGTCAGGCGGCCAGCAACAACGCATCGGCGTGGCGCGCGCGCTGGCCGCGAAACCCGCGATCCTGCTGATGGATGAGCCCTTTGGCGCGCTCGATCCCATTACGCGCGACGCGCTCGGGACCGAAGTGCGCAGCCTGCACGACTCGATGGGCCTTACCACCGTGATGGTCACGCACGACGTGATGGAGGCCGTGCTCCTCGCGGACCGCATCGTCGTCATGCGCGCGGGGCGCATCGTTGCGGACGGGACGCCGCACTCCCTGCTCTCGGGGCATCCGGACGAGGAAGTGCGCGCGATGATGGAAATGCCGCGCCGGCAGGCCGAGCGTGTCCGCACCGTGCTCGAAAGAACAACTCGTGGATGATCGCGTAGCGAGCGCACTCCGGCTGCTGCCGGATTACCTGGGCCAGCACGTGAAGTTGAGCGCGGCGGCACTGCTGCTGGGGCTCGCTGTCAGCGCGCCGCTGGTGGTGCTCGCGCGGCGCAGTCCGCGCGTGCGATGGCCGGTGCTCACGCTCGTGAGCGTGGTGCAGACCGTGCCCAGCCTTGCGCTATTGGCGCTGTTCTATCCGCTGTTGCTCGCGCTGTCGTCGCTGTCTGAAGAGCTGTTTGGGTACAGTTTCGCGGCGCTCGGCTTCCTGCCATCCCTGCTTGCGCTCGCGTTGTATTCGATGCTGCCGATCGTGCGAAATGGCGTGACGGGGCTGCTCAGCATCGACCCCGCGGTCATGGAGGCGGCGCGCGGTGTGGGCATGACGCCGCGGCAGAGCCTGTTTCGAGTCGAGCTGCCGCTCGCCATGCCGGTGATCATGGCCGGCCTTCGCACCTCGGCGGTGTGGGTCATCGGCACGGCGACTCTCTCGACGCCGGTCGGGCAGACGAGTCTCGGGAACTACATCTTCTCCGGGCTGCAGATCCAGGATTGGGTGTCCGTGCTGTTCGGGTGTTTCAGCGCAGTGGCGCTCGCCATCATTGCGGATCAGTTGCTCGCGCTGATCGAGAATGGCGTTGCCCGGCGGCGCCCGCTGCGCGTGTGGCTCGGGCTCGCGTTGCTCGTAGCGGGTGTGGCTGCCGCGATCGTCCCATCGATGCGGGGAACGCAAGCGAAATATGTGATCGGGGCCAAGAGCTTCTCCGAGCAATACATCCTTGCGCAGCTCCTGGCGGATCGCATCGAGCGCGCCGGGTCCTCCGCCACACAGCGAATCGGGCTCGGCTCGGTGATCGCGTTCAAGGCGCTCGCGAACAACGAGATCGACGCCTACGTCGATTACTCGGGCACCGTGTGGGCCAACGTTCTCAACCGCAGGGATTCGCTGCCGCGCGCGCAGATGCTGGAAGAGATGACGCGGGTGCTGAAGCAGGAATATGGCGTGACGCTTCTGGGCGCGCTCGGGTTCGAGAATGCCTACGCGCTGGCGATGCGAGCCGACGAGGCCCGTTCGATGAACGTGCACTCCATCGCAGACCTCGCACCGCATGTGCGTGAGCTGAAACTCGGGGCCGACTTCGAGTTTCTCGCGCGGCCCGAGTGGGCGGCGCTACGCGACAGTTATGGACTCGCGTTCAAAGAGGAACGGCAGTACCAATCCACGTTCATGTACCGCGCCGTGGCGAGTGGCGAGGTGGACGTGATCTCGGCGTTCTCGAGCGAGGGCCGCATCGCGGCCTACGATCTCGTGGTGCTGAAGGATGACAAGCAGGTGATCCTGCCTTACGACGCAGTCGTGCTGCTCGCGCCGCGCCGGGCCGAGGATGCGACGCTGCGCCGGGCGCTGACGCCGCTGATCGGTGCCGTGCCGATCGAGCAGATGCGCGAGGCGAATCAGATGGTGGATCGGGATGAGGACAAGCGCTCACCCGCGCAGGCGGCGCGCTGGCTGGCCGAGAAGGCGGGTCTGAACTAGCGAGAACGCGTCCGATCAACTCAGAGCACGCGGCGCAGCCACTCGGCGATGTCCGCCACTTCTTCCGGGCACACGGAATGCGGCATCGGATACGTGTGCCACTCGACCGAGTACTGCGTGGCTTCGAGCAGCTGGCGCGTGTCTTCGCCCATCTGCAGCGGCACCACGGGGTCTTGCGTGCCGTGGGCCATGAAAATCGGCACGGTCTGATTGGCGTTGTGACGCTCGGCGTCGAACTTCGGCGCCAGCACCATGTAACCCGACAGCCCCATCAATCCCGCCAGCTTTTCCGGGTAGCGCGTGCCGGAAAAGAGGGCCATGGCCGCGCCTTGCGAAAAACCCGCGAGCACGATGCGATCTGTCGGAATGCCGCGCTCGTTCTCGCGGCGGATCAGCGCGCGAATCGCGGCATCGGAGGCACGAATGCCGGCCTCATCCTGCCGCGACTTACGGTCGATGCCGATGATGTCGTACCACGCGCGCATCGCGTACCCATTGTTGATGCTCACGGGCCGCACCGGCGCATGAGGGAACACGAAGCGCAGCGTGCGCTCGCCGGGCCGCACCAGCTCCGGCACGATGGGTTCGAAGTCGTGGCCGTCAGCCCCGAGACCGTGCATCCAGATGACACTCCCGACGGGGTTCGGTCCCGTCTGCACTTCGGTGACTTCCAGCTGTGGCACGCGTGAGGGCTCCCGACTCATGGCGGGGCGGATTCTACGCTACTGGCGATTCTCATTTCCCGAATCGGATGCGACGATGGTTGGGGAACCGTTGCGGTAGAGCCTGCATGCGCCACTTGCACCGATCGTCGTTTGCCCTTCTCGCTGGTCGCGCAGCTTGCGGCCCAACGCCGGCCGGACGCAGGCGCGGTTATTCCTCGGGCTTGCTACGCCCGACAAGCAGTGGGTCGTGCTCAGCGGGGGCGATCATGCCGCGCTGATCGAAGACACGCATGAGGCGTTCATCGCTGCGATCGTCGCGTTTGTGTCGCGGCCGACGCTTCCATTCGGCAGCGAAGGGAAAGCGTCAGGCGTGGCGGGTGCCGGCGATGGTGCCGGTGGCAGCGCGCGTATTGGTGCGGCCGCAACTGTCGAGGCGCAGGACCCGGCAGTCGCCGACGATTCGGCGCAGCCGCTGTATCCGGTGGGTGCGGGCGGGCATAGCGCCTCGGGAGCGGAGCAGACGCGCCTCATGGCGCGCGGAAGTGGACCAAATCCGCTGCCGCATTGAGCCCCCCTCCCGCCTGGGGTTAAATCCGGCCTGATTTTCGTCTCGAGGGGGAGACGCATGCCCGGATATACGAGAGACGCCACGCAGGTCGGGTTCTTCGCCCCGATGCGCTTCGAAGCCGACATCACCGATTGCGAGGTGATCGGCAAGGTGCCCGCCGATCTGGATGGCGCCTTCGTGCGCGTGGGCGGCGAGTTCCTGTATCCACCGAAATTCCCCGACGACGCGGCCCTCAACTCCGACGGCTACGTGAGCTCGTTCCGATTCCGGAACGGTGCCGTGAGCTTCCACGGCAAGTGGGTGAAGACGCATCGCTACCAGCAACTGGTGGCCGCGCAGCGCCAGCTCTACGGCTATTACCGCAACCCCTTCACCGACGATGACTCGGTGAAGGACCCGAAGCATCCCAACCTGCGCACCGTCTCCAACACCTCGCCCATCGCGCACGCCGGCAAGCTCTTCACGCTGAAGGAAGACGGCCTGCCGCACGAGATCAACCCGAGCACGCTCGAAACCCTCGGGCCGTACGATTTCAACGGGCAGTGGAAGAGTGAAACCTTCACGGCGCACCCCAAGATCGATCCCGTGAGCGGGCAGATGATCGCCTTCGGTTACGAAGCCACGGGCCTTGCGACCGACGACATCTTCATCGGCACCTTCGACAAGACGGGCCGGCTCGAGCGCGAAGTGCGCATCAAGCAGCCCTACGTCAGCGTCATTCACGACATGGCCGTGACCCAGAAGCACATCCTGCTTCCCTTCGGCGGCTACGTGACGAGCATGGACCGGCTGAAAGCCGGCAAGGTGCACTGGGGCTGGGATCAGACGAAGCCGAGCATGATCGGCGTGCTCCCGCGCGACGGGGATGCGAAGGACGTGCGCTGGTTCAAGGGCCCCGAGCGTTGCATGATGCACACGTTCAACGCGTACACCGAAGGCAACAAGATCATCCTGTACGCGCCGTTCTGGGATTCGAACTTCTTCCCGTTCTTCCCGCCCATCGATGGCTCGCCGTGGAATCGCGACAAGGCGAAAGCCTTCGTGCGCAAGATCACGCTCGATCTCAACTCGAAGCGCGACACCTGGAAGGAAGAGATTCTCTGGCCGTTCCCGATCGTGGATCTCGGGCGCGTCGATACGCGCTTCATGACGCTCAACAATCGCTACGGCTACACGGGTTATACCGACGCCACGAAGCCGTTCGATGCCAAGCGGGCGGGCAACATCGGCGGGCGTGTCACCAACTGCTATGGCCGTTTCGATTTCAGCAACGGCAAGCTCGACACGTATTTCGCGGGGGATACGCATAGCCTCCAGGAGTGCTGCTTTATTCCGCGAAACAAGAATGCAGCGGAGGGCGATGGCTATCTCATCGGAGTGGCGTCGAACTACGCGGAGATGCGGTCTGAGCTCGTGATCGCGGATGCCACGCGGCTGGCCGAGGGCGACATTGCGCGCGTGATCTTGCCGTTCCGCTGCAGCTCGCAGGTGCACGGGTTGTGGGTAGATAGCAGCGAGGTGGCGTTCACATGAGCGTTACACGCCGCAAGTTCCTGGTAGCCGTGCCGGCCGCTGGCGCGGCGCTGGTGTTCTGCGCGCGAAGTGGCGCCGAATCTGCAGGCGGCGCGAACGCAGGCGCGGGCAACGCGAACGCGACAAGTGCGCGGAACGCGCAAGGCGCGGGAGGCGTGCCAGACAAGCCGCCGGTCGTCTCGTTCCACCTCGACCAGCCCTACCTCGATGTCACCGGGCTCGGGGAGCCGTATGTGCCGCCGGCAGGGCTGCGCTCAGGCGCGCCGCTGGCCGCGTTCAGCGAAGAAGAAATGCTCGGCCGCTTTTACGGTTTCATTTGAGGGGGCTCGCGTGAAGAAATCCAATATGGCTGCTGTCTGCATTCTCGCGGTAACGGCGCTCGCCGGCGTTCCGGCCTTCGCCGCCTCGTGCGACAAGAAGTGCATGGAAGACATCGGCGATCAATACCGGGCCGCGTATCTCAAGCACGACCCGGAGCTCGCGCCGTTCGCGAAGAAGGTGCGCTTCTCCGAGAACAACGTGGAGATGCAGTTTCCCGACGGCACCTGGGACACGGTGACGCAGGAAGTGGGCACGCCGCTCACACTCTCCGACCCGAAGACGGGCAACGTGGGCATCTACACGCGCATCATCCAGAACGACACACCGGGGTTCCTCGCGATACGCCTGAAGATCGACGGCGGCAAGATCAGCGAGGTCGAGCACATCATCTCGACCAGGCGAAACCTCAGCAGCCCGCCCACGCCGATCGGTGACGTGCACAAGTTCCAGCGCGATCCGACGTATGCGGCAGTGGTGCCGCCCAACGAGCGAGGCTCTCGTCAGGTGCTGCTGAAGCATGCCAATGGCTACTTCGACACGCTCCAGAACAACACGGGGGAGATTCGCGGCACGCGCTTTTCACCGGATGCGCGGCGTTTCGAGAACGGGCTCGAGTTCAAGGAGATCGAGAAGGGCTTCAAGAGCGGCCGCTACGCTTTCAACGAGCGCGTGCGCGATCGGGATTGCTTCCTGCTCGATGAGGAGCGTAGCGTCGCGATGTGTCGCGGCTTCATCGATCACAAGGGCGTGATGGATGAGTACAAGCTCACGGACGGCACGCCCCAGAAATCGGTGTTCCGCGAGCCGCAGACCTGGGCCTTCCTCGAGAGCTTCAAGATCCGCAACGACATGATCGTCGGCGTGGAGGCCACGTTCGTCCAGGCGCCGTATTACATGCGCTCGCCCTGGACGAAGAAGCCTGACATGCGCTGACCCGACAGGCGCTGACGGGATGAGGGAACGAACCATGAAACGCCTCGCTGCGACCGGCGCCGCGTGCGCCGCCTCGGCGGCCCTGTTACTGCTGGGCGGCTTCCCTGCGCATGCGCAGGACGCGCCGAAACCCGCGGCGGAGGCGGAGGAGCCGGCCATGGCCGGTGGGTGCGACTCCTTCACGTGGGATGTGTCGCACGAGCTGGACGTGCTCGGCACCCCCGCGAAGTCGGTCACCGCGGCAACGGATGGCAAGAAGCCCGTGCCGCTCGAGCTGGACCAGCACTACTCCGTGACGCTGGCGCCCCAGGGCGCGGTGAAGTTCGCGGTGAAACCGGCGAAGGCCTCACCCGATGGCGGCGCCTACGCGGGCGTGTTGTCGTTCCATACGCCGAAAGCCGGCCGCTATCGTGTTTCCATCACGACGAGCCATTGGCTCGACCTCATCGACCACGGGCTCATCGTGGTGTCGAGCGATTCCCAGGCGCAGCGGGGCTGCGAGAAAGTGCACAAGATCGTGCAGTTCGAACTCTCGGGGAACAGGGACTTCGTCCTGCAGTTCAGCGGCGCGGCGGATGCGACGCTGGATCTCGCCGTCACGCAGGTGCCGAAGCGCTGAGACGGCCGCTCACCGCTTTCCCGCACTCTCTTCCAGCCAACGTGTCAGCAACTGCTGGTTGCGAATGTTCGCCTTGAACGCGAAATCGAACAGGTCGCCGACGACGGGGATGGTGCCAAGGCCGGCATCTACCAGCAGATTCAGCACCATTCGCGCATGGATCGAGGCGGGCGCGCCCAGCTTGTAGGCGACCACCAGCCCATAGGCACCCACGAGCGCCGTTGCGATGTCGCCCACACCGGGCGCAAGGCCCAGGATCCCGTCCAGCCCGAACCGCCATCGGGTGAGAGGCAGGCGGAACTGCGCATCCAGCAGTTTCGCGATGACTGCATAGCGCCGCAGGTGGCGCAGGTGGGCCGGGTTTTCCACGGATTGCTGGGGTTCCACCCTCCGGGATTCTCCGAGGCCGCGCCGCGCCGGGTCAAACGCGGCGGGCGTCCTCGGTCGCCGCCGCATGGCGGACGGGCGGCGCGATGCGGCGCGCGCTCGATTTGAAGTCCCCGGCCGACAAGCCGATGATCCGCTCGGTCCGGAATTTGCGCGTTATCGAATAACACACACTTGCGCTGATCGAGTGAGAAAGAAGGGGGGAGAGCATGTCGACTTCGAACGACTGGGATACACGGTACGAGTTCAAGGCCGTGCTGATGATGAGCATCGCCTTTGGCCTGGTGGGGCTCGATCGATTCATCCTGCTGCCGCTGCTGCCTTCCATCAGCCAGGATCTCGGTCTCAACTACACGCAGGGCAACTCGCTCGTGAGCGCGCTCGCGATCGCCTGGGGTATCGCGGCGATCTTTGCCGGCAATCTCTCGGATCGGGTGGGGCGGCGCGCGGTGCTCGTGCCCTCCGTCGTGTTGTTCTCGCTGCTTTCGGTGTTCAGCGGCATGGCGGGGGCGCTCACGTCGCTGGTGCTCATCCGTGCGCTGATGGGTGTTTCCGAGGGCGCGGTGGCTTCGACGGGTGTCGCGGTGACGGTGGAAGCGTCACATCCGAAGCGGCGTGGCATGAACAACGGATTCTTCCAGTGCTCGATCTCCTTCTTCGGGCTCGCGGTGGCGCCGATTCTGGCGACTCAGCTCCTGGAGGTGACGACCTGGCGCCACGTGTTCTACATCGTCGGCGTGCCCGGGCTGATCGTCGCGGTATTCCTGTGGATGATCGTGCGGGAGCCGTCGGCTGCGCCCACCGCTACCAGCCATGCGGCGACGGCGCCGCGGGCGCCGTTCTGGGAGATGTTCAAGCATCGGAACATTCCGCTCGCGATGCTCGCGCTGCTGTGTGCGATGTGCGGGATCTTCGTGATCTCCGCGATGATGTCGAACTATCTCGTGGGTTATCTGAATCTGCCCAATACCGAGATGGGGTTCGTGATGTCGGCCATCGGGTTTGGCGGGGTGCTGGGGCAGCTCGGTGTGCTGACGGTGTCGGATTACGTCGGGCGGCGGCCGGCGACGATCGTGTCTTTCGTGGCGGCGGCGATTGCGCTGTACCTCTTCATCCAGACGGGGGCGGATCAGCCGGTGATGCTGTTCGTGACGCTGTTCTTTGCGTCGCTGTTCAACTTTGGCGCGCTCGCGATTCTGGCGGGGCCGATTCCGGCTGAGGCGGCGCCGCCGGGGCTGGTGGCTTCGGCTGCGGGGCTCGTTATTGGGGCGGGGGAGATTTTTGGCGGCGGTGTGGCGCCTGTGATTGCGGGTGGGCTGGCGGATGCTTACAGCCTGAAGCATGCGTTGTATCTGGCGCTCGGTGGGCAGATTGTGGGGATTGTGTTTGCGGTGTTTCTCCATGAGACGGCGCCGCGGAAGGCGCGGACTGCGGCGCATGGGGAAGTGTCGGAGTTGGATCGGGTTGCGGGGTGAGGCGGGTTGGTTCGGCAGCGCGCTGTCGCGCGGCTGCTTTTTGCTCCTCATGAGAAAAGAGTCAGTTTGGTTGGGGCGAGGCGGGCCACTCGCGAGGGGTCCCGCCGGGCACCGGCCGTAAGACCGCATCCTGCGGGGCCTCTTCTGCGCGTTGTCCTACGCGCAGAAGTGCCCGGCGGGACCCCTCGCGAGTGACCCACCTCGCGGGGAGGGTGATGGGGCGGCTGACTGAGTGAGGCAGACGTCGGAGTCAGATGTAGGAGTCAGACGTCCGGCTTTCTCGAGACGGACGTCTGGTGTTTCAGGGCGCGCGAGGCGCGCTTGTGCCGCCTCTTAGCCGCCCGGCGATTGAGGGCTTCTTTCTCCGTGTCCGAGGCTTTGTTTCAGTGCTGCGGTGAGCTCGGCGGCGGG
>JBDZVF010000111.1:0-14965 GCA_040255575.1 Pseudomonadota bacterium | reverse complement strand
TTTCAGCAGGTCGCGGATCTCGGCCAGCAGGGCCACGTCCGCGCCAGTGAGGCGGCGGAATGCGAGCAGCTGATCCGCGAGCAGCTGGCCGACGATCATCATGATCTCGCGCCCGTCGCGATCGAAGGTGGGCACGTAGGCGTGCAGCGCGCATTCGGCTTCACAGTTGATCACGGTGAGCGGCTGATGGGTCGTGCGCACTTCCTGCAGCAGTCGCGATGCTTCTGACGGTGTCGAGCTCGTGCCGGTGCTCGTCCAGCTCGCGATCTTTTCGCCGTCCGGCGTGTAGTAATCGATACGGGTGAGCGCGGAGAGCACGCCCGCAGATGAGGACAACTCATCCAGATCGCGCGATTGCAGCTGCCGCGTGCTCGTGACCGTAGACATACTGGCAGCGAGTCGGGCGAGCTCGTCGCCCGCGCGCTCCAGCAATGCATCGAGCGCGGTCGAGAAGCGCTCCATCTGCTGTTGGCGCTCGCGCTCGTTTTGCTGCGTGAGGCTTCTGTAGCCGAGATAGCCGAGATACGAATAGGTGCTGGCGAGCAGAACAGTGAGCAGCACCAGCGCCTTCCAGATGAGGCTGAGGCGCGGCTTACTCCGTATGGGCGGCTCCGGCTGCGGGTTTTGAGTGACGCCGGCCATCGCTTGCCGGGTTAGAACTTGTAGCCAGCCATCAGCATGATGAGGGACCAGCGATCGACCAGCGGCTGCGGATTCTCGAGTTTCTGCAGTGCCGCCGTGCCATTGATCCAGTGATACTCACCCCACACGCCCCAGTGCTCGCCATGGCGCCAGTTGGCCCCCACCACGAGGGCCCGGTTCGATCGCGAATCACGATCGGCGCCGGGGTTCTCGGCGACGAAGCGGCGGCCGCTCCGGTCGCCGCGATCGGCGAACTGCGCTTCCACCCGCGCGAACGCGCCCCAGCTCGGATTGAAGCGGTATTCGCCCTGCAGATAGCCGCCATCCGCCGTGACGCTGGTGCGCAGGAACTCGGCGCCGGCGACGGTCACCACGTCCTTGTTGGGGTTGATGCCGTACTCGGCGGTGATGGAAAACTTCTCGGCGTTGAAGCGCGCGGAGAAGAGCGTGATCCCCACGTCGAAGCGACCCGCGATCTGGAGGGCTTCGGGCGTGCGCAGCTCGAACCGGCCGAAGAAATGGCTCACGGCGAACTGCCATCGCCCGCCGTCGATCGAGTCCATGATCTGCGCGTTCCAGGAGTCGCGGATCTTCAGGTCGAAGGGCAGGCCGCCGAGATCGACGAGCAGCCGCTCGTCCGACCGACGCACATCATGATGGAAGCTGCGCGTGGCCGTAGCGGACCATTCGTGCCTGCCCCACACCCTTGTGCCGTAGACCTGCGCGCCTGGCGCCGTGAAAACGAGGCTGCGCTGGTTCTGGTTGTCCGAATAGCCCACGGGCATGAGGATGCTGGGACGCGTGAACACAACGTCACGCGTCTCGTTGTAGAAACCGAGCGGGTTTTTGACCTTGCCGCCGCGCACGCCGAGAGTGGTGTCCACTTGTTCGAGGAAGCGATAGTCCGCCAGCGCATAGTCGAGGCGCAGCGTGCCGTCGTCGCTGATGCCGGCATCTCGAATCGCGCCCTGCGCAGCAAAGAGCAGCTTGGGATGCACCTGGACCGAGGCGTTCAGGCCGGCCTCGTAGTAATCGAAGCTGCCGTCGCTGCTCTCGCCGAAGAAGTTGTTGTGGTCCGTGTACACGAACCCTTGCGCCGCGTAGCCGTGCACCTGGTAGTCGAGCGCATAGGCCGACATTCCCGCGCCCAGCATGGCCGGCGCTGCGCAGATCAGCGCGATGAGAGACCGTCTCGTCCTCATCGGTGTGCCACGTCCACGAACGCTGAAAGGATGGTGGGCCGCGCAGGCCAGAACAACGAACCCCCGCGCCCGCGGCTCACGTAGCCGATGGCACCGGGGGTCGAGAGCACGCGTTCGCGCATTTCCTCTTCGGAGTACACGACGGTCGGCGCGAGGCCCGTGCCCGTGTAGACCATGCGGTCCCACGCGGAACGCAGCACGTACGAATACATCCCGAGTTGCTCGCGGTAGAACCGATCGCTCACCGGGTCATCGTCTGGCAGCACGAATACGCGCACCGGTGGGCCGTTGGGCCAGGAGCGCAGCCGCATCGTGAAGACCGCTCGCAGCAGATCCCGATCGAGCTCCACGCTTTTGATGCTCGGGTTCACGATGATCTGGACGGACTGCGCACGCAGCCCCTGAGAAGCAGCAATTAACAGCATGAACAGGATGAGAGGGGCTGCGAAACGGTGCAGGCGCCGCGCGACGCCCGCGTGGAGTGGCAGTGCGGCTGCCGGATTCATCGTGTCAGCTCGCACGCAGGGCCGGGGAAACGTGTTGCGCGATCGTGGCGCTGAACGTGCGCGCATCGACGGGTTTGAAGATGAAGCCCTCGAAACCCGCCGCGCGGGCGAGGGACTCCGAATGCGCCTCGCCCGGCGAATCGCCGGTGAACGCGAGCAGGGGCACCGGCCGCCAGTCCGCGGCATGGCGCAGAGCATCAGCGACCTGGTAGCCATCCATCACGGGCAGATCGAGATCGCACAGGATGAGGTCCGCCTCGTTCTGCAGGGCGGCCTGCACGCCTGCCCGGCCGTCGAGCGCGCGGACGGTGGAATAGCCCGCCTGTCGCAGGAGATAGTCCGCCAGCACGAAGCTCATGTCGTTGTCTTCGATGATCAGGATGTGCGCCGCCATCATGGCTTTCACCGGAACGCGTCAGGCGCCGGTGGACGCTCCCGGGCTCGCGGAAGGCAGTGTGAAACTGATTTGGGCTCCCTGATCTTTCATTGCTTCGGCTCGTATGGACCCGCCATGCCGCTCGACGATGCGTCGTGCGATCGCAAGACCGGCCCCGGTGCCTTCGAACTGCGCCTCGTTGTGCATGCGCTGAAACAGCCCGAAGAGCTTGCCGGCGTATTTCATATCGAATCCGGCACCGTTGTCCATGACGAAATAGCGGATCTGTCCGGTACTGGACAGCTCACTTCCTATTTCGATACGGGGATGGGCGGTGTGGCGCGTGAACTTGAATGCATTTGAAAGCAGGTTCGTGAACAGCTGCCGCAGCAGTTGCGCGTCCGCGTGCGCCGCCGGCAGCTCGCCGACGATCACGGCCGCCTTGTCCCCGCAGGTCGTACGCAGCTCCGCCACCACGCTCTTCACGAGTTGTGAGACGTCCACTGTGTGGCAGGCGAGGGGCTGCGAGCTCAGTTTGACGTATTGAACAAGGGCCTCCACGCGATTGGCGAGCTGCGTGGTGCCCTGCGAAAGATGATTGAGAAAGATCGAGGCGTCGGGAGGCAACTGCTGAGCGTGCTCGCTCTCGATAATGCGCGCGATCTCCTGCAGCGTGCGCAGCGGTGACAGGAGATCGTGCGACAACGTGTATCTGAATTCATCCAACTTCTCGGAGGCCGTGGCGGCGGGGCCTTTCACGACAGACACGAATACGCCGCTTACGACCTTAGTCGCATCTTCACGTACGGGCGCAAACGAGAGTGTGATTGTGCGGGTGCCATGCTGGCTTTCGCTGAGGTGGGTTCCGCGGACGTCGGTTTCGATGAGTGCCGATGTTCCGGCGAGCGCTGCCGAAAGGGCAGGTACGGCGGCGTGGCCCCAGACGACGAGGAAGCTCGTGAGGCCCTCGTGCGGCCCGACGAGCGCACGGTAGGCCTCGTTGAACGCGTGGAGCTGCCCATCGCGCAGCACAATGCACGCGGCGAGCGGCGAAGCCGCGCACAGGGCCGCAGCGCTGCGCAGGCTCCACATCCCTTCACCGCTTGGCGCGGCCCCATTCATCTCGACGTCACTTCAGCCGGGTTTCTTCTTCAGGTATTCGCGGTACGCAAGCGAGAACGCCTCAACGAAGGTGTGAGGCATGTGTTCGGTGGGTTTCTCGACGAGATTGCGATAGAAGTCCCCGTAGAGCTCCCACGCCTGCGCCTTGCCACCCGCGCGCAGCTTGCCACGACGGGCCGCGCGTTCGAAGCGGGCCTCGAGCTCGGCCGGGTCGAGACGGCCCACGAACTCGACGAACGCGTCCTGCATCGCCTGCGAGATGGCATTTTCGTGTTCCTTCGACGTGGTCATCTGCTCACGCAGCCACTGAACCGCATCGAGCCTGCGCGTTTCGTGCTGGTGAAGAATCTCGACGAGCAGGTCTTCGACGGCCATGCGCGCGAGGGACGGGCGCGGATCGTCCGCGACCTGCGGAATCTCGATGCGGTAGCGATTGCGGATCTCGTTACGCGAGCGCTCCAGATCCTTGAGGCCCACGAAGGCTTCGCGGAACAGCTGGCCCACGAGATGCAGCACGCGCGTCTGTGCGTCGGCCGGCAGCCGCTCGTTGTCGATGCCTGCGCCCCGGCAGAACGCCTGCAAGCCGCTTTGCACGTCGTAGAGCGCGGGGGCGCTCGCGCCGTTGCGCGGATCCTTGCCGGCCGCCCGCGCGAGACGCGCGATCCGGCGCGCGATGACCTCATCGTCCGGTTCAGCGTCGTCCTCGGCTCGGGTGTCCGGGCGCGGAATGCGGGCGACGGCCTGGCCATAGGCATTCACCGGCCGGAACCCGCCGCTCTGGTTGGCCGAGTCGCTCGCGGCCGGGCTCGTCAGCTCGGGCGCCGCTGCGCGGGCCACAGCGCGCGCCGGGGTGGGCTCGACCGCCGCGGGGGCGGCAGGGTCGGGAATCAGCAGGGCGTCGAGGTCGAGCGAGGCGCCGATGTCGGTCTGGGCGGCGCGGCCAACGGTGCGAAAGGTGTTGATGCTGGTGGGGACGGCCACGGAGGCGGTCTGGGGCGCGGCGACGGCTTCGGCCGGCGCTTCCGCCTCGAGAACCACGCTGATCTGGTAATCGCCGAAGCGCAGCAGGTCCCCGTTCTGCAGCCGGTGGGGGCCGAGCTTGCCGAGGGCCACCTCGCCATCGTTGGCGAAGGTGCCGTTCGTGCTCAGATCTTCGAGAAAATAGCTGCCCTGGCGAAAGCTCACGCGCGCATGGTGGGCGGAGACATAACGCTGGGGATCGGGCAGAACCCAATCGTTGTCGGCGGAGCGGCCGATGGTGCCGCCACCGACGCCGAACACGATGCTGCTGCGGTCCCCGAGGGACCGGCGATGATCACTGACTACGCGCAGGCGGAGCGCCATGGCTGCCCTCGTGGGCCTCTCTCTTCAAGTTCCGCGGGTTGACTGAGGCACCACGAGCCCTCAAGTAGGGCTCGCACATCCGCGCACAATCCGTTTCCCCGGTGCGCGCGGACATATAATGCCACCCCTAAATTAGCAGGACCCCCACCGGAACCGATGGCCGCCAGTCACATTTTCAAGGTGCTTTTCGTGAATCAGGGCAAGGTTTACGAGATTTACGCCCGCAAGGTCAGTCACGGAGGGCTGTTCGGCTTCATCGAGGTGGAAGAGCTCGTGTTCGGCGAGCGCTCCACCGTGGTGCTCGACCCGGGCGAGGAGCGTATCAAAAGCGAGTTCGCCGGCGTCAAGCGCACCTACCTGCCGCTGCATTCCGTGCTGCGCATCGATGAAGTGAAGAAACAGGGCGTCAGCAAGATCAGCACGCTCGAGGGCGGCAATGTCGCCCAGTTCCCCGTTCCCATGTATTCGTCGGCGCCGGGCAATGATGGCCCGCCGAAGAAGTAAGGTCCCGAAATCCATCCATGGTTAGTCTGCAGGGCGCGCCCGCTCTCTCCGCGTTTCGCATCACCAAGCTTCTCGGTCTGCTGCGCGCCCGTGAACCGGCCGTCACCGGCCTCACTTCGCGGTTCGTGCATTTCGTCGACGCGGCGCGGGCGCTCGAGCCTGCCGAATCGGCGGTTCTGCAGCAGCTGCTCACGTACGGCCCGCGGCCCGCGGCCGGCGGTGATGGGACCGTGGGAGAGGCGGCTGGCGGCGATAGGGCTCGCAGTGATGCGACTGGCAGCGATTTAGCCGGCGGGTCGAGCAGCGCCTCGAAGGACGGGGGCGATCTCGTCATCGTCGTTCCTCGCGCCGGCACGATTTCCTCGTGGTCGAGCAAGGCCACCGACATCGCGCAGGTGTGCGGGCTCTCGGCTGTGCGGCGCATCGAGCGCGGCATCGCGTATCGCATTCAGGCGTCCCGGCCCCTCAATCGCGAGCAGCTCACGGCGCTCGCGAGCGTGCTGTTCGATCGCATGACGGAGATGGTGCTGTTCGAAGAGGCCTCCGCCGCGCAGCTCTTCGAGCATACGCGGCCGAAGAAGCTGTCGCGCGTCTCACTCGCGCAAGGACGGGAGTCCCTGGTCCGCGCGAACAAGGCTCTCGGCCTTGCGCTCTCGGACGACGAGATCGACTACCTCCTCGAGAATTTCCGCCGCCTCGGCCGCGACCCTTCCGATGTCGAGCTCATGATGTTCGCGCAGGCGAACTCCGAGCACTGCCGACACAAGATTTTCAATGCGAGCTGGGTGATCGACGGTGAGGCCCAGGACAAGTCGCTCTTCGCGATGATCCGCAACACGCACGCGCGCAGCCCCCAGGGCGTGCTCTCGGCGTACAAGGACAATGCCGCGGTCATCGAAGGCACCGACGGCGTGCGGTACTTCCCCGATCCCACGAGCAATGTCTACCGGGGTGTCAGCGAGCCCATCGACATCCTGATGAAGGTGGAGACGCACAACCACCCGACCGCCATCTCTCCGTACCCCGGCGCGGCCACGGGCTCTGGTGGCGAGATTCGCGACGAAGGCGCGACGGGCCTCGGCGCGAAGCCGAAGGCGGGCCTCACTGGATTCTCCGTCTCGCATCTGCGCATTCCCGGTTTCGAGCGGCCGTGGGAGCGCGTGTTCGGCAAGCCTGCGCGCATTGCCTCGGCGCTCGACATCATGATCGAGGGGCCAATTGGCGCGGCCGCGTTCAACAACGAGTTCGGGCGCCCCGCAATCGCGGGTTACTTCCGCACCTTCGAGCTGCAGGCGCCGGGCGACGACGCGAATCGAGTTCGCGGCTATCACAAACCCATCATGATTGCGGGCGGGCTCGGCAACGTGCGGCGCTCGCAGGTTCAGAAGGGCGACGTGCCGGTGGGCTCGAAGCTCGTGGTGCTGGGTGGGCCTGCGATGCTCATCGGGCTGGGCGGTGGCGCGGCCTCGTCGATGGGCAGTGGCACGAGCACCGCGGATCTCGACTATGCCTCCGTTCAGCGGGGTAACGCGGAGATTCAGCGTCGCGCGCAGGAAGTGATCGATCGATGCTGGGCGCTGGGCGACGGCAACCCCATCGTGCTCATTCATGACGTCGGTGCGGGCGGGCTCTCGAACGCCGTGCCCGAAGTCGTGGCGCATACGGCCGGTCGTGGCGGGCGCATCGACCTGCGCGCGGTGCCGAGTGCCGAGCCGGGCATGTCACCGATGGAAATCTGGTGTAACGAAGCCCAGGAGCGCTACGTGCTCGCGATCGCGCCAGATCGCTTGCAGACGTTCGCGCAGATCGCAGAGCGCGAGCGTTCGCCGTTCGCCGTGATCGGTGACGTCGACGATACGGGTCGGCTGGTCGTGCACGATCCGCTGTTCGGGAACAATCCCGTCGACATGCCGATCGATGTGCTGCTCGGCAAGCCGCCACGCATGACGCGGGACGTGAAGAGCGTTGCCGCGCCAGGCAAGGCGTTCGACCTCTCGCGCGTCGATGCGCGCGAGGCGCTGTATCGGGTGCTGCGATTCCCCGCGGTCGCTGACAAGACCTTTCTCATCACCATTGGCGATCGCTCGGTCGGCGGACTCATCAGCCGTGATCAGATGGTGGGCCCGTGGCAGGTGCCGGTGAGCGATGTCGCAGTGAGCATCGCGGATTACACCGGTCACACCGGCGAAGCGATGGCCATGGGCGAGCGCACGCCGGTCGCGGTGCTCAGCGGGCCTGCGTCGGGGCGGCTCGCCGTCTCCGAAGCGGTCACGAATATTCTTGCCGCGGATGTCAGCTCGTTGTCCCAGATTCGCTTGTCAGCGAACTGGATGGCCGCGTGCGGTGAGCCAGGCGAAGACGCCTCGCTGTATGCCACGGTGCATGCTGTGGGCGAAGAGCTGTGTCCTGCGCTCGGGATTGCGATTCCCGTGGGCAAGGATTCGCTCTCGATGAAGACCACTTGGCGTGAGGGGGATGACACGCGCAGCGTGGTGGCGCCGGTTTCGCTCATCATTTCGGCGTTCGCGCCGGTGGGCGACGTGCGCAAGACGCTGACGCCCGTTCTTCGCACGGACCTGGGCGCGACGTCGTTGTGGCTCGTTGATCTGGGTGCCGGCCGCAATCGGCTCGGCGGCTCCTCCCTCCTGCAGGTGTATGGCGAGATCGGAGATGAAGCGCCGGATCTCGACGATCCGCAGCGGCTGAAGTCCTTCGCCGAAGCGCTGATCGAGTCGAAGGCGCAGGAGCTCGTCCTGGCGTACCACGATCGGTCCGACGGCGGTCTCTTCGCCACGCTTACGGAGATGGCGTTCGCAGGCCACTGCGGTCTAGACGTTTCGGTACCGGGCTACCGCGGTTCCGCGCTCGCGCAGCTGTTCGCGGAAGAATTGGGCGCCGTGCTCCAGGTGCGCGAGGCCGATGAAGCGCGCGTCAAAGCCCTCTTCGCGAAGCATGGGATCGAATCGCTGGTGTCGCGCATCGGCGTGCCGGTTGCATCGAAGGATGGGGCGGATGCCACAGGGCTTCGCGTCCGCATCCAGATCGGCGATTTGCACATCGACGAGTCCTGGCTCGACCTGCGCCGCGCCTGGTCCGAAACCTCGTGGCAGTTGCGCCGGCTGCGTGATGAGCCCGCGTGTGCGGATGAAGAGCTCGCGTCCGTCACCGCCGCAAGCGACCCGGGGCTGAGCGTTGCGCTCACGTTCGATCCGGAGCAGGACATCGCCGCGCCTTACATCAATACGGGGAAGCGCCCCGCTGTCGCCATTCTGCGCGAGCAGGGCGTAAACAGTCAGATCGAAACGGCCGCGTGGCTCGAGCGTGCCGGCTTCGTGTCGCACGACGTGCACATGACGGACCTGCTTTCCGGCCGCCAAACGCTCGCGGACTTCAAAGGCCTGGTGGCCTGCGGCGGATTCTCGTATGGCGACGTGCTCGGTGCGGGCGAGGGCTGGGCGAAGTCCATCCTGTTCCACAAGGCGGTACGCGATGATTTCGTGCGCTTCTTCGAGCGTCAGGACACTTTCACGCTCGGCTTCTGCAACGGCTGCCAGATGCTCGCGGCACTGAAGAGCATCATTCCCGGCACCGAGGTGTGGCCGCGCTTCGTGACCAATCGCAGCGAGCAGTACGAGGCTCGTTTCGTGATGGTCGAGATTCTGGATTCGCCTTCCGTCGTGCTGAAGGGCATGAGCGGCTCGTTCCTGCCGATCGTCACCGCGCATGGCGAGGGGCGTGCGGAGTTCGTGTCGGATGCGGCCGCGGCCGCGTGTGCCGGCAGTGGCCTCGTATCCTTCCGTTACGTGAATCGCGATCGCACGGTCGCCACGACGTATCCCGCGAACCCCGGCGGTTCGCCGTTCGGCATCACGTCAGTCACGAGCGCGGACGGTCGCGTCACGATCATGATGCCGCACCCGGAGCGCTCGACCCGTTACGCGCAAAACTCCTGGCACCCCGACGGGGTCGGTGAGTGGAGCGGGTGGATGCGGCTGTTCCGGAACGCGCGGGCGTTCGTCGCGTAGGCTACTTGCTGCCGTTGTTGGCGCCCGGCAGAGAGGCGAGCTGGGAGGTCAGATAATTGGACGTGTTCTGCAGCTGCTGCAGCAGCGCGTCCAACGCGGTGAACTGCTTCGTGTAGCGGGTTTGGATCACTTGCATGCGCGCGTCCAGCGCATCGTTGTCATCGCGCACCTTTTTCAGCGTGGCGTTGAGCGAATCGGTCCGCGCGTCGATGGCGCCGCCGTCCTTGAGCATGTTCGTGAGGTCGTTCGACAGCCGCGCGGCCACGCCGTTATCGCCGCCGAACACTTTCGCCACGGACGTGCGATCCGTATTCAGCGCCTTGTCCAGCTTCGCGCTGTCGAGCTTGAGCGTGCCGTCGGTCTGGCGCGCGATGCCGAGCGAGGCCAGCGTCTTGAAGTCGCTCGTGATACCCGCGACCGGGTTGGAGAGGTCCAGGCTGATCTGACTCTCGATGCCGCGAAGCAGGGCGTCGCCCAGCATCGGACCCGCGGCTTTCGTCGTGGCGTCAAAGCTGCGCAGCTTCGAGAAGCTCGAGTACAACGCGTTGTACGCGTTCACGAACTGCGTCACTTTCTGCTTGAGACTGGCGGTATCTTCCGCGACGGTGAGTGTCACGGCGTCGTCGGACGTCGATTTGAGAGTCAGCGTGACGTTGTCGACCAGGCCGGTGACCACGTTCGAAGCGCTGTAATGATCGAACTGATCGGCGATCTTGATATGCGCATCCTGCGCGGGCTGCAGCTCCGTCACCGTGGACGCGCTGACACCGTCATACGCAAACTGCGCGAGTCCGCCGTCACCGCCGGCAACCGCCACCGTTATCTTGTTCGCGGCACCTGTCTGCGCCGACGTGAGCACGAGACGCGAGCCACTCGAATCATTGAGGACGGTCGCCTGCACGCCCGTGTTCCCGGTCGCCTTGTTGATGGCGTCGCGGATGTTCCCGAGCGTGTTGTGGGTCGAGTCGATGGTGACGTCGAAGGTCTTGTCACCGTATGTGATGGTCAGCGTGCCGGTTCCGACAACTGCGCTGCTGCCGCCGGCGATCGGGCCGGACGCGAGCTGCTGCGCCTTGGCGAGAGCGAGCACTTTGATGTCATAGCTGCCGGTCGCCGCATCGCCGGTCGAGGTGGCGGTGAATACATCCTCATCGCTCGAGCTCGTCATGCGCGGGGTGAAGATGGATGCAGACTTCAGGCCGTCGACCGCGGTCTGGAAGGAGCCGAGTGCACCCTTCAGGGTCGAGACAGCGGACAACTGCACCGTCGCCTTCGTTTCCCGCGAGGTGATGGGCGCCTGGTACTGGGCGCGCTCGCTCGAGACGAGCTGCTGGACCAGTGAACCGACATCGAGTGCTGTGCCGCCTACCGAACCTGCCATGGATGATGCTTCAACTTCAGATCGATATGTCGATGAGTGTGCCCGGTTGGTTGCCGAGCGACTGTGCGATACGTAGGGCTTCCGCGTCTGGAATCTGTCGAATGATTTCGCCGGTCGAGGAGTCGCGCACCGTAACCACCGTGCGGCCCGTTTCCTGGTCGACGCTGAAGTGCAGGTCGCGCCCGTGTGCCTTGAGATAGGACTCGATCTGCCGTGCCACCGCGCGCATCACCTCTTCGGTGAGATCGGGAGCGGGGGCCGGGGCCGGATCCGATACCGGAGGGGGAGCGCTCTGGGCCGGGGGATGCGGCACTGAACCGCGATCTGTGACGGCGCGCTCAAGAGCAACGGCAGGAGGCGACGGTGTTGCCGTCGCCCCCTGCTCGGACATAGCTCTGACGAGCTGCGTCAAGTTGCTACCTCATCTATTAGCCACGGAGCAGCGACAGAACGTTCTGCGGCACCGAGTTGGCCTGGGCAACCATCGCCGTGCCGGCCTGCTGCAGAATCTGCGCGCGGGTCAGCGAGGCGGTTTCCGCCGCGAAGTCCGTATCCAGGATGCGGCTGCGCGAGGCCGAGAGGTTCTCGGACACAGCCTGCAAGCTGTTGATGGTGGACTGGAAGCGGTTCTGGATGGCGCCCAGCGTGCTGCGGAGCGTGCTCACCGCGGTCAGAGCCGAGTCGACACTCAGGATCGCGTTGTTAGCCGCATCCAGCGTCTTCACGTTCTGCGTGGCCAGGCTCGAAGTCGTCTGCACTTCCGCGGTCAGCGAAGCGAATGTCAGCTTGCCGCTCTGGTAGGCAGCGTTCGCGGCCGTCTTGCCGCCACCGATCGTCAGCTTGTCGTTTGCCGTGATCGACAGGGTGCCCGCCGTCTCGTCGTACGTCGCGCTCACGGTGCCACCGACCTGCTCGGTGATCGCGGCCGCGAGTTCCGTACCCGACTTGAACGTACCCGTGACGTTCACCGCGGTGGCAGTGCCGACCTGGATGGTCAGCTCGCCCGAGGCAACGGTCAGCGGGGTCGGGCTCGCAGCGACTTCCGGCGTGCCGGAAGTAACCGAAACCGTGCCAGTGAAGTTCGCGAAGCCGCCGGCCGTACCGCTGTTCGTATTGGTGACTACGATGTCGAAGTCGGTGCCATCGGCTTTGGTGAACGCCAGGGTGCCGGCCGCAGCCGTGCCGCTGGCAGTGATGCCTTTTGCGGCCAAAGCGCTGGCGGCGTTCGTGACGGCCGTGTCGATGTCGGCTGCGGTGGTCGTCGCGGCGACACCGCCCGAGGACGTGCGTGTAAACACCGAGACGCCGTCGACGGCCAGGGCAAACGTTTGACCGTCAGAACCCGAGACCGAGCTCGTGAAGGCGCCTGAGACGCCTGAGGCGCCCGGCGTCGCGGGAGTCGCCGGCGTACCAAACAGAGTGCTGAGGCCGACCGTGGTGTTGTTCGACAGCTGGCCCACGTCGGTGGACTTCACGCTCGAGTCGAGCTGCAGGCTGATCGTCTCACCCACGTTCGCGCCGACCTGGAACACCGCGCCACCGAAGGAGCCGTCGAGCACCTTGCGGCCGTTGAACGAAGTCTGCGCGGCGATGCGGCTGATTTCCGCGATACGCTGCTGCACTTCCTGGTCGAGAGCGGCACGGTCGCTGTCGCTGTTCGTGGCGTTGGCCGACTGCACGGCGAGCTCACGAATGCGCTGCAGGTTGTTCGTGACCTCCTGCAGGGCGCCTTCCGTCGTCTGCGACAGCGAGATGCCGTCGTTCGCGTTACGGACCGCCTGGTTGAGGCCGGAGATCTGCGTGGTCATCCGATCCGAGATCGCAAGACCCGCCGCGTCGTCCTTCGCACTGTTGATGCGCAGGCCCGACGAGAGGCGCTGAATCGCAGTCGCCATCGCGCTGCCGGACGTCGTGAGGTTGCGCTGAGCGTTCAGCGACATCACGTTCGTGTTGATTACCTGGGGCATTTAAGACACTCCTCGATTTTGACCTGACCCCGTTACTACTCGCCCGGAGCCCTTGGCTTGCCTGCGGCAACCTGCGCCCTTGCTCGGGGCTAGCGGGTCAGCTCGCGTTCTGTGCCCTGTATCGGTGGCCTGCCGGGGAACTTGAGTGCGACGCCTTGCGCAAATCGGACGCGCGTCTCACTTCACAGGTAGTTGAAGAGGTTCAGGTTGGAAATCCTGGCGTACGACTGCTGCGCCGCCTGCAGTCCCGCCAGCTGGATGTTCAGCGTTGTGATGGCGTCGGCATAATCCAGATCGCGAATCTGCGAGAGCTGCGTCTTCAGATCGAGCTGGCGGTCCATCTGGTCATCGGCCGAATCGCTCAGCACCGCCAGGCGCGCGCCCACTTCGGAGCGAACGTCCGAGATGCGCTCGAGCGAATTGTCGATCTGCTTCAGCGCCTGGCCCATTTCCGTTGCGAACTGCGCATTCTGCGCGGACGAGTCGCTCGGCCTCTGCAAAGAGGTAATGAGCTTGTTCAGCGCGCTGAACATGTCTTCGCTGCCCGCGGGCGCGATGGTGAACTGGTCGTCCGTCTCGGCCTGACCCTGGATCTGCACCTGCACGCCGTTGAACGTAATGCCGGTGCCGTTCGGAGAATACGTTCCCGTCGAGATCTGCGTGTTGGTGCTGTCGAGCACCTCGTAGTCCGTCGGGCTCGTGAAATGAATGGTGAATGTGCCACCGGCGCCCCAGGTGGCTACATTCGTAACCGTTCCCGCGTCGATGGTCGCGCCGCCCGTGTTCGTGGCTGCCGCGCCGGTGATGAATCGGCCGTTGCCCTGCGGGATGTTCATGAAAACCGCCGAGCCAGGATGCCCGTCCGTGATTCGCTGCGAAGGGCCGGTTTGCAGCACGCGTGTGCCGGCATCGCCCTGGTACGTCACATTCGTACCGGACTTCACGAAGGGCTGGGTCAGCGTGGCATACCCGGAGAAGAGGTACTCGCCGTTCGTGTCCTTCCGATTCGCGAGGTCCACCAGGTCGTTGTAGCGCACCTGCACTTCCGAAAGAATCGACTTGCGCGCCCCATCATCCAGCGTCGGATTGTTCGCTTCGACCGTCAGGTCGCGGATGCGCTGAAGCAGCGACGTCACGTCGCCGAGCGTCTACTCCTCGAACGACAGCCGATTCGTCGCGGCAGTCGTGTTCTTCGCATGCTGCTCGGATTCGGCGAGCGCGCGATCGAGCTCGAGCGCCTGCGCGGCACCGATCGGATCGTCCGCGGGCGTGAGGATGCGTGTGCCGGACGCGATCTGCTGCTGCGTCTTCGCGAGCTCGGTGCTCCGGGCCATCATCTGGTTGAGTGCCGCGGCGTGGACTCCCGCTGTCGAGATTCTCATGCGTTACCTGCCTGTCGCCGCCAGAAGCGAGTCGAAGAGACTGCTCGCGACCCGGATCATCTGCGCGGCGGCCATGTAGGCCTGCTGATACTTGATGAGGTTCGCCGCTTCCTCGTCGAGATTTACGCCAGAGACGGCGTCCCGTGCATCCGAGGCTTCCTGCTGCACGATCTGCTGCGCGTCGCGGCTTGACTGCACCTGCCGCGTCTGCGAGCCGATCTGGCCGACGAGACTGCTGGTCGCGTTGTTCAGCGAGGTGGTGCCACCGTCGATGACGCCTTTCGCGAGCGAATCCGACATCGCGAGCATGTTGCGGTTGTCGCCGCTGCCCCCTGCGTTGTCGCTGATCGTGAAGGTGTCGCCGATGGCTGGCGATCCGGAGATCGTGACCTGCACGCCGTTGATAGGCGGGATTGGCTGACCCGCAGTGTAGGTATAGGAACCCGCGCCATTAATCGTGTACGTGGTCGCGCTGGTGAACTCGATCGTCGAGGTCGTGCGCAGCGCCGGGTCC
>JBDZVF010000641.1:0-2756 GCA_040255575.1 Pseudomonadota bacterium | reverse complement strand
AACGAGCGCGCGCCGTGGCGTGCCCTCAATGATGCTCGTGCGCCATCGCCAGGTAGATGATGGTCAGCACCATGAAAATGAAGGCCTGCAGCGTGATCACCAGAATGTGGAAGATCGCCCACACGAGCCCGAGAATGATGTGCCCGATCACGCCGAGCCAGCCGCCGATCCCCGTGAGGCCCGAAAGCCCCTGGAGCGTGAGCAACGCAATCAGCAGGAAGATCATCTCGCCCGCGAAGAGGTTGCCGAAGAGGCGCAGGCTGAGCGAGATCGGACGCGCGAGGAACGGCACGATTTCCAGCACCAGGTTGGCCGGAATCAGCAGCACCTTCAGCACCGGATTCTTCGCCGAGAAGGGCTGCATCGTGAACTCGCTGATGAAACCGCCGAGCCCCTTCATCTTGACGCTGTAGTAGAGAGTGAGGATGAACACCACGAGCGACAGCCCGAAGGTCACGTTCACGTCGGTGCTCGGCACGGACTTCAGGTACGGGATGCCGAACCACTGCGCCACCTTCGGCAACAGGTCGACCGGCAGCAGATCCATGAAATTGAACAGGAACACCCACGCGAAGATCGTGAGCGCGAGCGGCGCGATCACCTTGCTGTGGTTACTGAAGCTCTCCTTCACCGTGTTGTCGATGAAGTCGACGAGGAGCTCGACGAAGCTCTGGAAGCCCTTCGGCACCCCGACCGATTGAGCCCGGCGGGCGGCGAGCCAGAAGGAGCCGCCAAACACGATGGCGAGCAGCACCGAGAAGAACACGCTGTCCCAATGCACGACGGTGAAGTCGACGATGCCCTTCGGTTCGTGGTTCTTCAAAAACGTGAGGTGATGGAGGATGTACTCGCCAGCGGTTGGCGCTTCTTCAGCAGCGTGTTCTACAGCAGCCATGGTCGTTCTGACTCGTCCTCATGCATCACTTGGGCGCCGGGCCTGCCACCGCCCCGCCTCGCGGCGTCGGCAGCGCGTTGGCCAGCGCAACCCAGTAAACGAAGAAGGTCGCCACATAGGCCGCGAACATCGCCAGCGGCGAGACCTTCATTGTTCGCAAAACCACTATGAACAGCACCACGACGGTTGCGAGCTTGGCCGCCTCACCGACGTAGAACCCGCGCACCGCACTTTGCGGACTGGCAAGCGATGAGCGCCTGAAACTCAAGGCGGCCATCACGAGGCTCGCGAGTGTGCTGATACCGCCGCCCAGCGCCGCCGACACGGCAGCGGAGCGACCGGCTATAAACAAGCTGACGAGCGCGACGACGACGGTCACTGCGCCCTGCCAGAGCACGACGGTGAAAGCCACCCGACGTGCCTGCGCGGCATCGATAGAGACCCCGGTCATCAGCCCCTCAGGCATTAAAAAAGCCACTTTCCGAACTCCTGCCGAGTGGGGAAGTGGCTTCGCTTACTCTTTGCCGCACAACTACTTAGGTAGCGCGGCGCGAAGCCGCGGGATTATAGAGACGGCGGTTTTGAAATTCCACAGCGACAAGGCCCGCGAGACACATATTTTTCGCGGGTGCGGTAATCGTTCGAGTTAAGTTTCAACCGCCCGGCCGGCGCTCATGCATTTGCGCCGCCTGTGCGACCGCTCAGGCCGCCGAGCGTCGTTCACTCGATGTCGTCGTTCGCTCTATTGAATGTGGGCGAGGATGCCGTCGAGCTCGTCCAGACTGTTGTAGGTGACGACGACTTTCCCCTTGCCGGAGGGGGCATGCTGGATCGTGACCTTCGCCCCGAGCTTTTCGGCCAGCTCCTGCTCCAGGCGTGACACATTGGGATCGCTCGAGCCGCCGCCGGCGCTTGCCGAGTCCGTCGATGCCTGCGAGCCGCCCGAAGATGCGCTGGCGAGACGCCGCACGAGCGCTTCGGTATCGCGCACCGACATCCCCTTCTTCGCCACCTCGGCGGCGACTTCGGCCTGCTTGCGCTTGTTCGTCAGCCCGAGCAGCGCGCGGGCGTGACCCATCTCCAACGAGTGCTGCGCGACCATCTCGCACACTTCGGGTGCCGCCTCCAGAAGCCGCAAGAGGTTCGACACCGCTGCGCGTGAGCGGCCGATGGCATCCGCGCACTGCTGATGCGTGAGCTGAAACTCGTTGATCAGGCGATCGAGGGCGCGGGCTTCCTCGAGCGAGTTGAGATCCTCGCGCTGGATGTTCTCGATGAGCGCCACAGCGATGGCGGCTTCGTCGGGGATGTGGCGGATGATCGCCGGGATATCCGAGAGCCCCGCCAGTTGCGAGGCGCGCCAGCGGCGTTCGCCCGCGATGATTTCGTATCGCTGGGATTGGCCGGGGGCGGGCGTGCCGAGCGGCCTGACGACGATGGGTTGGACGACGCCCTGGGCCTTGATGGAGTCGGCGAGCTCTTGCAGGGTTTCCTGCCGCATGTCGACGCGGGGTTGGTATTTGCCTCGCTGAAGCAGGTCGAGCGGCAACTTCGCGAGCTCGTCGCCGGGGGCGAGCGCGGGGGAGCCGCGCGGCTCGGCTGCGGCGGGCACGGTCGCGGAGCGGCCTGCCGTGGGCGGCGGCACTTGCGCGAAGGTGTTCGGCAGCAGCGCGGCGAGGCTTCGACCTAGCGTTGGCTTCTTCTGGGACATCGGGGCGGATCATAAAGAAAGTTGGGGCGGGCGGAAGGGCAAAGGTGTGGGCACGTCTGGTGAAGGCTTCTGCGGCTGCTATGAAGGATGCGGTGACCGGCGGGGGCTTCTGCGGCTGGCATGAAGATGCGGTGACCGGCCGAGGCTTCT
>JBDZVF010000640.1:0-2764 GCA_040255575.1 Pseudomonadota bacterium | reverse complement strand
TCGCCTCCGGGCGCGTGTTTGCCACCCCTTTCGGAGTGGAGGACATACGGCGGACCTACGGCCAGGACTCCATCCTCCGCGTGCTCGGCCCGGCGGGCACCACCTTTCTCGTCGACACGTGGGGGATTCACCGAGGCTCCGTGCCCATGGACGGGCGGCGACTCATGTTCCAGGCTCAGTATTCACTCCTGCCTGTATATAAGTTCAAGTACCGGCCTCAGCGAGTGGCGCGGGCTGCAGGCCTGCCTGCGTACACGAATCGACTGCTGCTGTCCTGATCACCCTGGCCGTTCGGGTCCTCAGGCGTCGCCGGATCCAACGGCGATCACGATCTTCCCCTTCGGCCGCGGCAGCTGGCCTTCGAGCATCAGGTGAGCCTTGCGGGCTTCGGCGAACGGGATCACCGCGCCCACGCGCGCGCGCAGCTCGCCCTTGTCGAAAAGCTCGCCGAGCTGCGACAGGAGACGGGTTGAAACGTCCACCAGGAAGAAGCCGGCCGTGACGCCGTGACGTTGCGCGAGTTGCTGATCGGGCGCCGACACCGCCGAAACCAGCCTGCCACCTCGACGCAGAACCTGAAACGAACGGACTTGTGTGTCGCCCCCGACCAGATCGAGCACCGCGTCCGCGTCACGTACCTGCTCCTCGAAACGCTGCGACTTGAAGTCTATGACGCTGTCCGCGCCCAGCTGACGCACGAAGAAAGCGTCCTCCGCGCCAGCCGTCGCGATGATTCGCAGGCCCGCACGGTGGGCCAGCTGAACAGCGTAAGCGCCCACGTTTCCTGCCGCGCCGTGAACCACCACGGTCTGCCCCGCCTCGAGTTTCGCCTGATCGAAAAGTGCCTGCCACGCCGTGACGGCAATCACAGGCACGGAGGCCGCCTCGACGCTGGTGAGTGAGGAAGGCTTCTTCGAGATCATCGTCGCGCGAGCGAGGGCATATTCGGCATACGCACCGACGAACCGCGGGTTCGTCACGCCGTAAACCTCATCACCACCGCGCAGATCGGAAACGTCGGGCCCCACCGCAACGATGCGGCCCGCCAGATCCGAACCCAGGGTGAGCGGCAGAGGTTGATCGAGCGCACTCTTGCCAGCCCTGATCCACGCATCCCATGGCCCCACGCCGGCCGCGGCGACCTTGACGAGCACCTCTCCGCTTCCAGGATCAGGTTGCGGAACCGAATCGAAAGTCATGACATCAGGCGACCCAAACTCATGGACCCGCCACGCGCGCATCGATGCACTACTCATTACTCTCGCCCCTCAGAGGAATCCGGTGTTGTCAGAACTTTATCTTTCGCGTCGACCACGAACACGGCCAAAAGACTCGCCGGTGCGGTATCACTCGCGTTCTCGCTGACCCAGTGATGCGAGCCCGGCGACTCGTAGAAGCCTTCCCCAACCTGATAAACCTTCGCCGGCTGATCGTCGACGCGGCTGCGAACAGCGCCTGACAGCACATGCGCGTAGATGAACGCCGACGGCGCATGATGATGCGGCTTCGATTTCGCGCCAGGCGGATAGCTGACGACCACCGCCACCATGTTCTTGCCGGGCACATTCGGAAGCGCGTGCTCGAAAACCGGTTTCACCTGTTCCATCGGCGGAGCAGATGCCGGCCATGCAGCCAGCGTCATTGCCGCGAACGGCAGCGCGAGAAAACCTTTGTGTATTCGTCTTGCCATTGTCTTGTGCTCCTCGTGGAGTTGCGTCTAGCGTTTGCTCGCCCAGGCTGAGTGCCGGATCCGCGCGCAGGCGTCTGAACGATGGAAGTTCGGATACTTCTCCGCCAGCACGTCTGCCGTCACGGTGCCGTACGTCGTTTCCGGTTTGTGCTTGTTCCAGTCATAGAAGGCCTGGATGAACTCTTCCTCGAAGTCCGCACCGCGCGGATAGAGCGCGGTGACGAAGCTGCGTTGGGTTTCCGTGAATTGCTCATACCCGGCGCCCACCGCATCCACCAGCACGCCTGCATTGATCAGCGCGATCACCGGGTGCAGGTACTTCGGTATGCCGGGTGTCGTGTGGAGCGCGACCGCCAACCATACGAGCTCGATGTCTCGCGGATCTACCCCGTGGCTGTTCAGGAAATCCCGTGCCGCGTTGGCGCCATCGACTTCGAATCGATCGGCCGGGCTGCTGTAGCGGGCGGTGAGGCCCATGTCGTGGAACAGCGCCCCGATGTAGAGCAACTCTGGATCGAACCTGAGGCCATCCCTGCGCCCGGCGAGAGCGCCGAAGTAATAGACGCGGCAGGAATGATTGAAGAGGAGTGACGACGTGGTGTCCCGCACGAACTCGGTCGCCTCGCGGGCCAGCCCACTGTCAGGAACTGTTACGCCATCGATCGTGCTCATGTGTGCCGCTCCAATTCTTCGACGCGCGCATCATCCGGCGCGCGTCCAGGTGAGGGCCACACTCGATGCACCAGTTTCCCGTACGGCTTCGGAGGGAGTTGACGGTGACCCTTCGAAGGGTCACGGCGTCTCACAGGTCGAGAATGCCCCGCCTCAGCGCAATCATTACCGCATGAGTTCGGTCGGACGCATCCAGCTTTGGAAGGATGCTTTTCATGTGAGTCTTGACCGTGGATTCGGAGATCTCGAGCTCGCCCGCGATGAGCTTGTTGGACTTGCCCGCCGCCACGCATCGCAGAACCTGGATCTCCCGCTCGCTCAGCGCATCGTCGGCCACATGCTCGGCGATTTCCGCCGCGATCTCGTTCGGCACGCGGCGCTTCCCGGAATGCACGATACGTA
>JBDZVF010000110.1:0-15012 GCA_040255575.1 Pseudomonadota bacterium | reverse complement strand
CACCTCGAACGTGGCCGTGTACTTGAGATCGCCACCGGGCTGCAGCTCGATGCGCGGGCCCCCTGCGGGATTCAGCTTCTCCTGGTTCACCGCCTCGGCGTAGCTGCTGCGGATGAGGTCGCCAACGACCTCGCTGCGCACCTGCTCACCGAATTGCCTCTGGATCACCGAATACGGTGCCTTGCCAGGACGGAAGCCCTTGAGTCGGGCCGTGCGGGAAAGCTGCTTGAGGCGCGACTCCACCTCGGTGTTGACTCGGTCGCCCGGGACGGCCACTTCGAGACGCCGCTCGAGACCTCCGGTGGTCGTCAAAGATACCTGCATCGCTCAAATCCTCGACTCGAAAGCCCGTTGCCGGGCAGGAAAGCTGTTGGAACCTCAGGTCACGGGAACGACCGGACGGCACTTGGTGCGAAAGGCGAGACTCGAACTCGCACGGGTCACCCCGCCGGCTTCTAAGGCCGGTGCGTCTACCAATTCCGCCACTTTCGCACGCGCCGCGCCCATACCTCTCTCGCAGCGGCGGCAAGGGCCGCCCGAAAGGCGGTCATGACCGTGCGTGGGGGCGCGGGATTATAGCTGCGATCAGCGTTTGTCGCGTGCCGAGTGTGCGAGCAGGCGTAGCACGGACTTAATTGAGTCGATTTGATCCTGCAGCGGATCGCTGACGCTCCTCACCAGGAGTCGCGCCACGTCCTCATCTATATCGGCGTTCTGGCTGCGGAGCGCGGCTACGGCCACGGCTACGGACGATTGCATGGCGCGCAAACGATCCGAGATTTCCCTAAGGCGCGCGGCGGCACGCGGAATTTGAGCGGAAGAACGAGTGGCCATGGCGGGCGCTTCTCCTGATTCATGCGGGTGAAGCTCGCCACTCCTCCAAGCTTCGCCGTGGGCGTCCTCGGGTGGGCCGCTCCGGGTCACACCCCTCCATTCCCATCACAAAAGTACGAATTTCCACACTTCCATCAAACAGTTCTGGCATTTTCGTGTCGCGACCTTTACAGTCCGCGCATGCTCAAGACCGGAGAATCCATCGATCTCAATCCTCCAGACGAATTTGCCGCCCGTCTCCGTCAAGTCATCGATTCGTACGGAAGTACGAGCTCGCTGGCCCGCGAGATCGAGCGGTCGGAGGGGGCGCTGAGAAAGTGGCTGCGCGGGTTGTCGGAACCGAATGTCAGCGACCTGCGCGCCATCTGCGAGATCACCCATACCAGCGTGGAATGGCTGGTCATGGGGCGCGGCCCGCGGCAGGAAAGCTTCGGGGATCCGGGCTCGGGCGTCGGCGAAGGCCGGGGTGCGGCAGCGATCGAGCTGCCGCCGCTCAGCTACAAGCTCATGGACGCTGTCGTGCGGTCCATCCGCGAGGAAAGTCCTATCCTTCTCGGCAACGACGTCCCGCCTGAGAAACAGTCCTCCGTCATCAGCACCGTTTACAACCTCTCCCGCCGCAGCCGGATCGTTGACGCGGAAGACGTGTCGCGGATCGTGGGGCTGACGGCCTGATCAACTGGATGGAGCTCCCCGTGCAACGTACCGGCCGCACCCGGATTCTCGCCGTCGCCTCGACCTTTTTTGCGCTCGCGTATGGCCCGCTCATCGAGGCCCAGACTCCACCGGCTCCTGCGAAAACGCCCGATGCCTGTCGCGCGATCCGCGCGGAGAAGGATCGCCTCGCCTGCTATGACGAGCTCTTCGGCCCGCCGGAAAGCGCGCCGGCCGAGCAGGGGCCCCATCCGCCGACGGCGGGGAGATCGGAACCCGAAACCTCTTCCCTGCTCGAGCAGAGCTGGGAGCTCACGCCCGAGGAGAAGGAAGGCAGCTTCCGCGTAAATCCGCACAAGCCCGTGTACATCCTGGCGGCGTTCCACTCGAGCAGCGCGAACGACCGGCCCTCGAGCCCGAGCGAGGGGCACACCGTGATCAACTCGCTCGGCCTGCAGAATACCGAGGCCAAATTCCAGATCAGCCTGAAGAGCAAGCTGTGGGAGAACATCCTCGGGGACTACTCCGACCTCTGGTTCGGGTATACGCAGTCCTCCCGCTGGCAGGTGTTCAATGGCTCGCTGTCGCGGCCCTTCCGCGAAACGGACTACGAGCCGGAGCTGCTGCTCAACTTCCGCACCCACAAGGAGTTGCCCTGGGGGTGGGACCTGCGCATGACCGGTGTCAGCGTCACGCATGTCTCCAACGGGCGCGACATCCCACTGTCCCGCAGCTGGAATCGGGTGATCGGTCAGCTCGGCTTCGACCGGCCGGGGTGGACGGTGGTGGTGCGCCCGTGGTGGCGCATCCACGAAGATCGCAATAGCGATGACAACCCGGACATCGAAGACTTCATGGGGCGTGGGGAGCTGCTCGTCACCCGCAACTTCCGCGGCCACGAGATCTCCGGCCTCTTCCGGCATTCGCTACGGGGCGGTGAACGCGCCCACAGCGCGCTCGAGCTGAACTGGGCGTTTCCGATTCGCGGCGAGCTGAAGGGCTATCTGCAATTCTTCAGTGGCTATGGCGAGAGTCTTGTCGACTACAACCACTCGGCGAATTACGTGGGGCTCGGCGTCTCGCTCATCGAGTGGAACTCCAACACGGCGGAAAGGCGGCGCCGTTGAAACGTGCGCGCGAGTGACGCGCCTAACGCTCTTCGTTCGCGGCGAGCTGCGCGAACACCCGTTTCATCGATTGCACCCGGGCGATGTACCCCGCCGCGCTGTGATCGCCGCATCGCTGCCCGGGCGCAAGACGCAGTCCCCGTCTCGCATAAAGATTGCCTGCACCCAGCCCGCACAGGTGCATGAGCGTCGCGAGGTTCTGTTTCTGCGCGAGAGTGGCCGAACGGATGCCGTGTCGCCTCAGCGCCTCGGCGACTCCGCGATCGAGATAAGCCGACGTCATCTCCACCGCATGGCTCGGCACGACCCTGAAGTAAAGACTGTTGAACCAGCACGACCGCCAGCTATCCCACGGCCCATCTTCCACGACCACGTGATCGTGAATGCAGAAGCGCCTCGCTTCCTGGAACGTCCCGTCGGTGATCTGGTACATGCCGACCGCGCTCGAGGCCGGCCGATACATCTCGAACGGCTCCGGCCGCCATGACCAGCGCCAGTAGGTGCGCACGATGGGATTGCCGGAGCCTTCCACCTGGGCGATGGCCGCGAGAAATTCCGGCGTCATGATCGCCGTGGAATGGCGCCGGAAGATTGGGGCGTAGGCGTCCCACGTTTCCGCAGGAGTCTTGTACAGCGTGCCGCTCACCGGAAAGAAGAGCTCGGTGGGCTTGCGGATAACCTGGTAGAGGAAGTTCACGGTCACGGCCAGCGCCGCGAAAATGACCACCGAGGTGACCACCTGCATCGGCCACGGCAGCTTGCGGAATGTGCGCCACCAACGGCGACGCGTGGCCGCCCGCGGCAGCATGCGCGGGATTCGCCAGCGGCGCCTGGATTTCTTGCGCTTCGCCCGCCGCGCGCCGCGCGCCGCGACCCGCCCCGTCGTGCTCAATGTTTCGAGCCTGTGTGACCCCCGTGGTGCGCCGGGTGTGGGCTTGCAGAGGGCGCGCCCTCTGCCAGTCACCCGACGATCAAAGGGAGTTTGTCAGATCACGCCGATTCCATTCCGTGCCGCTGCTTCGCGTCCGCGGCGGCCGGGGATGCCATGAACTTCAGCACCGCCCGCGCGTCTTCGGGATGCGCGCTGTTCGCCGCGACCCCACCGGAAAAGATTGTGATGGTCTGGATCGCCGGCGGCAGCGGCCCGACGACATCGACGCCGGCCAGATGGATGAGCTCGCTCAGCTGCTGAAAACCGAGCTCCACGCTGCCATCCGCCACGAGCGAGCCCACCGGCTTGCCGGGCGGCGGCACGACGATGCGCGGGCGCAGCTCTTCGAGGATGCCCCAGCGTGCGAACATCTTCTCGAGGTACACGCCACTCGGGCCGGTGGAGTAGCTCACCGTTTTCGCGTTCATCACCGCGCGCTTCAATGCCTCTTCGGAGGACACGTCCGGCCGCGCGGCGCCTTTGCGGACGGCGATCGAAACACCCGACCGCACGAGATCGACCCGGCTGCCATCGAGCACCTTGCCGCCGGCGATCAGCTTGTCGATGGCGTTGCTTGCGAGCACGACGATGTCTACCGCCTCCCCGTTCTGAACGCGCTTCGCGACATCGACGCCGCCGGCCGCTTCAGTGGCCACTTTCTGGCCCGTCTCGCGCTCGACGCGGGCGGCGAGCTCGTTGAGCACTTCGCGAGTGGCCATGGAGGAGATGAGTTTCAGCATTGCAGGCATGCGCGTGGGGTCGTTGCGATGGACAGTGGCTCGCGAAGGTACCAGAACCGGAGGTCCGCGCGTCAGGGGTGAGTATTCCAGCGCCTCGGTTTGGCGTCGAAGCCGATTTTGACATCGCAATTCTTCTTGCCACATTGGCTGCAGCGCATGCGCGGAATCACGCGCGACAGCTCCGCGTCCCAGCCGCAGATTCGCGCCAGCACGAGCGGCCGGATGTCGCGCGCGTGCGAGCAGACACGACACTGCACGTGGATGACGTAACGTCCCAGATGATCGTTGAGCTGCTTGATGGCTGACGCGGGAAGCATGGCACGCGAAAGCATCGCCCGAGGGGGCGGGATTGACACAAGCCCGCCTGGATTTTCCGTCCACGTGGCATCCAGTGCCACATCTCTAGTCAAGCTGGATGGTGGCGTTCCGCCGCGAGGCTCGCGTAGAAGTCGCGATAGCTCTCGAGTGAGCGCGTCGGTACGCTCGCGAACCTCGCCCTGAACGCGCACCCGTTGCGCAGTCGATTGACCTTGAACTCTACAATGCCACGATGAACACACCCCCTTCAGAGCCGCAGACCGGGCTATCCGAGGACGACGTCGAGACTTGCGTGCGCGTGCTTCGCGCCATCGAGGCGGATCGCTCGCATCTCACGCGGCTGAGCCAGGCGCAGCGGCGTGAACTGCTGATGCTGGCCGGCCTCGTCGCCAAGCCCGAGCGCCATGATCTCGTGAAGATGGCCAAAGCGTTCAGGCGCGCGGAGCGTGAAGCGAGGAAGGAGCAGGATCGTCGCGCCATCGAGCAGGCGGGGCTGCGCGTCCAGCGCCGCGCGGAGGTCTACTCGCCGTTGTGGCTCGAGCCGCCGAAGCCGGAGGATCTCGATGAGCGTCCTCCGCTCAACAAGGAGCGGGCCTGCTACGTCTGCAAGAAGCCCTTTGTGAAAGTGCATCGCTACTACGACTCGATGTGCGAGGAATGCGGTGACTTCAACTACGCGAAGCGCGAACAGACCGCCGACCTTTCCGGGCGCTACGCGCTGGTGACGGGCGCTCGCGTGAAGATCGGGTTTCAGGCTGCGCTGAAGCTGCTGCGCGCGGGCGCGCACGTGATCGTCACCACGCGTTTTCCGATCGACGCGGCGGATCGCTACTCGAAGGAGCCGGATTACGCTGCCTTCCGTGAGCGGTTGCAGATCCATGGGCTCGATCTGCGGCATACGCCAAGCGTTGAGTTGTTCACTCGGTTTCTCCTCGAGCGTTTACCGCGGCTCGACTACATCCTGAACAATGCTTGCCAGACGGTGCGGCGGCCGGCGGGGTTCTTCCAGCACCTGCTGGCGCGCGAAGCCGAGGCGATCGCGACACTGCCGGCCGCGCTGCGCGCGCCGCTGGCGAGCCACGATGAGCTGCGAAGAGTTCTGGAGGAAGCGCACCTTCGCGGGCATGGAGCGCACCTGCTCGGCGAAACCCATCACCTCGGGAGCGAAGCGCATCACCCTGGCAGCGGAGTGCACCTCCCAGGTAGCGGAGCGCGCGGCGACGGAGCGCACCTGCCCGGCAGCAGAGCGCACCTCCCGGGCGGCGAAGCGCACCTGCTTGGCGGCGAAACGGTCGCGGCGTTTGCCGCCGCCGCGCGCACGCAGGGCGAAGGCCTGCTCCACAGCGCTGCCCTTTCCCAGCGTCGCTACCTCGACGAGGACTATCGGGACGGCGACGCGCTCTTTCCCACGAACCGGTATGACGAGGACCGGCAGCAAATCGATTTGCGCGAGATGAACAGCTGGCGCCTGCGCCTGCACGAGGTGGAAACGCCAGAGCTGCTCGAAGTGCAGCTCGTCAATGCCATTGCCCCATACATCCTGAATGCCCGCCTGAAACCGCTCATGCTCCGCACGCCGGAGCGGGACAAGCATGTGGTGAACGTCAGCGCGATGGAGGGGCAGTTCTACCGCGCCACCAAGACAGACAAGCACCCTCACACCAACATGGCAAAGGCCGCACTCAACATGATGACGCGCACCAGTGCGCCGGACTTCGTGAAGGATGGGATTCACATGAACGCCGTGGACACGGGCTGGGTCACGGATGAAGACCCGGCGGTGCATGCCGCCCGCAAGGCCGAGGAAGGGTTTGCGCCGCCGCTGGACATCATCGATGGAGCGGCGCGAATCGTGGACCCGATATTCGTCGGGCGGCTGACGGGGACACACGTGTGGGGGCAGTTTCTGAAGGATTACAAGCCGGCGCCGTGGTAGGGACCGGCGGCGTGCTGTAACCCTCACCGCGCGATTGCGCGCTTCCGGGATGGTCTGCAACCTCTTCGCGACAACCGTGTTCTCCGGCACATGATCAAACTCATCCTGTGGCTCATCCTTTTCATCCTCTGCTGGCCGCTCGCCCTGCTGGCGCTACTGCTATGGCCGCTCATCTGGCTGATCTCGGTCCCTTTCAGGCTGCTGGGCATCGCCGTCGAAGGCGTATTCGAGCTGCTACGCGCGATCGTTCTCCTTCCCGCGCGCCTGCTGGGCGGCAGACCACGCGCCCAAGCCTGAGCGCACCGGAGGGGCGGCGGCGCGCTGCCTCCTTCTGGCTGGGCAGAACGCCCCCGAAAACCAAGCCATCGCCCCCCGAAAACCATAGGGCCATCGCCCCCGTCGGTTCGCGTACACGGCACGCAGACGCGTTGAACCCCACACTCGCCGCTTCCCTGCATCCAGTGGTGTTCTAAATCCTCACTGGATGGCTCGACACCGGCCGCGTGCGCGATGCTTTGCGCATGCCCTTCGTCCTCCTCACCGATGAATGCCAGGTGCGCTCGCATGCGCGATAGCCATGGATCGCGAGCGCGTCACACTGGCCGAGCTGTACGAGCGCGATCGGATGATCGACGCCCGCTGCATGGCCTGCGGCTATTGCGCGCCGATCCGCCCGGAGTGGTTCTGGATACGGAATCGCAACTTTCCGAAGGAGACGCCTGTCGCTGCGGCGATGGCCTGCATCCGTTGCACGCCGTGCCGCCCGAAGCGCACGCAGATCCGCTGGAGAGCCGTGCAAAGAACGATCTACGCCGACTCGCGCGAACCGCGCGCGCAGGAGTCGCATCGAGTCGAGTGGTGGCGGGACGAGTCGGGCAACCTCTTCGACTGGGACGCTCCGCTCATGCCTCACGAACCGATCATCATCCACACCGTTCAGCAACACATCGATCACGGCTACACCGTCTCCGCGTACTGCAGGAGATGCCGCAAGAATGCGGAAGTGGATCTGCACCGGCTGGTCGCGAAGGGCTTCGCCGACCGGCCGCTGCAGGAGCTGAAACTGGGATGCCGCAAGTGCCGCACGCGCAGTGAGCTGACAGTGCGGCCGCCGAGAAAACAGCGACTCGGCTAGCCGGCTCAGTCGTTCAGCCGGCTGCGAAAACGGCTGTCTTCGGTGAACTCGCGCCGCATCTTCACCTGCAGCTCGCTGCGCTTGTAGTCGATGATGATCGTGTCGAAGAGACCCAGCACGTCCATGCCGATCAGCATGACGGGGTCCTTCACCATGTCCCAATGCTTGAAGATGTGCAGGTCGCCGGTGGTGACCCGCGCCGAGCGGATCATCACATCGCCCATGTGGATCGGCGGCGTGATCATGCGCCGGCCCACTTCGGTATCGAGCGTCGCGCCGGTGATCACGTCCGTCAGCACATCCTTCGGCGCGACCCGGCGCGCCACCGCGAGACGAAACGCTTCGTTGGCGATGCTCGCCTGCCCGCCGGTATCGATGATCGCCTTGGCGCGCACCGAGCCCACGCGGATCGGCACCGTGAGCAGACCCTGCACGATCTTGATCGGGATCGTCCGGAAGCCGATCGGCGCGCGCTCCCGGCGCGAGCGGAAGATGGTGATGCGGTCGTGACGGAAGTCGATGAAGATCCGCTTGTCCTGCATTCCATCGGTGCCGAGCACGCCGTCGGCACCGCCGAGCGCATCGATCACGATGGGCAGGCGCGCGGGACGGAACTGCAGGTCGCCGATGATGAGACTGTCCACCGTGATGGTCGGCACCACGCGCGAGCCCGTGACGCCCCGGAGCAGCACCTGATTGTCCGTGGTGAGCGGGATGCCGAGCTTCGCCGCCACGGCGGAGTTCACCGCGGCGTGACTCGAGCCCGTGTCGAGCACGAGCCGGAACGGCCCCTGGTTGTTGATGTAGACGGGCGCCCAGATGCGACCGATGCGGTCGCGGCGGGTCGGCGCGACGTAGCGCGGCTCGGGCGCCGTGATCACGACTTCTTCGAGCGGCGCGTTCGGATCGTCGTCGTTCGGAACGGGTACCAGAACGCCGCCGACCGGCGGCACCGAGGCTACTGGCGGGGGGACGGGCGATTCCGCGCCCGATGCGAGCCCCGCGAACATCCCCATCGCGAGAGCAGCCCATCGTCCACTCGATCGCGCACTGAATCGCCAACCCACACCGCTCACTTGAACCCCCTCACGCAAGCATGTGACCGGCACTGCACCACGATTATGGCGCGGAAACGAGCGGCGGGTCGGGGAAGTGTTCGTATTGGCGGGCGGGCAACATAAGGGAGGCTGAGCGCGAGGGAGTTGCCCTGTCGGGCGATGCGTGGACGCCGTCTGGGCGGCAACCCGCTATTGGTCGCCGCCCCGGGCACGTCTATGCTTCGGGCGGGATCGCATCACTCGATGCGCAGGGCGGGAATTTCCAATGAAGCTACGCGTGGTCGCAATCGCTTCCCTCGTGTCGATGGTGGCCGCGTGCTCGAGCCAGCCTCGAGTCCCCGCTGCAAATACGTCGTCCCCGGCCTCGACCAGCACGGCCACCGCGCCCGCCGCTGCCACCAGCGCGTCAAGCCCACCGCCCGCTGCGGCCAACACGGCTGCCGCAGCCACCGCGAGCCCGCCGATCAACCGCACCCTCCTCTCCGCCGGCTACAAGCCGACGACGATCAAGGGCGCGGTTTACTACTGCCGGACCATCGACGTGACCAACACCGCATTCAAGAAGAAGGTGTGCCTCAGCGAGGCCCAGATCCAGGACGAAGAGGCCAAGATCAAGGAAATGCAGCGGGAAATGTTACGCCGGCAGCCGAACGGCTCCTGCCTCGGCCCCACCTGCGCGGGCGACTAGCCCCGCGAGGCCCCTCGCGAGCTCGCGCCAGTCAAACCGCGCTAGTCGAGATCGTCGAACTCCGCCGGCACCTCTTCACCCGCGAGCCGGGCAAACGGCGGTAAGCGCGCCTCGAAACGCCCGCGTGCCGCCGGCTCCGCCAACGCCGCGTCGAGCGCGCAATTGAGCTCGTACGCCTTCACGTCGAAACCCGCCTCGCTCATCGCGGTGTTGAAGGCTTCGACATGCGCGCCGCCCGCCTGGTACACGTAGGGCGCGAAATCAGGGTCGATGTCGAGATTGCCGGGGTCTTCGTAGGATTGCTGGCAGCCCGCCACATCGGTGGCGTGGTAATTGCGGCAGGACTGCGGGCGTGCCGCGTAGATGCTACAGCGACCCTCGCGCAGGAACGGGCACTTGAGATTGCGCGTGACGCGCTCATCGTCGTCCAGCTTTTCGAGCACCGCGCGGTTGGCGCGCACTTCGGCCTGGAGGCGCGCCTTATCCTCCACCGTGAACGACTGCTCCACGAAATCCAGGATTCTGAACACCTCAACCGGGCGAACGTCGACGGTGAAGTAGCAGCAGAACGAGCAGCCGAGCCCGCAGGCAAGCGTGCCGATATCCGGGGCGGAAGCGATGCGCTCATCGTGGCGTTGCTGGGAGCGCTCGAACGCGCGGAACACACCGAGCGTGCGGATTTCGTCGAGCGCAAGCTCCCGCTCACGCGTGACGATGTCGCGAATGAAAGGCAGGTCGAGGGAAAACTCCATGGCGCCATCTTATACTTCCGGGCATGTCTGAACCGCGCATCCTGTCGATCATCCCGCCCATGACCCAGCTGAATACGCCGTATCCGTCCACGGCGTATCTCACGGGGTTCCTGCGATCACGTGGTTTTCAGGCACGGCAGACGGATCTGTCGATCGGCCTCGCGCTGAAGCTCCTGTCCGTCGAGGGCCTCAACGCCATCCACGAGCGGGTGAAGGCGTTGCCGCGCAAGCAACACAGCACGACCACGCACTTCTTCCTCGATCGCTTCGAGGTGTACCGGGAAACGATCTCGCCCGTCATCCGCTTTCTGCAGGGGCGCGACCCCACCCTCGCCCATCGCATCGCTTCGCGTCGCTACCTTCCCGAAGGCCAGCGATTCACGAGGCTCGATCAGTACGTGAGCGAAGAGAGTGAGGGAGACGCACTCGACTGGGCTTTCGGTGCGCTGGGTCTGCAGGATCGCGCAAAACACCTCGGCACGCTCTACCTCAATGACATCGCCGACGTCATTCGCGAAGCCGCGGACCCGCGGTTCGAGTTCGTGCGCTACGCGGAGTCGCTCGCCTCCAGCCAGGCGACGTTCGATCAGTTGCACGATGCGCTCAACGCGCCACGCACCCTCGTGGACGAAACGCTGCACTCGCTGACGGTCAGCACGTTATCTCAGCATCAGCCGACGATGGTGCTGCTCAGCGCGCCCTTTCCGGGCAACGTGTATGGCGCGTTTCGGATCGCGCAGTCCATCAAGCAGACTCAGCCGTCCGTGGTGACGGTGCTGGGTGGCGGTTACTGCAACACCGAGCTGCGCGCCATGGACGAGCCGCGCGTGTTCGACTACTTCGACTTCATCACACTGGATGCCGGCGAGAAGCCGCTGCTCGCGCTCATCGAACACCTGCAGAACAAGAGGCCGCGTGAGCAGCTGGTGCGCACGTACACGCGCGACCTTCACTTCGTCGATCACAAGGAGCCGGATATTCCCTTCTCGGAAAGCGGCACGCCCACCTACGACGGGCTGCCGCTGAACGATTACCTCTCACTGCTCGACATGCTGAACCCGATGCACCGCCTGTGGTCGGATGGTCGCTGGAACAAGCTGACGGTCGCGCACGGGTGCTACTGGAAGAAGTGCAGCTTCTGCGATGTGAACCTCGACTACATCTCGCGCTACGACCTCGCGAGCACCGACGTGCTCATCGGCCGCATGGAGGCGCTGATTCGCGAGACCGGCCAGACGGGCTTCCACTTCGTGGACGAGGCTGCACCGCCGAAGGCACTCAAGTCGCTCGCGAACCGTTTGCTGCAGCGGAAGCTGAATGTTTCGTGGTGGGGAAACATCCGCTTCGAGAAGTCCTTCGACACGGATCTGTGCCGGTTACTCGCCGATAGCGGCTGCATCGCCGTGACGGGTGGTCTGGAGGTGGCATCGGATCGGCTGCTCAAGCTGATGAAGAAAGGAGTCTCGGTCGAGCAGGTCGCGCGGGTGACGCGCGCGTTCTCCGACGCGGGCGTGCTCGTGCATGCCTACCTGATGTATGGCTTTCCCACGCAGACCGTGCAGGACACTGTGGACGCGCTGGAGTACGTGCGGCAGTTGTTCGAGGCCGGGTGCATTCAGTCAGGGTTCTTTCATCGCTTTACCTGCACCGTGCATTCGCCGGTGGGAAAGCATCCTGAGGAGTTCGGGGTTACGCTGCATCCGCCTGCGTATGCGCCGTTTGGCAACAATGACATCCGCTTCACGGACGCCACCGGCATTGATCATGACCTCTACGGCGCAGCCCTGAAGAAGGCGCTGTACAACTTCATGCACGGCATCGGGCTCGAGCATGATGTGCGCGAGTGGTTCGACGAGGATGTGCCTCGGACGCGCGTGCCCCGCTCGTTCGTGGCGCGGGCGCTCAAGGCCTGAAGGGTCGCTGCCTCGCCACGGCCTGCGCGACCCCTTTGCTCAGCGCCCCGCCATCTCCTCCTGCGCGGGGGTATATCGGGAGCCCACGATCTCGATTTTCGAAGCCGCGTCGTTGAGATCGCGCAGATCATCCGCGGTCAGGTGCACATCGACCGCCCCCAGGTTCTCTTCGAGGCGGGACAACCTGGTCGTCCCCGGGATCGGCACGATCCACGGCTTCTGCGCCAGCAGCCATGCGAGCGCGATCTGCGCGATGGTGGCGCTCTTCGCGCTGGCGATGCGGCCGAGCAGCTCGATCAACGCCTGATTCGCCGCCAGCGCCTCGGGCGAGAACCGCGGCAGGCTGGCCCGGAAGTCGCCACTGCCGAACTTCGTGTCCGCGCCCATCTTGCCGGTCAGGAATCCGCGGCCGAGGGGACTGAAGGGAACGAAGCCGATCCCGAGCTCCTCCAGCACCTGCAGAACGCCCTGCTCCGGATTGCGCGTCCAAAGCGAATACTCACTCTGCACAGCCGTGACCGGGAAAGCCGCATGCGCACGCCGGATGGTCTGCACGCCCGGCTCGGACAGGCCGAAGTGCCGAACCTTGCCGGCTTTCACCAGGTCCCCCACCGCACCCGCGACATCCTCGATGGGAACATTGGGATCGACGCGATGCTGGTAGAAGAGACCGATCGTCTCAATGCCGAGCCTCCTGAGCGAAGCATCCGCCACTTCCTTGATGTGCGCAGGTCGGCTGTCGAGACCGGCACCGCGATTCTCCTTGCCCGAAGGGTCCACCTTGAAACCGAACTTCGTGGCGATCACTACCCGATCGCGGAACGGCGCGAGCGCTTCGCCAACGAGCTGCTCGTTCGTGAACGGGCCATACACTTCCGCGGTGTCGAAGAAGGTGACGCCGCGCTCCACGGCAGCGCGCACGAGCCGGATCATCTCCTGCCGATCTGGCGGCGTGCCGTACGAGCTGTTGAGCCCCATGCAGCCGAAGCCGAGCGCTGAGACTTCCAGGCCGCTCTGGCCGAGTTGACGCTTGTTCATGACGCGCTCACCGGTTCATGTCGATCGCGAAAAGATACCGGACATCGCTCTTCACCACACGCGCTCGGGAGGAGCGTGCCGCCGACCTTCAGGCCGCACCGCGCGGCTCGAGCATTCGTGAGGGGGTTACTGGTACCACCCCCACCAACACTCCCGACTTGTGCCGGCGACCGTTATATCGCGCAGCCGCGCACCTACAGTAGCGCCCCACAACAATGGGCAGGGGGGCTGCTGACGATGTACTGTGCTTCGGACAAGAGGAATTTCACGATCGCCACGGCTGTGGCGGCTGCACTTGCGGCCTGCACTGCCGCGCACGCGCAGGAGGCGCCGGGCGGCGGACAACAGGAAATGCAGAGCGTCGTCGTCACGGGCTCGTTCATCCGGCGCTCGGAGGGCTTCACGCCTGCCTCTCCCGTCGCTGAAGTGAGCCGCGAGGATTTCGAGTCTCACTCGCCGAAAACGGTCGCCGACTTCCTGACCGAGTTACCGTACAGCTTCAACACCCAGTTCGCCGTCGGCCGTGCCGTGGGCGCTTCGAACGGCAGCGGCAGTCTCAACCTCCGCAACCTCGGTGCCGGCGCCACACTCGTGCTGCTCAATTCGCGCCGTACCGTGCGGGATGCCGTAACGCTCACCAACGTCGACGTCAACGCGCTGGTCCCGCAGATCATGATCGAGCGCATCGAGATCCTGAAGGACGGTGCCTCGTCCATCTACGGTTCCGATGCGGTCGGCGGCGTCGCGAACTTCCTCACGCGAAGCAACTTCAACGGCTTCGAGGTGACCGGCCAGGGCGACCTGCGCGAGGAAGGCAACAACACGGACTGGCGCGTGTCGGCCATCTGGGGCTCGCAGGGCGAGCGCGGCGGAATCGTCGCCGCGGTCGAGTACTTCAACCGCTCGCCGTATGACTGGCAGGAGCTCGGCCTGATCAAGGACCAGATCGACACCATCAACGGCCAGTGGCGGCTCGCCGGCTGGCCGGCGCGCTACACCATTCCGAACCGCAACGCCGCCGGCGCCCTCGCCGGGCCCGGCACCACGATCGCGGACCCGATGTGCTCCCAGTTCAATGCCGTGTTCGAGACCGGCAACCCGGTGACTCGGCAAGGCGTGAGTTACCCGGGCAACTGCGTCGCGAGCACTTCTTACGGCCACAGCTACAACGCCGACGAGACGCGCTACCAGGCCGCGCTCGAAGCGCACTACGACATTGCGCCCGGACACAAATTCTTCGCGGAGGCGCAGTTCCTGCGCGATCGCACCGAGATTGGCGATAACCCGTCGGCCGCGGTGAATCCCGGTCCCGGGCAGCCGAACGTCATCATTCCCGGATACGCACCGAGCAATGCGTTTCGCGCGACCAACTCCGCGGGAGCGCCGCTCTACGCGCAAAGCAGCGGCGTGCAGCTCGGTTTCGACAAAGACGGCATCGGTGGCAATGACTTCCTGCCGGCCCGGAATGCCGCGGGCCAGGTGATCGTCGCGGGCACCGATCCCAACGCCATCGTCAATGGAATGCCGGTGGTGCCGTTCTGGGAAGACGTGACCGTGTTCAACGGCAGCCGCCTCTGGGGCCTCAACTGCGGCCTGGTGGGCGACCCGCAGACGACCACGCCCTGCCGTGACTATTTCGATCCCACCCGCTACCAGGTTGATGCCCAGCGCTTCGTGGCCGGCGTCGAAGGCGATCTCTTCGGCAGCGACACCTGGCATTACACGGTCAGCGCCGTGTATGCCCATAACGCCGAGGACGACACCACCTTCGCAAGCTCGTTCTCGATGCCCAACCTGCGCGCGGCGCTCGCCGGATACGGCGGGCCGGGCTGCCTCACGCCCTCGACCGATCCGCTGCAGGCGGGCTCGATTCGCCCAGGCTCGGGCG
>JBDZVF010000109.1:0-15031 GCA_040255575.1 Pseudomonadota bacterium | reverse complement strand
ACCACATCCACCACCCCCGTCGTGTTGTCGACGCGGATGACGTAGGGCGCAACCGTCTTGAGCGGCGTAAGGAAGGCAATCGCGACGGAACTTGCGACCGCGCAGAACCAACCGGCGGCGGCGACACTCCAGGCAATGCGAGTGCTGCGCGCCGACTGGGAGGCGCGGTCGGCATCCCAGGAGGCTGCCTCCCGGAAATACTCGTCGAGCGCGGCGTCCCTCTTCATGGCGTCGGTGCCTTTGTCGAGGAGTCGACTGCCCGCGGCACGCTCATCAGCTGAGGCGGATTGATCTCCTCAAGCCGCCCCGAGCAGCTCACGCGCGGCGCGTGGTGAGCTGCACATCCAACGACCAGGAGCGCCGCGACACTCACACAGATGGTCTTCAGCATCTTCCCTACTCCTTCATGAACCGCGGATCGTGTTGCGGCCGAAGCGGCGCGCGAGCGCTCGGGGCACGGTGAAGGGCGCCTTCGCGAGCGCCATTGCTGCCCTTCCGGTGTAGAAGCCGCCTTTGCGCGTAAGTGGATCCCAGCGCGAGGTGTCTTTGTCCATGAGCGCGCCGCGTGAGAACTGCCCGAGAAAGCCGCCGGCCCGAGCCAGCGCTCCACTCATGAAGTTGAAGGTCGAGAGCGAGATTCCACTGGCGAGTGCCGCAGCCATGGGCATGACTTGGCGCATGACGAGGAACGTCAGACCTGCCGCCATGCACACCTTTACCGCATGGGCGATCTGAATCGTGCCGCCAGCACTCACCGCCTGAAGGGCAGACGCGCGCAGCACCGTCAGCATCAGCGCCGCGACCAGAACGGTAAGGACGGCGATGAATGCATAGTTGGCGAGCTGCGCGAGCCACGCCTCGGCAAAACGCCGTGTGCTCTCAAAGAAGAGCATCGCGATGAACAGTGGTCCGAGCGCCAGCAGCACGGAAAGCGCAATCCGCGACAATGACAGAAGGAAGATTGCGTAGATCGCGGTCAGACCAACGACAATGTAGACGGCGTATCCGGCGATGCTGAACGTCAGGTTCCCGTCAAAAATCCCTCCTTTCTCGAGCAGCAGTTTCGCCGTCTCATCGCCTGACCCGACGATGCCATCGACAATGCCCACCGAGTCATATTCCCCCACCATCGCGGCAGCGAGCTGTGCGGGCGCCGTGAAGAAGGTGTCGACGATGACTTCGTGATACAGCCACTGCTGCAGTCCAACGCCGAAGATCAGCGCCAGCATGGCAAAGCGCTTGAGCGCAGCCAGCAGGGACTCCTCGATCTGGCCCGTTACCTGGAGCACGCCCCAGACCAGAAGGTAGATCACGCCGAGCGTGACAATCGCCGGTTCCAGTACCTCCGCGACACGACTGGTGTACGCGAAGATGTAGTTCGCGAGCAGCGTGTTGAGCCAGGCACTGAATTCGGCAAAGAAGCCCATGTGCGTGTCTCCGCCTCAGCGGACGTCTCCTGACTTGGCGTCTCCTGACTTGTCGCCGTCCGGTATCAAACCCATCGGCGGGAGATCCTGCACCGAGCCGAGGCTTTCCCTCAGTTCGGCGGCCTTGGCGTTGATACACGCGGGGCGAGTTCTTGCGCGGGCCGGATCGTTTGCACAGTCCTGCACGAGCGCGCGCCGCTCCTCCGGATGGGCGCGGTAGTAGTCAACCGTTTGCGCCTCCTCCTGCGGTTTCGTGCAAGCCGTCGTAAGACACAGGACTGCGGCAGCGGCGCAGATGCCATTCATATTCATGTCGTCGATCTCCCCTTAGTGAAAGGAACCGGCACAAGCAAACCGGCAGCGCTTCATGGAATGACGCTCGCGTTGAGTCCCATCGGCGGGAGCGCATTCACCGAGCCGATATCCGCGATCGCCTGTTCCCTGCTGCGCTGTCTTTGAGCAAGCATTTCGGCCTGCGCAGCCTGATACAGCAGCTGAAGCTTGCTGTTTTCATTTGCGAGCATGCTTTGCTCGGCGGCGATCCGCGCCTGCAGATCCATAATTGCTTTCGGGTCGTTCGCGCCCGCGATCGCGTCAATCAACTGCTGTAGGGAGGCGAATCGATTGCTCGTAGCACGTAGCGCCTGGTCGGCGAGCGCCTGTTGAATCGCAATCGATCGTCGCGCGGCATCGAGGTGCAGACGCTCTGTGGGCGAAAGTCGCGCAAGAATGGCGGGCGGAAGAACAGAGTTCGCCGTGACGAAGGATGCGGTGCTCGTGGCGAGTCCTCCGTATGCACCGCCCGCCCCTTCCATCGCAGAGGCGAGTTCGCTCCAGTTGGAAGGCAGGTAGTTGCGGGCGGTGCCGGACAGCAGCTGCTCCATGCCGCGCCCACCCGTTAGCGCGGCGTACTGGCTGCGCGCCTGGCTGAGTTGATCTCGCGTCGTCGTGAGCTGTTCCTGGAGGGTCATGTATTCCTGAATGGCCTGCGTGAGCGCGGCCACGTCAAAGACCGCCCACTGAGCTGTGGCAGGACGTGCGAACCCGAACGCGAGTGCGAGCACGATCGGTAGACTGAACACGAGTTTTCGCGACATGGGACACCTCATGGCTGACGTTTCGCGGCGTCGACTGAGGGCTGTAAAGCACGGGCGAACCGCGCACAGAAGGTCGACAACCAGTGTTCGGGCCTCGGGCCGAGCTCCGTCATCAGGTGCTGGAGCCATTCGACCGTCGTGGCACGCCCGGAGATGACGGCAAGCTCGGCGTCGAAGCCTTTCAGATCGAGCTGGCACACGACGCTGTGCCGCCCGCGTTTGATGAGAAACATGCGAGAGCCCGGCACGATCTGCTCCTTGATCAGCCGGAACTCGCGCTCGCTCAGGCCGAGTCCGTCGATGTAGTCCTGTCGTGTGGCATCGCTGTTGGGGAACAGAATCTTCGTTGGTGTCTGCTCGACAATCGTTCGCGCGATGGGGCTGTCGAGCGCATCACTTGCGCTCTGGGTTGCGGCACAGAAGACGCCTTCGAGCTTGCGCCACGTCTTGAGCGAGTCCTTCCCCATTTCGGCGAAGGCGGCGTCTGACAGCCAACGCGCAAACTCATCGCACCAGAAGACGAGCCGTCGGCCATCCAGGAGCTGCCGCACGAGATGAAAGAGATAGAGCGAGACGGGCGGGCGCGTGCGTTCGTTGCTCAGGAAGTCCGTCCCATCGAAGCCGAAGATAGCCGCCTGCCCCATCCGCGGCACGACGGTGTCCTCCGGGTTATCGAACACCCACGCTTCGTCGCCGCCGGTCACCTCGCACCACGGTCGAAGCCTTGCGTAGACCCCTTCGGGATCCGTCGCGTCGAGAAACTCAACGAAACGGGAGAGTCGCCGTTCGGCGCGCTCGAGTGCCAGCGTGCCATGCAGCGCCTGGTTGAGGTCGGCTTCCTCGCGCACGCTGCGCGGACGCGCGAGCGCGTAGAGCCAGCTCTTCCAGAACGCGCGGTTTGAAAGCGTGTCTGGCAGTTGCAGGGGATTGAAGCCGGTCGGTATTCCATGCTTCAGCGGCAGGTATTCCCCGCCGAGCGCGCGCACCAGAATCTCAAGACCGCGATCCTTGTCGAGCACGATCTGCGTCGCGCCCTGCTTCGTCAACATTGCAGTTAGGAATCCGACCAGCACGGTCTTTCCGCTGCCGGTCGGGCCGCACACGAGCGTATGCCCGATGTCCTTGCGAGAGCCTCCATCCGGATCATCCGGGTCGCTCGCATGCAGCCCGTAGTGATAGGGGGAGCCTGCGCTCGTGACGAGCACGGTGGTCGCCTCACCCCAGTGATTCCCACTCGCCCGACCGGCGGGAAAGTTATGAAACGGCGACATCGCCGCGAAGTTGCGTGAGGTAATAGGCGCCTTGCGTGCGCGCCGGGAGAAGCATCCCGGCAGTTGCGCCCAGAAACTCTCCTCGAGCGCGAGATCTTCGCGCGCGACGACCAGGTGCGCGTCCGCGAGCATGTCTCGCGCGAGCGCCACCCGATCATTGAGCGCACGCAACGAAGCAGACCTCGCGGCGTCACTGACTTCGTCGGTCGCATCCGTCAGCACCTGCAGCGTGAGATGGTGCTCTCCCATCACCCATTCGCCGGCTGTGACCGCGTCCAATGCATCCTTCAGTTCCTCGGCCTGCGATACGGCAAAGTCGCCGGCGTTGTGCAGCTGGGCGTACTGACGCGTGAGCAGGGCCTGGCTCGCGCTCTTCTTCAGGAATGTGAAGGACTGAGTCAGGACGAGCGGGAACGGCGCCGAAAGAACTGCATTGAAGAGTCCCGGCACGGTTGGCGTCGCGTACTCCTTGATGCCGATAAGCGCGCCGAGCCGGGTCTGCGTTGCGCTTCGATATTCCAGCGTCTCAAGCCCGAACGAGGGGCGCGACGTTCCAAGCACCTCAGGCAGTGGCGCCCGCGGCAGCGGGACTGGCCGGCGTTCGGCATCAATCAAACATGCGAGAAATTCGAGAATGCGCGAGTAACGGTGCCCTCCGCGTTCATAGATGCCGAGTGCTTCGGGTTCGTAATGATCCAACGCCGCCTCGACCGTCTGGCGCAGCTTCTCGCAGGCGTCGAGCGCTTCAGCGAACTCCAGTTGTGAACCCTCAGCACTGGTGCGGCTCAACAGCCGAGCGGCAAGGCCGGTGGCGGCACCGGACGTGGGTCGGTAGACGAGCGAGACGTAGAGCTCGTTCACCATGAGACGCTCGCCCGCAATGCGCTTCCGATAGTGCGCATTCAGATCGGACGCAAATGGGATCGAGAACTCACCGCCAGGATAGGTGTGCTCCCGGCGACGGATGATGTGAGACCAGACGGCAACATTCGGTGAAGCGATGTTCCGGTAGAGGACGTTGAGCCGCTCGTGCCAGGCGTTGATGTCGTCGTCGTCCGCACACTCGAAGCTCGCGCCGCCGAGGCGTAGGACCTGCACGTAGTGGCCGGCGGTGGTTCGCACGAGGTGCTCGGCCACCTGTGCCGTGTACGGAATGCGGGCCGCGAGTGTCATCTCATGACGCAGGCGACGTGCGGTGTTTGCCGTTCGCATGATCTTGCGACTCCCTACACCCGCACCCAGGGGACTGCGCGTCGACGGCCGTCGGTCGACGGGGTAGTCAGTAGCAAGGGGCTATAGCTGCTCGAGCGCCAGAATCGATAGTTGCAGGCAATGGCCGGGAGTCGCGTTCGGCACCATGCGATCGCGAGATCGAAGAAGCGGGGGTCCCGCGCACACAGGAGCGCACAGATCCCGTGTAGTGGAACGGCGAGCAGGAGCGTGAGCAGATTCTTGGAGGCGAGGAATACCTCCATCGTGATCACCATGTTCGCCACCAGCGCGGCGTACGTGACACCCCATCTCATCGGGGGCCTCGTCGCGCCCACGAACAGGGGATCCGCGGTCACGCCCGTGTTCCGTTCGCTCATTGGAGGCGCTCCTACACAGCGAACGTCGTACGAATCCACGCGACGATCTGCGGCGCGCCGAAGATCACCGCCACGCCGACGAGCGCACCGATCGGCCAGCCCCAGCTGATACGACCGGTCATCGCCACCACCGCCAGCACCATGATGGCGAGGATCGCGAACGGAGTTGCGATCGCGATGAAGTTTGTGACCAGGTTGTCTGCGCCGGTTTGAAAGGGGCTCGCCTGCGCGAAGGCAAGCTCTGGTAATGCGAAGACCGCCACCACCATCCAGATCGTCTGAAGAGCGAGCGGTGCTGCCTGCGCTCGAATCCGCGTGTTCATGGAACAGTGCTCCCGTCGTGTCTCGTTCCGTTGCATTCCGTCTCGAACCGGCGCATTTCGGTGCAGAGCGTTCCGGATTGCGCGGGCGATTCGAGGACGGGAGCCATCAAACCACCGCGGAAGGCAGGCGGCGACGCGCGAATCTGTCGAGTTACCGCACAAATAGCTGTTGCATGCGTGCGCACGGCGGACGTCGCGGCACACATGCATCGACTTGCAACAACTTCCGAACCCATTGCACGATCGATCGACGTCGACCTCAGGGAATCGGAGGAAGCCATGAATCCCTTCGTTGGAGTCCTCGCGGACATTGTCTATCTCATCCGGCTGTTTCTATTTGCAGTCCTCGACGTCTTGGGCGCGGTAATTCGGCCGGTGCTCGCCGGGCTCGGGCTGATCGGTTTTCTGATGTGCGGTTTCTACGCGCTGGTGGCACCCCAGTCGCACTTCCCGCAAGGGCAGATGCTCGCGATCGCGGGCGGCTTCATCGGGCTCCTCGTGCTGTACGACCTCATCACGTACGCCATCAAGCCGAAGTCAAAACCCAACGACTGACCCTCGGTGCCGCCGAGGGGATCGGAGGCGTGGCGGCATCGTCGCGCATGCCTTGCCCACGCCTCCTTCCCTCCTCACGGAGCCACGGGTGGGGGTTCCCGCAGCCCGCGATAACACCGCGCCGTCAACGCGTGGACTCTCTGAGGTGGAGATCGACAGCCTCGTGTGCCTTCGCGAGCATGCGGATCGCGTGCTCCAGGGAGGCGCAGATCGAGCCGATCTCCGGATCCTCCTCAAACTTCCGCAAGGCGATCGATGCCGTCTCGACCAGCGCGAGGCGCGCGCTGAGGTTCTCCAGTAGGTCGCCCCGTTGGGGGTTCAGATCACCGTCCTGCCGGGCTCGGGGGCGGCGTGTGGGTTGGCGGGCGGATGGTGTGGTGGACGAACGGGGGCTTTTGGCGTGCCGTGGGCGAACGGCGGCCTTCCCTTCAGGCGCGGCGGCGTGTGTGCCGGCACCCTTCGCGATAGACTTCTGCGCAGCCATGGTCTCCTCCTAAGCCGAGGGGGCTGTGGTCAGGCGTCCGTCCGGTGTTAGTCGCACTGGGCGGGCGCCGCTGCAAATTCGTGCGTTCAGTTGGGGCGCGTGGGATTCTCCTCGATTAGGTATCACCTCCTTGGCAGCGATCGGTCGTTGTTCCGCCCGATCCGCTACCTATAGGCAGCCTACCCTAAGACAGGTTGCTACTCAAGTAGCCGCCTTTTAAGGTGCCTGCCTATGAAACGCCCATCCCTTCAGGTCCGCATCGGCGAGGTTCTGCGCCGGCACCGCGAAGCTGGCGAGTTCAGCCAGGAAGGCTTTGCGGATCACATCAAGATGCACCGCGCCTACTACGGTGCGCTGGAGCGCGGGCAGAAGAACCTGCAGCTCACAACGCTTGAGCGCGTCTGCGTGGGGCTCAAGATCCCGATGTGGGAAGTGATTCGGGAAGCCGAGTCGCGGTAGATCGACGGACGCTAACCCTGCGGCAGCGTCATCCACGAGCTGGGGGAGAAGCGTCCCGGCCCTCATTCTTTTCAAAGCGGCCACCTCGATCAGCGTCGAATCGCCACTGAAGGTCTCCATAGCCCGCGGCGTCAACTCGGAGATGACCGGGCTACTCCAGAATACGAGCCTCGCCCGCCTCCTCGTGTGTTCGCCCGTCGCGAATGTGATAAATGCGTCTGAAGGTCGGAATGATCTTCTCGTCGTGCGTTACGACGATCACGGCGGTCTCGTACTGTCGCGCCATCTGGTTGAGGATCCTGATCACCGTCAACGCCCGCTCACTGTCGAGCGGGGCGGTCGGTTCGTCCGCGAGGATGACCGGCGGGCGATTCACGAGCGCACGCGCGATGGAGACACGCTGCTGTTCTCCTCCCGATAACTGCGAGGGCATGGCACGCGCACGATGCGCGACATCCAATGCGGTCAGCAGCTCCATGGCGCGCTCGCGCGATTGTGCATTGGTTCTCCCCGCGAGCATTGGCAGCAACGCGACGTTGTCGGTGACGTCGAGAAACGGAATCAGGTACGGCGACTGGAACACAAAGCCGATCTTGTCGCGCCGTAATGCGCGCAGATCCGGAATCTTCCATCCATCCTCATAAATCACCTGGCCTCCCAGCGTCATGCGCCCGCCGGTGGGCTCGATCACCGCACCCAGGCACTTGAGTAGCGTGCTCTTGCCCGAGCCCGAGGGGCCGATGAGCCCGACCACTTCGCCCGGCGCCACCTGCATATCGACGTACTTCAGCGCATCGACCGCGGTGTCGCCTTCGCCGTATCGTTTGCGCAGGCCCTCAATGAGGATGCCTCGCGTCTGGCTGCTATCCACCGATCGCCTCCGCTGGATCGACCTTGAGCGCCGACCGGATCGCGATGATGCTCGCCAGCACGCAGATCACGACGACGGCGATCAAACCGCGCGCGGAGTCGCCAGGCATGAGCAGCACATACTTGGGAAATATGGGCGCCCAGAACGTGGCGGCGATCTTTCCGACCACGAACCCGAGCAGCCCAAGGCCCACGGCCTGCTGCATGATCATGCCGGCGATCGTGCGATTCCGCGTGCCGATCAGCTTGAGCACCGCGATCTCGCGGATCTTGCCCAGGGTGAGCGTGTAGATGATGAAGGCGACGATGGCCGCGCTGACGATGGCCAGAATCACGAGAAACATGCCGATCTGCTTCGCGGAGGTCGCGATCAGCTTGCCGATGAGGATCGCTTCCATCTGCGCGCGCGTGTAAACGGTCAGGCGCATCCAGCGACGAATCGGCTCCGCGACTTCTTCAGGATCGAAGCCGGGCCGGATCTGCACGAGCACGGCGTTGACATACGGATTGACGCTTTGAGACTCGATCACGGCATCGAGCAGGCCTGGGACGCCTGGCCGATTGAGCTCGGGATTCCGCGCGGTTCGTGCGCGCTGCCTGACGATCGCATCGTTATCCTTCAAAAACTGCGCTTCCTGCGCGTCCTTCAGTGGAATGAACACCATGGGGTCGCCGTTCGAGGACACCATGCGGCGTGTCAGCCCGACGACGGTGTAGTAGTTGCGGCGAATCTGCAGGCGGTCACCGATACGGAAGCCCGTGGCACCGTCAGCGACGGCTTCATAGTGACTGCGCGTGATCTGCCGGCCAGCGACGAGGAACCCCGGTTGGCCCGGCTCGCCCGGCCCGCCGGGGACGACGCCGACCACCATCGCGCGAACATCACGCTCGCCGTGCCAGACCTGCATCGTGAGGTAGGTGACGTTCGCCGCGCGTGCGACGCCGTGCATGCCGAGGATGCTGCGCCAGAGATCATCATTGAGGGACGAGGATTCGGCATAAGGCCCGAGTGTGTCCCGCTGGACCACCCACAAGTCGGCACCGCTGTTGTCGAGAAGCACTTTCGCGTCGTCGACCATGCCACGGTAGACCCCGGCCATCGTCAGCGTCACCCCGATCAGAAGACCCAAACCGATGCCCGTGAACACGAACTTGCCCCAGGCATGCAGGATGTCGCGCCCGGCAAGGCTGATCATCAGGACGCTCCGGGCAGGCGATCCACGACCTTGATGCGTGCCCGCTCGTTTAGCGCGCGCTGGCTGTAGAGAACGACCTTCTGGCCCTCGTTCAGGCCCTCGAGAATCTGCACGCGCCCGTCGAGGCTCGCGACCCCGAGCTTCACCGGTGTGAACTGAAGATCCGAGTCCTCATCGACGACCCAGACCCCGAGCCGGCCGCCGATGCGCTGCACGCTGGCGTCGGATACGACTGGCATCTCGGTGACGGCGGGCAACGCGACGGTGACCTCAGCCAGTTCGCCAACCGGCGGCAGCACCGCGGGCAGCTCGTCCAACACGATCTTGGCCATCAGCTCTTCTGTCACGGCGTCCGCCATCGGTTCCACGCGAAGCACGCGGCCGCTCAGGGCCTGGCCGGGCCGCGAGCGAAGGACGATCGTCGCCCGCAAGTCCGCGCGCAGGCCAGATGTGCGCAGTTGGTCGAAACGTACGTTGATCCACAAGCTCGCAGGATCGATGACGTCTACGACCGGCTGGCCGGCCACGACAGTTGTGCCCGGATCGACATGGCGTGCGGCAACCAGCCCCGCAACGGGAGCGACCAGCTGCAGGTTCGATCGCTGTCTGCGAAGTACGTCGAGATCGGCACGAGCGCGGGTCAGTTCCTGTCGGGCCGCACTCAGATTGGCTCGAGCGGCGGCCAGCCCGGACTCCGCCACCTGGCTCTCCTGTCGTTTCGTTTCGACCGCCTCCTCACTGACAGTGTGCGCCTTGACGAGCTCTTCGTAGCGACGCGCCTGTGCGAGTGCAAAGGTTCTGCGCGCAGCTGCGTCGGCCACCTGTGCGTCGGCCGCGAGTGCGGTGGCTTCGGAGCGCCTGACGGCGGCCTGCTGCGCAAGAATCCGTTGATCGAGATCCACCGGATCCATTTCGCCCAGCACCTGTCCGGCAGCGACCGAGTCGCCGACCTGCACATCCACTCGCTGCACGCGTCCCGCAAACGTCGGGCCGATTCGAAATGTATACCGCGCCTCCACCGTGCCGATGCCAAACAGTGCGGGCTCCAGGCTCAGCCGCTGCACCGTCGCCACGACGACCGGCACTGGGGCCAGTGGCCCGGAACGAAGAGCGACATACACGAACAGTGCGAACAGCGGCAGCAGCACGCCGATGAACGCCCAGGTTCGGCCTGTGAGTGCGGCGGGCAGCTTCATGGCGCAACCCTGATTCCGCGGAGGTAGATCGCGAACGCGCCGGGAGCCTCCTTGCGTATCTGCTCGATCCGCCCCGCCAGCAGCGACTGCATGACGAGGCCCTGGATGGTTCCGATGAACAGGGTCGCCGCAATGGACGGGTCGATCTCCGGCGCCACTTCGCCCGTCGATCTTCCTTTCTCGATCAGCGCGGCAAGGCGCCTGCCATAAGTGCGGATCATCGTGCGAGCAGCGCGCTTGGCTGGCGTGTCCGCAGCACGCTGCAACTCTCCGAACAGCATGCGCGGTACGCCCGGATGCTCGGAGACGAAGTCGATGTGCGACAGGAACATCGCTTCAAGCGCCGCGAGCGCCGAGGGATTAGCCTGGTCGGATTTCTCCATGCGGCCGAGCAGCCGCTCGGCCACCCACTCCATGACTGCCTGGAAGATGGAGTCCTTGGTCGGGAAGTGCCGGAACAGCGCGCCCTGTGTCAGCCCCATGCGTTCGGCGATTGCCGAAGTCGTGATTTCACTGGGGTTTTGTTCGGCTGCGAGCTCCACGACGGCCTCGACGGTGACGGCGCGGCGTTCCTCGGCAGGCAGGTGTTGGCGGCGTGATTTCATCAGTGAGCGCCCGAGAAGTAAGTAATTAATTACTATCTTACTCCCTTGCGGCACCAGGCGCATCCGCTGCAAGAACCTGCGCTCGTAACTGCTCAGGCTCCGGCCCGGGAGCGGATCGAGCAGACCTCCCTCGCAAGCCCGGCGGATTCAAGACGCGAGCGGCACCAGCGCGGCATCGCGCAGGCCAATAGCATCGAGGTGGAAGCGTGGCGAAAGAGGCGTTTCCGCCTTATGCGCTTAAAACAGGCTCCCTTGACGACCCGATTCAGGGGCAGCAGACGTATCCGTCGGATCCTGCCTGTCCGGCGTCACGAGCGTCGCGATCGCGCCCTCCCGCGCACTCGTTCTGCGCGCGCAGTGCGCACAGAGCGGACGACCGGCGGCGAGCACGTCGATAAGAACGAGGGCGGTCTCGCAATCGGAGCAGATGTCGAGTCGCAGCTCCACGCCGCGCGCAAGTTCCAGGAGCAAGAGCACTGCGTGCTCGATCGAAATCTGCGAATCGGGAGCCAGCGAGCGGAAGCGCTCGTAGCTTTCACAAAGCTGCTCACCCAACATGAGACCTGGCATCGACGCCTTCGCGTCTTCCATGGGAGCGAGAGGCAGTGGGCCGAAGAGCCGGAAGAACCCCGCGAGGATCGCAGCCTCACATCGAAGCTGTGTCGATTGCCAGAAGAAAGCGATCTGGCCCGGTGAGCGGCCTCGCAGCCTTGGCTCTGCGACAGAGGCGGCAGTCGCCCCATAGTCCCGATAGAGAGACTGAATCCGGTAGCGTGACAGACCGCTCCAGCGTTGAATCGTTTGGGTGCGTGCGCCATGCCCGATCAGCCGCCACGCGAGACGGATCCGGCGCAAATCCCTGTCGAAGCGCTCATCCGAAATGCGCACCGCCTTGCTCCTCCATTCCGGTACGCCACGTCCCGGGAATCATTCCCGATTCCCTGTGCAAAACTTTTTGCACGTCCTGCACTGCGCTAGTACCATAGTTCTCATAGGGCCACAAGCCCAGGGAGCCTGACGGTGCTTCAAAGAAGCTCGCGGCGAGCTGCGATGTGCAGCCATGAGTAGAGACGGGGATGTCAAAGGCGCCGTTCTGAGCGCCACCGAACGCATCCTCCTCCCCTTTGCGTTACTGATGCTTCACGCCCGGATCGGGGTCGGTGAGTGGACCGCGTTGATGCGGCGAGCCTATGTGCGAGCCTGCATACAATCCCACGAGATGACATCCGGCCAAGCGCCGGCTCGCACCGGCCGCCGCGCTGTGAGACCAAACGTCTCACGCATTGCTGTGGAGAGCGGACTGTCACGCACTGAGGTCGCCACCATTCTTGCCGGTGACGCTCGCAAGCCACGCGCGGCTCACGATGGACGACAGCGCAGCGAGCGGGTTCTGAGCGGATGGTGGAATGATCGCGAGTTTCAGGATCGGACGGGCCGTCCGGCAGCGCTGAGACGCAACGGCCCTGCACCCTCCTTTGCAGCCCTCGTCAAGCGTTACGGTGGTCAGACGCGCGTCGCGCCCATATTGAACGCGCTCCAGAGCGCTGGCGCAGTTCGACAATTGCCTGATGGGCGCCTCCAGGCGCTGGCGCGCACGAGCATTGCGGGCCGTTGGGATCCAGAGGGCATCCTCGCGCTCGGCGAAGAGATCGCGCAGCACCTTGCGCTCATGGTGCACAACGCGCGACATCCTACCGACCCGCATTTCGCGAGCCGCGTCGAGAACCTGTCGGTTAGCGCGCGCTACGCGCCGCTCTTGCGACAGGAGCTCGAAGAGAACGCGAATGTGTTTCTGGAAAGCGCAGACGTCGCGCTCAACCACCGGCGCCACGCAGCTCCACGCGGAAGCCGGGATGCGCGTCGACTCTGCGTCGCCATCCAAATCCTGGATGAGCCTGCGGGCAAACCGCCTGGGCGCAGACGACGAAAGCGCCCATGAACGCGCGTCGAACTCCTCGAGGCTCTCGCAGTTCGCCCGGCCGGGAGATCCTGGAGCACACAGCGGAAATCCTACTGGGCGTCGGGGTGTCCAAGCAGACCTTGCTGGACGAGCTACGTGACATCCTTCGTCACAAGCAGGAGCCCTCGCGCCCTTTTGACCCCGCCGGACTGCACGACGCAGCGGGTTATGCGCATGTGCTCGCTCACTGGTACGCAGACCCGGACTATCGCGACCGTCGATCGCCTCGCCAACCGGCAGCGCTCCCCTTGAACGGAGCGCAGCGAAGCGTTGCCGCGCTCGTTCGGCGAGTCTTTCCAAAGCAACGTGTTCAGACGACCGTGGAAGTGTTGATCGAGCTCGGCGCCATCCAACGCAAGGGTCGCCGCTACGTACCCAACTCGCCCTTTGTCTCCTTCTCGAACGACACCGCCGTTGCGCACGTGTATGCCTACATGGCGCTCCTCGGCCATATGCGAACTATCGCGCACAATCTCGGCTGCAATGACGACACGCAGCTTCTGTTCGAGCGCACCGCTACCAATGCGCGCGTGCCCGTGAGCGCGCTGCCAACCATTCATCGCCATCTTCGTCGAGTCCTGGCGGACACGCTCTTTCGACTCGATGCCTATTTCAGCCGCTGGGAGACTCGCTCAGGCTCCGAGCCGACCACGCTCGTCGGCGCTGCGGCTTTCGCATTCGACGACTCAACGATCCCCGGTCGCGCGAAGCCGTTGCGCGACCGCCGAAGAACGCGAGCCAAACGCGCCTCGCGCCACCGAAGAGCGGAACGGATACCGTGAATGCTGAAGCAAAGCGCCCATCGCTGAATCGCCGAACACACACGCCAGAGCGGCCACTCGATACATCGGGCCGCCGGGCTATCGAGCAGTTTGTCAGCATACTGCGCCGCTGTGGCTACGCCCCGGCGGACATTATCGAGGCCGTTGCCTCTGCCACTCGTGTGCCGCTCGTGCGAGTTCCGCGCATCCGTCGTCCAGATGCACCGGAGTTTCGCGATGCACCTCACATCATGACCATGTGGCACGCGGACCCCACGTTTTCCGACTCCAAGGGTCGTCCGCGCCCGCTCAAGCTGCATGGCGCGGCCCCCTCCTTCGAAGCCCTCGTGCGGCGCGTGAGTCGCACGCGATCGGTCACCGAAATGCTTCAGTACCTCCTGCGGGCCGGCGCGGTGGAGAAGGCCGGAAAGCGATATGTGGCGCGAATGCGCTGGGTTTCACTTCGTGGGATGGCCCAAGAGACCAGCGCGCGGAATCTTCGCGGACTGTGTGGAATGTTGAGCAATTACGAGCACAACCTTCTTCCGCGTGAGCAGGCTGAGAGCTGGTTTGAGTACACGGCCGAGAACGAGCACTTTCCGAGAAGCCAGGAAGGCGCTCTTGCCGATTTCTGTCAACGCGATTGCATGGCGAGCCTGCGCCGGGTCGACGCGTTCATGCTTCGGTGTGAGCAGGAACGCAGGCCAGGCGAACCCACGATGCACGTGGGCTTCGGCATGTATCGGTACCAGGACGAGGATCCTGTTCACGAGGTTCGCCGGCGGCGTTCGCGCGATCCACGTCAAAGGCGACCTGGCTGGCGCGCCATGCGTGCGATGAGGAGAAACTCCGATGATCGCGGCGCCTGATCGCTACGAGAGCGGCACATCTGACTCCCACGGCTGGTTCAACGCCGAGTCGATGCAGTCGATTCAGCTGCTCAACGAATTTCTACTCACTCTTCTCGTAGCGGAACACCTACGCCCCAGTACTGATGATCGCCTGCGACTGGCCGTCGACCTCCGCGAGACACTCGCCCGCTTTGATACGCGGGCACGCCAGCAGACGGCGAGCTGCCCGATCGCGCTCGTCGATGCTGGCTTCCTTGACGATGCAAGGTGGGCCGCCGCCGTCGCAGGCGTAGCCGCGCCCAGCAGTCCCGATCCCGCGAGAGGCAACTTTCCACACCTGGCAGCGGTCCGGCTCGCGCAGATGACATTGACCCTCGCCGCTACGTC